>NZ_JABWQS010000034.1:0-65255 GCF_014268545.1 Pseudomonas sp. SWRI81
GACGGACCGCTATCGCGAGCAGGCTCACTCCTACAAGGTTTGCGGCGTTCTGGAGAACTCGTTTCAGCCATATTGCCGCCCCCCAGGCCTTCAGGCACACTGCCCGCCGTTCGATTCCAACCCGGGAAAACCCCTCATGCACGCGATCATGCTCAAGGCCAAACTGCACCGCGCCGAAGTCACCCATGCGGTGCTCGATTACGAAGGGTCGTGCGCCATCGATGGCGAGTGGCTGGACCTGTCCGGCATTCGCGAGTACGAGCAGATCCAGATTTATAACGTCGACAACGGCGAGCGCTTCACCACCTATGCGATTCGCGGCGAAGAAGGTTCGCGGATGATTTCGGTCAATGGCGCCGCCGCTCATAAGGCCAGGGTCGGCGACCGCGTGATCATCTGTGCCTACGCTCACTACAGCGAAGCCGAACTGCTCAACTTCAAACCGCGCATGCTGTACATGGCGCCGGGCAATGAACTGAGCCACACCAGCAACGCCATCCCGGTTCAGCTCGCCTGAGCCACCGCAGCAGCCGTCCCTCTCCGTTTGTCGGCCAAATCCCTGTTCGAATGTTAAAAAAGTACAGGGATCTGGTCAGACAAAGTCAAGACAGAACGCAGCGCGAGGTTTACTGTATTCGCCCTGTGTCCAGAAATCGTGTCGACACAGTTGATCCCACGCCGAGCGCGGCGTGGTGGATCTGTTCCGTGTTCAAAAGGCCGTTCAAGTAAAAAGGAAAACCGCAGCGATGGCGTACTACCGCACTCCTCATGACGTTACCGCTCTGCCTGCCTGGCAAGCGTTGAAAGATCACCGCCAAGCCATGCAGGATTTCAGCATGCGCGAAGCCTTCAACGCCGATCCGCAGCGTTTCAATCAGTTCACCCTCAGCAGCTGCGGACTGTTTCTCGACTATTCGAAGAATCTGATCAACGCCGAGACCCGCAACCTGCTCGTGGGTCTGGCCAATCAAGTCGATCTCAAGGGCGCGATCAAAGCGCTGTTCGACGGTGAAATCGTCAACGCTTCCGAAGGTCGCCCGGCCCTGCACACTGCCCTGCGCCGCCCGGTAGGCGACAAGTTGTCGGTCAACGGTGTCAACGTGATGCCGGAAGTGCACAAGGTGCTGAACCAGATCACCGACCTGGTCGGCCGCATCCACGACGGTCTGTGGCGCGGTTACACCGAGAAGCCGATCACTGACGTGGTCAACATCGGCATCGGCGGCTCGTTCCTCGGCCCTGAGCTGGTCTCCGAAGCGCTGCTGTCCTATGCGCAGAAAGGCGTGCGGTGCCATTACCTGGCGAACATCGATGGCAGTGAGTTCCACGAGCTGACGCAGAAACTGCGCGCCGAAACCACGCTGTTCATCGTTTCGTCGAAATCCTTCAACACCCTCGAAACCCTGAAAAATGCTCAGGCGGCACGCGCCTGGTACCTGGCCCAGGGTGGTTCGGAAGCCGAGCTGTATCGTCACTTCATCGCCGTATCGAGCAACAACGCGGCGGCCGTGGCCTTCGGCATCCGCGAAGAAAACATTTTCCCGATGTGGGACTGGGTCGGCGGTCGTTACTCGCTGTGGTCGGCGATCGGTCTGCCGATAGCCCTGGCGATCGGCATGTCCAACTTCAAGGAACTGCTGTCCGGTGCCTACACCATGGACCAGCACTTCCAGACCGCGCCGTTCGAACAGAACATGCCGGTGCTGCTGGCCCTGCTCGGCGTGTGGTACGGCAACTTCTGGGGCGCGCAAAGCCACGCGATCCTGCCGTACGACCACTACCTGCGTAACATCACCAAGCACTTGCAACAGCTGGACATGGAATCCAACGGCAAGAGCGTGCGTCAGGACGGCACCTCGGTGTCCACCGACACCGGTCCGGTGATCTGGGGCGGCGTCGGCTGCAACGGTCAGCACGCCTACCACCAGTTGCTGCACCAGGGCACCCAACTGATCCCGGCCGACTTCATCGTGCCGATCGTCAGCTTCAACCCGGTTTCTGACCACCACCAGTGGTTGTACGCCAACTGCCTGTCGCAGAGCCAGGCGCTGATGCTCGGCAAGACCCTGCCGGAAGCCGAAGCCGAACTGCGCGACAAGGGCATGGACGAGGAAGACGTGCGCAAACTTGCACCGCACAAGGTGATCCCGGGCAACCGTCCGAGCAACACCCTGGTGGTCGAGCGCATCAGCCCGCGTCGCCTCGGCGCACTGGTTGCCATGTATGAACACAAAGTGTTCGTGCAAAGCGTGGTCTGGGGCATCAACGCCTTCGACCAGTGGGGCGTGGAATTGGGCAAGGAGCTGGGCAAAGGCGTCTACAACCGTCTGGTCGGCAGCGATGAGACCGTGGCTGACGATGCTTCGACCCAGGGCCTGATCAACTACTTCCGTGGGCGTCATCGCGGGTGATGTAAATAGGTTGCCCACGAACTTGTGGGCGACACATTGCCAATGTGGGAGCGGGCTTGCTCGCGAATGCGGTGGATCATTCAGCCTCTTTGTTGACTGAGACACAGCATTCGCGAGCAAGCCCGCTCCCACAGTCGTTTTGTGTACACCTGAATTCAACATCCGCAATCGGATTTCTGTTCCGGCTTGAACCCTTCCGCCCATCGGCGCATCTTTATTCCTGTCGCACCACAAGAATAAGGAACCGTCATGTTCGATATCAGCACGTTCCCCAAAGCCGATGCCGTGCGCCAGGCTGCGCAGTTGAGTCAGGACGAGTATCGGCGCCTGTACCGCGAATCGATTGAACACCCCAGCACCTTCTGGGCCGAACAGGCCAAGCGTTTTCTCGACTGGAGTACGCCATGGCAGACCGTTCAGCGCTATGACCTGAAAACCGGTGAAGCGGCCTGGTTTGTCGGTGGCAAGCTCAACGTCAGTCATAACTGCATCGACCGCCACCTGGAACAACGCGGCGAGCAGACCGCCCTGCTCTGGGAAGGCGACGACCCGGCCGAATCGGCGCAAATCACCTACCGAAAACTCCACCAGCATGTCTGCCGACTGGCCAACGTGCTAAAAAGCCGTGGCGTGAAAAAAGGCGACCGAGTGTGCATCTACATGCCGATGATCCCCGAAGCCGCTTACGCGATGCTCGCCTGCGCGCGGATCGGTGCGATTCATTCAGTGGTGTTCGGCGGCTTCTCCCCGGACTCCCTGCGCGACCGTATCCTCGATGCCGATTGCCGCACCGTGATCACCGCGGATGAAGGCGTGCGCGGCGGCCGCGTTGTCTCGTTGAAGAGCAACGTCGATAAAGCCCTGCAAAGTTGCCCGAACGTCAGCAGCGTCGTGGTGGTCGAGCGCACCCGGGGCAAAGTCGACTGGGTCGAGGGCCGCGACCTCTGGTATCACCAGGCCGTGCGCGAGGTTGGCGACGATTGCCCGCCCGAGCCGATGGACGCCGAAGACCCGCTGTTCATCCTCTACACCTCCGGCAGCACCGGCAAGCCCAAAGGCGTGCTGCATACCACTGGCGGCTATTTGCTGCAGGCGGCGATGACCTTCAAATACGTACTCGATTACCGCGACGGCGAGGTGTTCTGGTGCACCGCCGACGTCGGCTGGGTCACCGGCCACAGTTACATCGTCTACGGGCCGCTGGCCAACGGTGCAACCACGCTGATGTTCGAAGGCGTGCCGAGCTATCCAAGCAGCGCGCGTTTCTGGCAGGTGATCGACAAGCACAAGGTCAACATCTTCTACACAGCGCCCACCGCCCTGCGCGCGTTGATGCGTGAAGGTGCTGGCCCGTTGAAGGAAACTTCGCGCGCCAGCCTCAGATTGCTCGGCAGCGTCGGTGAGCCAATCAACCCGGAAGCGTGGGAATGGTATTTCAACGTGGTCGGCGAGCAGCGCTGCCCAATCGTCGACACTTGGTGGCAGACCGAAACCGGCGGCATCATGCTTAGCCCGCTGGTCAGCGCACAACGGATCAAACCGGGCTGCGCGACGCAACCGATGTTCGGCGTGCAACCGGTGTTGCTGGATGAAGTGGGCAAGGAAATCAAAGGCGCCGGCAGCGGCGTGCTGGCGATCAAATCGAGCTGGCCGGCGCAGATCCGCAGCGTTTATGGCGACCCGCAACGGATGATCGACACTTACTTCAAACCTTATCCCGGCTACTACTTCACCGGTGACGGCGCGCGGCGTGACGAGGATGGCGATTACTGGATCACCGGGCGCATTGACGACGTGATCAACGTCTCCGGCCACCGCATCGGCACTGCCGAAGTGGAAAGCGCGCTGGTGCTGCACGACAGCATCGCCGAGGCCGCGGTGGTCGGTTATCCCCATGACGTCAAAGGTCAGGGCATCTATGCATTTGTCACGCCGATGAACGGCACCGAAGCCAATGACGCGTTGAAAAAAGACCTGCTGGCCCATGTCAGCAAGGAAATCGGCAGCTTTGCCAAACCGGACCTGATCCAGTGGGCACCGGCATTGCCGAAAACCCGTTCGGGCAAAATCATGCGACGCATCCTGCGCAAGATCGCCTGCAATGAGCTGGACAGTCTGGGCGATACGTCGACGCTGGCGGATCCGAGTGTGGTGCAGGAGCTGGTCGACAAGCGTTTGAATCAATAGCTTGAAAAGCTTCGCGAGCAGGCTCGCTCCCACAGGTGAATGGATTGCACTGTGGGAGCGAGCCTGCTCGCGAAGGCCATCACGCCATCGCCCGGCAAACTGTTAAACTCCCGCGCCCCAATTCCCCTCAGCAAGGCGCCCGCATGTCTTCCTTGAATCAGGCGCTGCGCGCCGCCCTCGATCAACGTCAGGACCTGCTCGCGACCCTGCACAGCCAGGGCACCGATTGCTATCGCCTGTTCCACGGCAGCCAGGAAGGTGCCGGCGGCCTGACGATTGATCGCTACGGTCCGCAACTGCTGGTGCAGAGTTTCCATCAGTCGCTGGAGCGAGATGAGCTGCTGCAACTGCATGCGATGGTCAACCAGACACTGGGCTTCGACACCCTGCTGGTCTACAACGATCGTTCCCGTGGCAACTCGCGAATCGATCGCGAAGACAGCGTTTACACCGCGGATGACGCGGCACTGGCGGATCTGGTCGGCCACGAATGGGGCCTGAACTACCGGGTGCGCGGACGTCATGCCGGGCAGGACCCGCTGCTGTTCCTCGACCTGCGCAACACGCGCGGCTGGGTCAAGGATCACGCCCAGGGCAAAAGCGTACTCAACCTGTTCGCCTACACCTGCGGCGTAGGCCTCAGTGCTGCGGCTGGCGGTGCGCGCGAGGTGTGCAACCTGGATTTCGCCGAGGGCAATCTGGCGGTCGGCCGCGAAAACGGGTTACTCAATCCGCAACTGCCGCCGATGCAATTCATTCAGTCCGATTACTTCCCGGCGATCCGCCAGCTCGCCGGCCTGCCGATCAGTCAGCGCCGCGGGCAGAAATTGCCGGGCTATCAGCGCCTCGAACAACGTCAATACGATCTGGTTCTGCTCGACCCGCCGGCCTGGGCCAAGAGCGCATTCGGCACCGTCGATCTGCTGCGCGACTATCAGAGCCTGCTCAAACCGGCCCTGCTGACCACCGCTGACAACGGCGTGCTGATCTGCTGCAACAACCTGGCGAAAGTCAGCATGGACGACTGGCGCGAGCAAGTGCTGCGTTGCGCCGAGAAAGCCGGGCGACCGGTACGCGACTGGAGCGTAATGACACCGGGCGCCGACTTCCCGTCGCTGGATCAGCAGCCACCGCTGAAAACCCTCATCTTGCAGCTTTAGCCAATTTTTCCGAAGACGCCACACCCCCTGTAGGAGTGAGCCTGCTCGCGATAGCGGTGGGTCAGTCAGCAATTTCGGTAACTGACACACCGCTATCGCGAGCAGGCTCACTCCTACAATGGGAATCTGTTCCTACAGATAAAACTGAACAATCCTCCCCCACATCAAGCACTTCGGAACCAGAATCGCGTGCCATACTCCAAGGCACTCCGATTCAGACAGATGAAGCCGCACATGCCCAAAGGATTGATTCGCGCGATTGGCGCCCTGTTGACCGCCCTGGCCCTCTACAGCCTGCTGGGGTTTCTGATCCTGCCGGGCATTGCCCTGCGTGTGGCCAACCAGCAACTGGCGAACTACGCGACGGTGCCGGCGCACCTGCAGCGCATCGAATTGAACCCGTTCAGTCTTGAAGTCACCCTGTGGGGCCTGATGATTGGCGAACCGGGCAAGGAACAGGTCGGCTTTGACCGTCTGTACGCCAACCTGCAACTCGACAGCCTGTGGACCAAAGCGCTGCATCTGTCGGACATCGAGCTGGACAAGCCCAAGAGCGAAATCCTTTTCGCCAAGGACGGCAAGCTCAACCTGCTCGGCCTGTTCAACATCCCGCCGAGTGAGCCGACACCCGCCGATCCCGACGCCAAGCCGTTTCCGCTGCGCATCGACAACATCAAGCTGGCCGGCGGCGTCGTGCATTTCGAAGACGTGCGGCCCAGCGAGCCCATCGAGTTCCTCTATGACGACCTCAGCTTCGAGCTGAAAAACCTCAGCACCCTGCCCGAAGACAGCGCCGACATGACCCTGGTCGCCATCGGCCCCGCAGGCGGGCGGATCGACTGGAGCGGCAACTTCAGCCTGATCCCCTTCACCTCAGAAGGCACACTGAAAGTCACCGACGGCCAGATGAAAGCGTTCTGGCCTTACGTGCGCGACGCGGTGCCGCTGGTGCTGGAGAACGGCGTGGTCAGCCTCAGCACCGAGTACAAACTCAATCTGTCGAAACAGACCGAACTGCTGCTCAACAATGTAGCGGTGAGCATTGCACCGTTCGCCATCAAGGCACCGGACGGCCGGCCGCTGGCGAAGCTAGAGCGCCTCGATGTCAGCGAAACCTCCGTGGATCTGGCCAAGCAGCAAGTGCTGGTCGGCAAAATTCGTAGCAACAAACTGGAAACCTGGGCCGCGCTGGAAGCCGACGGCCAACTCGACTGGCAGAAGCTGTTCGCCAGCCAGCCGTCGAAACCCGCTGCCAATGCCGCCGCCGAGCCGGCCGATGCGCCGGCGGCCGCCGACTCACCCAAGCCTGAATCGACTGCGCCAAGCAAACCGTGGCAGGTGCTGATCAAAGACGTGCAACTGCGCAACTACACCGTGCACCTGGCCGACCGTTCCGCCAAGCCTGCGGTGGCGCTGGATATCACCCCGCTGAACGTTGACCTGCAGGATTTCGACAGCCTCAACGGCTCGCCTTTCAAGCTCAGACTCGACAGCGGGCTGGGCAAGCAAGGCAAGATCAGCGCTGACGGCACGGTCAACCTGGCACCGGTCAATGCTCAGCTCAACGTCAAAACCCAGGACATCGACCTGCGTGTCGCGCAGTCCTACATCAATCCCTTTATTCGTCTGGAACTGCGCAGTGGCATGCTCGGCAGTGACCTGAAGGTCAACCTGAAAAGCACCGAACCGCTGGCGCTCAGCGTCACCGGCCGCGCGCAGATCGATCAGTTGCACACCCTCGACACGCTCAAGACCCGCGACTTCCTCAAGTGGCAGCAAGTGGTGGTCGGAGGCTTGAACTACCAGCACGGCGACAGCCTGTCGATCGACAAGGTCAACCTGTTCCAGCCCTATGCGCGCTTCATGATCAACGATGACCGCACCACCAACATCGACGACCTGCTGATCGCGCAACCGGCTGACAGCGGTACAAAAACGACCGCCGCGAAACCCGCCGGCAAAGACAAACCGCTGGGCATTCACATCGGCGCGATTGCGATCAACGACGGCTCGGCCAACTTCGCCGACTTTAGCCTGACACCGAACTTCGCCACCGCCGTGCAGCAGCTCAACGGTCAGATCGGCACCATCGACAGTCGTCAGGCGAAGCCGGCCAGCGTCGACATCAAAGGCAAGGTCGATCGTTATGCACCGGTGACCATCAAGGGTGCGGTCAACCCGTTCGACCCGATGGCCAGCCTCGACATCGCCACCAGTTTCAAACGGGTCGAACTGACCACCCTGACGCCCTACTCCGGCAAGTTCGCCGGTTACCGTATCCGCAAGGGCCGGCTCAATCTTGACTTGCATTACCTGATCACCAACGGCCAGTTGAAAGCCGACAACAAAGTGGTGGTCGAGCAATTGCAGCTTGGGGAAAAAGTCGACAGCCCGGACGCTGTCAGCCTGCCGCTGAAACTGGCGATAGCCTTGCTCAAGGACGTCGACGGCAAGATTTCCATCGAGTTGCCGGTGACCGGCGACCTCAATAACCCTCAGTTCAGCGTGATGCCGATTGTCTGGCAGACCCTGCGCAACCTGATCGTCAAAGCCGCCGCCGCGCCATTCAAGATGATTGGCGGGCTGGTCAGTGGCGGTGGTTCCGAAGACCTCGGCACCGTGTCCTTCGCGCCGGGCTCCAGCGACTTGAGCAAAGACGCCGAAGCGGCGCTGGTGAAACTGTCGCAAGCGCTCAAGGAACGTCCGGCCCTGCGCCTGGAAATCGAAGGCACCGCCGCGAAAAGCAGCGACGGCCCGCTACTCGCCGAGCAGCGCCTGGAACGGGAATACCAATATAACTACTACAAGATGCTCCAGCGCCGTGGCGACAAGGTCCCGGCCCAGGCGTCGCTGCTGCAAGTGCCTGACAGCGAGAAAGGCCCGTTGCTTGAGGGCATTTATCGCACCCGCCTGAAAACCCAGCCGCCGGCTGAATGGAAGGATCTGGGCAAGGAAGAACGTACGGCGAAAATGCGCGAAGGCGTGATCGCGTTCTGGAGCGGCAGCGACGTGCTGCTGCGGCAGTTGGGTCAGGATCGCGCCAGCACGATCAAGGATTACCTGGTCGACAAGGGCAAGCTTGAGGATGACCGCGTGTACTTCATCGACGCCAATCTTGGCGAGGCCGAGAGCGATGGGCGGGTGGTAACGCAAATGCACCTGGATGCCGAATGACAACGCGTCACTGGCTGGCTGTGCTCGCGCTGACGTGTGCCGCCAGCCATGCGTCAGCGTCGGATACCCTGCGCTGCGGCAGCCAGTTGATCAGCCTTGGCGACCGCTCAAGCGAGGTCCTGCAAAAATGTGGCGAACCGGTCAGCCGTGACGTCCTGGGCTACAAGCGCAGCGCCAATCGCCGCGAAGAGTTTCAGGTCGAAGAATGGACCTACGGCCCGAACAACGGCATGTACCAATACCTGCGCTTCGAAGGCAATCGCCTGCGGCAGATCAGCAGCAACCGCGGTAATTGAAGAACATCCCCCTTTTAGGAGTGAGCCTGCTCGCGATAGCGGTCTGTCAGTCAACACTCATCCAACTGACAGACCGCTATCGCGAGCAGGCTCACTCCTACATTGTTTTGTGTGGCCTCTGAAATAGAACAGGCCCCGACACAAGTGCCGGGGCCTGTAATGGTCACATCCCTGTGACCGTTCGCATGAACTCTAAAGTTGCGACAGACGTATTGCTCGGCCCGCCTGTCGCGTCTTCTCCCGGTCCAGGCGAGAAGCCTTGCCTTACTCGGCCTTCAGGCCGTCAGCGGAGACCGCTTTGACGCCTTTGATTTTCTTGGCGATGGACACAGCCGTTTCTTTTTGCGCGTCGGTTACTGCAGTGGTCGACGACAGGGAAACAACGCCTTTGTTGGTTTCAACCTTGATGTCAGTGCCAGGAATGCCTTTTTCAGTAACCAGGTCAGCTTTGACCTTGGTGGTGATCCAAGTGTCACTAGTGTCTTGTTTCATTTCGGTAACTTCACCGGCGGCCAGAACCATTGGCGACTGGGTAGCCTGAGTGGTCTGGGCGAAAGCGCCACCAGCCATGGTCAGGGTCAGAGCGGTAGCAGCGGCAGTGATAGCGAACTTCTTCATACGAGTAACTCCTGTTTTACTTGAAGTCTGCTGTAACGCTTGTCAGCAGGGTTACTGGAGATATTGCGAACGCTGTGCCAACTTTTTCGAAAAGATAAAACACTTTAAAAACAATGATTTATGAAAACACACAGTTTTCGTTTTCATGCAAAATGCATGACTCGCTCAATCTTCACATGCAACTTGCGGTTTTTTGGAAAGTTCATAAGCTGCTGAAATTATTAGAGCTTTTTTGAAGCGGTGAGAATAAAAAAATGCCCCGCAAGCGCGGGGCATTCGATCGGCAGGCCGCGATTATGTACCGCTGGCAGTGCAGCCTTTCGGCGAATAATCGGGGGCGACGGTGGTTGCGCATGTCCACACACCAGCACCGGTGCCGGACGAGCGAGTCAGCGTAATAGTCTTGTCGAGGACCGGGCCGGGGGCGTTTTTGATCGTGCAGATGATTGTGCCAGCGCCCGTCGAAGCAGTACCCGACGCCGTCACGGCGCAATTGGAGGTGGTCACCGCGGTACTGCCTGCAACCAGCGTCAATGTCGGATCGGTGCCCTGGTTGATCGTGTCCTCAAACGGCACTTTCAATGCACTGATCTCCGCGAGCCCCGCCGTCACCTTCGACCGCGCCTGGTACTTCGTATACTGCGGCAGGGCGATGGTCGCCAGGATCCCGATGATCGCCACCACGATCAGCAGCTCGATCAATGTGAAGCCTTGTTGTTTTTTCATAGACACACTCCAGGCATGAGTCGAAATCTCATGATCTGAACAAGCCTCAGCACAGCCCATGCCAACGCCTTCAGGCCCCGCCCACTGGGCGCGCGGGTTTGACAGTGCGGTTTCCTACAACCTGCAACCGCACTATCTGACACTTTTTGTCACCTGCACCGGCCGTGTTTGGCGCTGTCACTTGACTAGGCTATAAGTCATGAACGGCAAGCGTGCGGAATCCCCATGAATGACATCGCTCTGAGCGGTCTGGCCAAGCAATTGGTGCAGGCCGAACTGCTCACGGAAACAGGCGCTCAGCAGGCCTGGCAACAAGCGCAGCGCAATCGCGTATCGCTGGTCAATTATCTGGTGCACAACAAGCTGGTGAAAAGCCGGCAGATCGCCGAAATCGCTTCGGAACATTTTGGCATGGCCCTGCTCGACCTCGGTTGCCTCGACAAGGAAACCCAGCCCAGAGGTCTGGTCAGTGAAAAACTGGTGCGCCAGCATTGCGCCCTGCCCTTGTGGCGACGCGGCAATAAACTGTTTGTCGGTATCTCCGATCCGAGCAACCAGCAGGCAATCAGCGACATCCAGTTCAGCACCGGCCTGAGCACCGAAGCGATTCTGGTCGAGGACGACAAGCTCAGCGATGCCATCGACAAGTTTTTCGAGACCCACACCAGCGGCCTCGAAGAAATGGCCGATGTCGATCTCGACGGGCTGGACGTCGAGTCCGTCGACGACAATAAGCAGGACGCGATCGGCGGCCTCGACGCCGACGATGCGCCGGTCGTGCGCTTCGTGCACAAGATGCTGCTGGATGCGATCAAAAGCGGCTCCTCTGACCTGCACTTCGAACCCTACGAGAAAAATTATCGGGTGCGGGTGCGCACCGACGGCATGCTGCGCGAAGTGGCCAAACCGCCAATCCAGTTGGCCGGGCGCATCGCCGCACGCCTGAAAGTGATGGCCAGTCTCGACATTTCGGAGAGGCGTAAACCCCAGGATGGGCGGATCAAAATGCGCCTGTCGAAAAGCAAATCCATCGATTTTCGCGTCAATACCTTGCCGACCCTGTGGGGCGAAAAAGTGGTGATCCGGATTCTCGACCCGTCCAGCGCGCAGATGGGTATCGATGCACTGGGTTACGAGCCCGAGCAGAAAGCCTTGTATCTGGCGGCGCTGAAGCAGCCGCAAGGGATGATTCTGGTCACCGGCCCGACCGGTTCCGGCAAAACCGTGTCGCTGTACACCGGCCTGAATATTCTCAATACAGTCGACATCAATATCTCCACGGCCGAAGATCCGGTGGAGATCAACATGGAAGGCATCAACCAGGTCAACGTCAATCCACGGCAGGGCCTGGACTTTGCCCAGGCGCTGCGTTCGTTTCTGCGTCAGGACCCGGACGTGATCATGGTCGGCGAGATCCGCGACCTGGAAACCGCCGAAATCGCCATCAAGGCCGCACAGACCGGTCACCTGGTGCTGTCGACCCTGCACACCAACAGCGCCGCAGAAACCCTCACGCGCCTGCACAACATGGGTATTCCCGGCTTCAATATCGCCACCTCGGTCAGCCTGATCATCGCCCAGCGGCTGGCGCGCAAATTGTGCAGCCACTGCAAAAAGCCCATCGACATTCCTCGGGAAACCCTGATCAAGGAAGGCTTCCCCGAGGAACGCATCGGCAGTTTCACGATCTACGAGCCGGTCGGTTGCGATCACTGCAACGGCGGTTACAAGGGACGCGTGGGGATTTATGAAGTGGTGAAAAACACACCGGACTTGCAACGGCTGATCATGGCCGAGGGCAATTCACTGGAAATCGACAGCCAGATGCGCCGCGACGGCTTCGACGATTTGCGCACCTCTGGACTGCACAAGGCCATGCAAGGCATTACCAGCCTTGAGGAAATCAACCGAGTCAGCAAGGACTGAACATGGCGGCCAAGGCAGCGAAAATCAGCGTCTACGCCTGGGAAGGTACGGATCGCAAAGGCAGCAAAGTCTCAGGTGAACTGAGCGGGCAAACCCCGGCATTGATCAAGGCGCAGTTGCGCAAACAGGGGATCTCCCCCGGGAAGGTGCGCAAGAAGTCGGCGTCCTTGCTCAGCTTCGGTCAGCGCATCAAGGTTCGCGACATTGCCCTGTTTACCCGGCAAATGGCGACAATGATGAAGGCCGGTGTTCCGCTGCTGCAATCGTTCGACATCATCGGCGAGGGCTTCGAAAACCCGGCGATGCGCAAACTGGTGGACGAGGTGAAGCAGGAAGTCGCGGCGGGCAACAGCTTTGCCACCGCGCTGCGCAAAAAGCCGCAGTACTTCGACGAGCTGTACTGCAACCTGGTCGACGCCGGCGAGCAGTCCGGCGCCCTCGACACCCTGTTGGAACGCGTCGCAACGTATAAGGAGAAGAGCGAAGCGCTCAAAGCGAAGATCAAGAAAGCCATGACCTATCCGACAGCCGTGTTGCTGGTGGCGGCGGTGGTCACCGGGATTCTGCTGGTGAAGGTCGTGCCGCAATTCGAGTCGGTTTTCTCTGGTTTCGGCGCCGAACTGCCGGGCTTCACCCTGATGGTGATCAGCCTTTCGGAATTCATGCAGCAATGGTGGTGGGCGATGCTGCTGGTGTTGGTGGCGGCCATTTTCGGCCTGCGCCATGCCTTGAAAAAATCCCAGGCCTTGCGCGATCGCCGCGACACCTTACTGTTGAAACTGCCGCTGGTGGGCACGCTGATGTATAAATCCGCCGTCGCCCGTTTTGCCCGCACCCTGTCGACCACCTTTGCCGCCGGCGTACCGCTGGTGGAGGCGCTCGATTCGGTGGCCGGTGCCACCGGCAACGTGGTGTTCAAACGCGCCGTGCTGCGCGTGCGTCAGGATGTCTCCACCGGCATGCAGTTGAATTTCTCGATGCGCAGCACGGGCGTGTTTCCCAACATGGCGGTGCAGATGACCGCCATCGGCGAAGAGTCCGGCGCCCTCGATGACATGCTCGACAAAGTCGCGGGGTTTTACGAAGAGGAAGTGGATAACATGGTCGACAACCTCACCAGCCTGATGGAGCCGTTCATCATGGTGGTGCTGGGAGTGATCGTCGGCGGGCTGGTGGTGGCCATGTACCTGCCGATTTTCCAACTCGGCTCAGCGGTCTGACATGCCTCTCGACGAACTCTTCGCCCTGTATCCGCTGGCCTTTGTCTGCACCGCGTGGCTGCTGGGGCTGGTGGTCGGCAGCTTCCTCAATGTACTGGTCTGGCGCCTGCCGAAAATGCTTGAGCGCGATTGGCGCGAGCAGGCCCATGAGGTGCTCGGCTTGCCCGCGGATCAAGCGTTGCCGACCTACAACCTGCTGTTGCCGCATTCCCAATGCACGCACTGTGCACACCGAATCCGCGCCTGGGAAAACATTCCGCTGCTCAGTTACCTGTACTTGCGCGGGCGCTGTTCGGCCTGCGCTGCACCGATCGGTAAACGCTATCCGCTGACCGAACTGGCCTGCGGCCTGCTGTCAGCCTTCATTGCGTGGCATCTGGGCTTTGGCTGGCCGGCCTGCGCGCTGATCGTGCTGACGTGGGGGTTGCTGGCGATGAGCCTGATCGACAGCGAACATCAACTGTTGCCTGATGTGCTGGTGCTGCCGCTGTTATGGCTGGGGCTGATCGTTAACAGTTTCGGGTTATTTGTGCCGTTACACGATGCGCTGTGGGGCGCGGTGGCCGGATATATGGCGCTGTGGTCGGTGTTCTGGCTGTTCAAGCTGATCACTGGCAAGGATGGCATCGGCCATGGCGATTTCAAACTGCTGGCGCTGCTCGGCGCCTGGGGCGGCTGGCAGATACTGCCGCTGACGATTCTGCTGTCCTCGCTGGTGGGCGCGTTGCTCGGCGTGATTGTGCTGCGTCTGCGCAAAGCGCAGACCTCGACGCCGATCCCTTTCGGCCCCTACCTGGCAATTGCCGGCTGGATTGCCTTGCTCTGGGGTGGTCAAATGACCGACTTCTATTGGCAGTTTGTCGGTTTGAAATGAATACCCCTGTGGAAAAACCCTGGATCCTCGGCCTGACCGGCGGCATCGGCAGCGGCAAAAGCGCGGCAGCCCAACACTTCATCGACCTCGGCGTGCATGTGGTGGATGCCGATCATGCGGCGCGCTGGGTGGTCGAGCCCGGCCGACCGGCGCTGGCGAAAATTGCCGAACACTTCGGTTCCGGCGTGTTGCAGGCCGACGGTACGCTGGACCGCGCCGCCCTGCGCAAACTGATCTTTGAAGTGCCCGAGGAGCGTCGCTGGCTCGAAGCCTTGCTGCATCCATTGATCGGCGAGGAAATCGCCCATCATCTGGCGCTGGCACAATCGCCCTACGCGATTCTGGTGTCGCCGTTGTTGATAGAATCCGGCCAATACGCGATGACCCAGCGCATCCTGGTCATCGATGCTCCGCAACAACTGCAGATCGAACGCACCCTGCAGCGTGACCAGACCAGCGCCGAGCAGGTCCAGGCGATCCTCAAGGCGCAATCGAGCCGCGAAGACCGCGTGAGCCGTGCCGACGATGTGATCGTCAACGACCGCGACCTCGCCTGGCTGCACAGCGAGGTCGAACGGCTGCATCACTTTTACCTGACTTTATCCGGAGGCCAAGCATGAGCCACATTCCAACCGTTGAATGCCCAACCTGCGGCGCACCCGTCGAATTCACCCCGAAAAGCGAATTCCGTCCGTTCTGCTCCCATCGCTGCAAACTGATCGACCTCGGCGCCTGGGCGTCGGAAGAACACAAGATTCCGGTTGCACCGGATGCTGAAGACGAACTGTTCTCGGGCGATTTCGACCCGCGTCACTGACCCCGATCAGGGCCGCATGAAGCTATAGTCCTGACCATCGTCGAGGTTTTCCGCCAGAAAACGCAACTCGTCGGCGAGGTCTTCGGCGTTGCGCACAGCCTTGCTCTGCTGCACCACCGCGCTGAGCAAGGCGCGCAAACTCAGGCCCGGGTCGAAGCCCACTTCCAGCGCCATATCCAGATTCTGCCGGGTTTCCTGCCGCGCCCATTCGTAAACGCCCATGCCACTGCTCCTGAAGGAATTCGCGCGAGCATGAAATCTCTCCGCCGTGGCCGGTTTGATGTGGATCAAGACTTCGGCTCGTCGTCCTTCCACGGCGCCGAGAGGTAACGCGTGCGGTTGAAGGTCTCCAGCCATTCCGGGCAGAACACCACCAGCGCACTGACGATCATGCCGTTGATGAAAGCCTCGGGAAACAACAGCAGCCACAGATAACCGACGAAATCCTCCAGCCATTCCGGCATGGCGAACAGGCCGTCGTACCACAGCAGCGTCAGGCTCAGGACCAGGCACGACAGGCCAGACAAAGCGGCTGCGAAGAACCCGGAACAAAAGATGTAAACGAAGGGGTTTCGTGGCTGCGCACGCTCGACCAGGATGGCCACGCACTCGGTGACCAGCACCGGCAACAGAATCAGTAATGTGCCGTTGACGCCGACGGCTACAGGGTCCTGACGCCCCAACAGCACCAGCCCCATCTGCGCGACCAGCCCGCCGACAATCGCCAGCGGCCAATCGAGCAGCAACGTTACCGCCGTCATGCCAATGAAGTGATAGGACACGCCGGTATCGAAATCCCTGCGCACCAGCCACAGCAGAAACAGCGCGAATACCGTGCCGAACAGCAAGTGCTGCCGGCGACTGTCGCTGAACAGCTCGACCCATGGCGCGCGCGCGATCGCCCACAGCAGCAGCGGCAGATAAATCAGCCAGCCGAGCGTCAGGCTCGTCGAGGACAGCAGTTCAGCTCCAATCATGACCCTTCACTTTTTCCACGACACAACCCCTGTAGGAACTGCCGAAGGCTCGGGCCGCGATCGGACGATCTTTTGATCTTGTTTTATAAAAAGCAAAAGATCGCAGCCTTCGGCAGCTCCTACAAGTGCGCAATCGCATGACGTTTATATCTGGCCGATGCAAAGCTTTCTGCTTGTCGCATTTGGACGCTAAGCTTGGGCCTATGGATGACTCAGATTATTTACGCCTGCTGACCATCGCGGCCGAGCAAGCCAACGCGTTCCTGTCCAATGCCCGCAAATGGGAGCGTGAGCGTTGGGTCTGCCAGCGCCTGCTGCAAGGCTTGAACATCCCCTACCGCGCTGATGAATTCGCGCCGGCCGGTGAGCCGCCGGACGTACTGTTTCGCGATGCCAATTTCGAAGTATTTTTCGTCCTCGATGAAGGCCGCCGCCTCAACGATGAATGGCGCGACGAATTGCAGCGTCGGCGGAGCGCGTTTTCCCTCAGCCAACTGGTGCGCCGCGAAGCCAAGCCCAAGCGCATCCCGGCCAATGAATTTCTTTTGCGCCTGGCGCCGACGTTGCGCAAGAAAGCCCACAACTACAAAGAGCGCGGCATGGACCTGGGCGAACTGGACATCATCGCCTTCGCCAGCCTCAAGCGCGAAGTGCTGGACCTCAACAGTCATTTCCCGCCGCCGACCGAATACCTGCGTCAGGGCTGGCGCTCGCTGTCGCTGGTCGGCCCGACGTTTGCCCGTGTGTTGTTCGCTCACCCTGATGCCCCGGACTTTTTGCGCAGCAACCTCGGTCGCAGCATCGTCTTCGACGTAGGCATCAGCCTGTGACGCCGCTGCAGCAACTGATCGCCGAGGTGCCGCAAGCCGGCCGGGTGCGCTGGATCGGCGTGCGCCCCCAATCACGTGGGCCGATGCTTGAACTCGATGCAGTGGAGGCGCGCCTGGAAGCCGGACTGACCGGAGACCACGCCCGCCCCGGCATTCGCAACGCGCGACAAGTGACGCTGATCCAGTGGGAGCACCTGGCGGTGATCCGTGCATTGATGGGCCGTCCCGACGATCAACCGATCAGACCTGAAGATCTGCGGCGCAATCTCGTTATAAGCGGAATCAATTTGTTTAGCCTAAAGGGGCGGCGCTTTCGCATCGGTCAGGCGATACTCGAAACCACAGGCTGGTGTCAGCCCTGCGCACGCTTGCAGAACAACCTCGGCCCCGGCACTTTCCAGGCCGTACGCGGGCACGGCGGAATCACTGCACGAGTGCTACAGAGCGGCATCATTCGCCTCGACGACGACGTGCGCGTCGAACCGGTCCCGGACAGCGGCTATGCTGCGTTCAACCCCGGCTAAAAACCGCTGTAGCTTCTGCCCATTCAGCAACGTCTACCTGACGAGGCAAATATGACCAGCCGCCTGAACCCCGAAGACCAAAAGCATGTCGAAGAATACCTGCAACTGTCCCAACACCGTGTCGAGCGCCGGCCATTCCGGCCGTGGATGCTCCTGGTGCTGGTACTGGCAGTGACCATTGGTCTGGGCCTGTTGAGCCGATTTATCAGTTACCTGACGCTATGAGTCGCTTCGCACTCGCTCGGGCAACTGCACAGATTTCCTTTAAAAACCTTGCGAGTTATCCCTATGTCCCATCGTATTGTCATTGTCGGCGGCGGCGCCGGCGGTCTGGAGTTGGCTACCCGTCTGGGTAAGACCCTGGGCAAACGCGGCACAGCCAGCGTGATGCTGGTCGACGCCAACCTGACACACATCTGGAAACCGCTGCTGCACGAAGTGGCCGCCGGCTCCCTCAACTCCTCGGAAGATGAACTCAACTATGTTGCCCAGGCGAAATGGAACCACTTCGAGTTCCAGCTGGGGCGCATGAGCGGTCTCGACCGCGCGCAGAAGAAAATTCAACTCGCTGCCACTTATGACGAAAACGGCGTCGAACTGGTGCCCGCGCGCGAAGTGCCGTATGACTCGCTGGTGATCAGCGTCGGCAGCACCACCAACGATTTCGGCACTCAGGGTGCAGCGCAGCATTGCCTGTTCCTCGATACCCGTAAACAGGCCGAGCGCTTTCACCAGCAACTGCTCAATCACTATTTGCGCGCCCACGCCGGGCAAACCGATGTGGTCGAGCAGATCAGCGTGGCCATCGTCGGCGCTGGCGCCACGGGCGTCGAGCTGGCCGCAGAGCTGCACAACGCCGCCCATGAACTGGCGGCTTACGGTCTGGACCGGATCAAACCGGAAAACATGCACATTACGCTGATCGAAGCCGGCCCACGGGTGCTGCCGGCGCTGCCGGAACGCATCAGCGGACCGGTGCACAAAACCCTGGAGAAGCTCGGGGTCAATGTCATGACCAACGCCTCGGTCAGCGAAGTCACCGCCGACAGCCTGATCACCGCCGACGGCAACGAGATCAAGGCCAGCCTGAAAGTCTGGGCCGCCGGTATTCGTGCCCCGGGGTTCCTCAAGGACATCGACGGTCTGGAAACCAACCGCATCAATCAGCTGCAAGTGCTGCCGACCCTGCAGACCACCCGCGACGAAAACATTTTTGCCTTTGGTGACTGCGCGGCCTGCCCGCAACCGGGTACCGATCGTAACGTACCGCCACGTGCTCAGGCGGCGCACCAACAGGCGTCATTGCTGGCGAAGTCGCTGAAACTGCGCATCGAAGGCAAGACCCTGCCGGAGTACAAGTACACCGATTACGGCTCGCTGATTTCGTTGTCGCGTTTTTCCGCTGTGGGTAACTTGATGGGCAACCTGACCGGCAGCGTGATGCTCGAAGGCTGGCTGGCGCGGATGTTTTACGTGTCGCTGTACCGTATGCACCAGATGGCACTGTACGGGCCGTTCCGCACGGCGATGCTGATGCTGGGCAGCAAGATCGGTCGTGGCACCGAGCCGCGTCTGAAATTGCACTAAGGCCAGCGTCTGTGGGAGCTGGCTTGCCAACGATGGCGCCGGGTCAGTTGATATTTCTGTTGCCTGACCCACCGCTATCGCGGGCAAGCCCGGCTCCCACAGGTTTTCGTGCTGCTCGCAGATCCAGCGCATTCGCGAGCAGGCTCGCTCCCACCTCTGATCTTCATTCCAAGCCTCGCACCGAGCGGGGCTTTTTATTTTCCATTGATTACAGCTGGAAGCGTCGCACCATGCCCTGCAGGGCATTGGCCAGTTTCGACAGCTCATGGCTTGACGCACTGGTCTGATCGGCCCCAGCAGCGGAGCGCACCGACAGATCACGAATGTTCACCAGATTGCGATCAACTTCGCGCGCTACTTGCGCCTGCTCTTCAGCGGCGCTGGCGATGACCAGGTTGCGCTCGTGAATCTCGTGCACCGAAGCCGTGATCGTCACCAGTGCCTCGCCCGCCCGCTCAGCCAATACCAGCGTGCTCGCCGCACGGGATGCGCTGGCCTGCATGGAATCCAGCGCCAGGCTCGACCCGCTGCGCATGCCCTGCACCATCTGCTCGATCTCTTGTGTCGATTGCTGGGTGCGATAGGCCAGCGCGCGCACCTCGTCGGCCACTACCGCAAAACCTCGCCCGCTTTCACCCGCGCGTGCCGCTTCAATGGCGGCGTTGAGCGCCAGCAAGTTGGTCTGTTCGGCGATGGCGCGAATCACATCGAGCACTTTGCCGATGTCTTGTGACTGATTCGCCAGCGACTGCACCAACTCACCAGTGTGTTGCACATCGCTGGCCAACGCATTGATCGCGCTGGCGGTTTCGCTGACGCGTTCCTGGCCCAACTGCGCCGACTGACTGGATTGGCGCGTGGCATCGGACGTCGACACGGCGTTGCGCGCCACCTCCTCCACCGCAGCGGTCATCTCGTTGACGGCGGTGGCGGCTTGTTCGATTTCATTGTTCTGCTGTTGCAGCCCTTGCGTGCTGTCGACCGTGACCGCGCTCAGCTCGTCAGCGGCCGTGGCCAGTTGCGTGGCCGAGCCGCTGATGCCCTGCAGGGTTTCGCGCAGGTTCTGCTGCATGGTCGCCAACGCTCTGAGCAAACGGCTCACTTCATCGTTGCCATGAGCCTCGATGGGGCGGGTCAGATCGCCCTTGGCCACGCTTTCGGCAGCATCCACGGCGCTGCTCAGAGGGCGCACGATACTGCGCGTCAGCAACATCGCCAGGGCCACCGTGGCCAGCGCTGCCAACGCAATGAACAGGCTGACGATGGTGCGCGAGGTTTGATAATGCGCGGCGGACTTCTCGCTCTCGGCAGCCACTTGCCGGGCAAACAAGTCAGCCAGATCGTTGAGTTGCTTGCCGGAACCGTCGACCACCGTTTTCATATCGACCAGCAGCAATCTGGTCAGCTCGTCCCGCTTGCCTTGCTCGGCGAGGGTGAACGACTGGGCGATGCCGGTGCGATAAGCGGCGAAGGTGGTCTTGAACTGGTCGTACAGTTGCTGGCCTTCCGGGGTATCGACGAGTTTGTCGTAGGCGGCGATTTTCTCGCTCAGCTCTTTGTCCCGGGTGTCCATCTGGCCACGATAGGTGGCGATGTTTGCAGGATCCTGATCCAGTGCCATGCGCAGGGAAATGGTGCGGATACGCAGCATCAGCTCGCGGATCTCGTCACCACCGCGAATGCTCGGCAACCAGCGGTTCTCCACCGCCACCTCACTGTCGCGAATGCTCGACATCTGCCCCAGCGCAAACACCCCTAGCATGGCCACCAACACCGCAATCAGGGCAAAGCCCAGGGCAGCCCGGGGAGCAATATTCAACCGACGAAGCAACATGACGAACGCCCTTATTCTTGTATTGGCCAGATTCAGGGGCGAAGCGTTGGCAGTCCCCTCGTGTTAGCGGGCTATCGGCAGGTTGTATGACGACTTGAAGGGATTCGGCTTTCAACGGGCAAAAAAAATCCCCGTATCTTTCGATACGAGGATTTTTAATATGGTCGGGGTAAGGGGATTCGAACTCCTGACATCCTGCTCCCAAAGCAGGCGCGCTACCGGACTGCGCTATACCCCGGTAAAAAAAAGGCGACCTTTCAAAGATCGCCTTCTTCGATCAGCGCTTTTGGCCTCTGATCTTAAGATTCGATCCCAGCGTTAACTGGTTTCAAAAATGGTGGGTCGTGTGGGATTCGAACCTACGACCAATTGGTTAAAAGCCAACTGCTCTACCAACTGAGCTAACGACCCAAAAATGGTCGGGGTAAGGGGATTCGAACTCCTGACATCCTGCTCCCAAAGCAGGCGCGCTACCGGACTGCGCTATACCCCGATTTGAAATTGGCTCCGTGACCAGGACTCGAACCTGGGACCCAATGATTAACAGTCATTTGCTCTACCGACTGAGCTATCACGGAACTGCATATTTCAATTTACAACGGTGAAGCTTTGTTACATCTCGCCACCCGTTCGCATCGCTGCGTTCGTGTGTCTGAGGCGCGCTATTCTACAACCTAGAACACCTCTGTCAACCCCCTAAATCGCTTTCAAGTTAATGATTTGCAACTTATTTCAGATTCCAGCCCAGTGAGCTGAAACGCTGTTGGTGACTGACTGCGGGGCGCACTTTACAAGCCTTTTCCTTTGAGTTCAACAGCCTGGCGAAAAAAAGGCCTCGCAATGCGAGGCCTTCCCTGTTTCATTGCCGCCGAGGCTTAGCCGAAAACGATTTCGTCGTTCTCGACCTTGCCAGTGGCCGTGTCGCCGGGCATGAAATGACCCGACAGGATCAACTGTGCCAGCGGGTTTTCGATCCAGCGCTGGATCGCCCGTTTCAACGGCCGTGCGCCATACACCGGGTCGTAACCGACGGCGATGAGCTTGTCCATTGCCTCCGGACTCAGCTCCAGCTTCAGCTCGCGCTCGGCCAGACGACTGCGCAGACGGCCCAACTGGATCTCGGTGATGCCGGCGATCTGATCGCGTGCCAGCGGCTCGAAAATCACCACTTCGTCGACCCGGTTGATGAACTCCGGACGGAAATGCGACGTCAACGCGTCCATCACTGCGGCACGCTGCGCCTCACGATCACCGACCAGTTCCTGGATCTGCATGGAGCCCAGGTTCGACGTCATGACGATCACCGTATTGCGGAAGTCCACCGTACGACCATGGCTGTCGGTCAGACGGCCATCCTCAAGCACTTGCAGGAGGATGTTGAACACATCCGGGTGCGCCTTCTCGACCTCATCCATCAGGATCACCGAGTACGGCTTGCGACGCACCGCTTCGGTCAGATAGCCGCCCTCTTCGTAGCCGACGTAGCCTGGTGGCGCACCGATCAGGCGAGCCACGGAATGTTTCTCCATGAACTCGGACATGTCGATCCGCACCATCGCCTCTTCGGTATCGAAGAGGAACTCGGCCAGCGCCTTGCACAGCTCGGTTTTACCGACACCGGTCGGGCCGAGGAACATGAACGAACCGCTCGGACGATTCGGGTCGGACAACCCGGCTCGGGAACGCCGCACGGCGTTGGCGACAGCGACGACTGCTTCTTCCTGACCGATCACCCGTTTGTGCAACAGGCTCTCCATCTTCATCAGCTTGTCGCGCTCGCCTTCGAGCATTTTCGACACCGGGATACCGGTCCATTTCGACACGACTTCGGCGATCTCTTCTTCGGTCACCTTGCTGCGCAGCAACTGGTTTTCGCTCTTGCCGTGCTGGTCGACCATTTGCAGGCTGCGCTCCAGATCCGGGATCACCCCGTACTGCAACTCGGCCATGCGGTTCAGATCGCCTTTGCGGCGTGCGGCTTCCAGTTCCTGGCGCGACTGTTCGATCTTCTGCTGAATCTGCGCAGAACCCTGTACCTCGGCTTTTTCCGAGTTCCAGATTTCCTCCAGATCGGAATATTCACGCTCGTGACGCTCGATTTCTTCCTGGAGTTTTTCCAGGCGTTTCTTCGCCGCGTCGTCGCTTTCTTTCTTCAGTGCCTGGGATTCCACCTTCAACTGAATCAGGCGCCGCTCCAGACGGTCGAGCACTTCCGGCTTGGAGTCGATCTCCATGCGAATGCGGCTCGCCGCCTCGTCGATCAGATCGATCGCCTTGTCCGGCAACTGCCGGTCAGTGATATAGCGATGGCTGAGCTTGGCCGCGGCGATAATCGCGCCGTCAGTGATAGCCACCTTATGGTGAACCTCGTAACGTTCCTTGAGGCCCCGCAGAATCGCGATGGTGTCTTCTTCGCTCGGCTCGTCCACCAAGACTTTCTGGAAACGCCGCTCGAGCGCCGCGTCCTTCTCTATATATTGGCGATACTCATTGAGCGTGGTCGCGCCAACGCAGTGCAGCTCACCGCGAGCCAGGGCTGGCTTGAGCATGTTACCGGCGTCCATCGAGCCTTCGCCTTTACCGGCGCCGACCATGGTGTGCAGTTCGTCGATGAACAGAATGATCTGCCCTTCCTGCTTCGACAGCTCGTTGAGCAAGCCTTTGAGGCGCTCTTCGAACTCACCGCGATACTTGGCGCCGGCAATCAGCGCGCCCATGTCCAGCGAGAGCAGGCGCTTGCCCTTGAGGCCGTCCGGCACTTCGCCGTTGATGATGCGCTGGGCCAGACCTTCGGCGATTGCAGTTTTACCCACGCCAGGCTCACCGATCAAAACCGGGTTGTTTTTCGTACGGCGCTGCAAAACCTGAATGGTCCGACGGATTTCGTCGTCACGGCCGATCACCGGATCAAGCTTGCCGTCTTCGGCGCGCTTGGTCAGGTCGACGGTGTATTTATCCAGTGCCTGACGCGACTCTTCGTGGTTGGCGTCATTCACCGCTTCGCCGCCACGCAGGTTGTTGATCGCGTTTTCCAGGGCTTTCTTGCTCACGCCCTGGCCGAGCAGCAACTTGCCCAACTTGCTGTTCTCATCCATCGCGGCGAGCAGCACCAGTTCGCTGGAGATGAACTGATCACCTTTCTGCTGGGCCAGACGGTCAGCCTGATTGAGCAGGCGCGCCAGATCCTGCGACATGTTCACGTCGCCCGTCGGGTTCTGGATTTTCGGTAATTGATCGAGCTCTTTGGTCAATTCTTTGCGCAAGCTGTTGACGTCGAAGCCGACCTGCATGAGCAGCGGCTTGATCGAACCGCCCTGCTGTTCAAGCATGGCTTGCATCAAGTGCGCCGGCTCGATGGCCGGATGATCGTGGCCAACCGCCAACGACTGGGCGTCGGACAAGGCCAACTGTAATTTGCTGGTTAAACGGTCAATACGCATGGGTCACCTTCCTTTTGAGCAGGCCGGACCTAAGAAACCATCCTGAATAAAGAAACCTGCCAGATACCGCTATAGATGCGGTCGATTCTGCAAGATTCAAGCGTCGGAGAGTTGATGCAGATCAGACAGTCTAGCTGGCGCCCAGCCTCGCAAATACGATCCTCTTTTGACGAGTGGCTGTTTTCGTCAGGCAAGGCGCCGCGACGAGTCATAGCCCGCTATGGCGAGGAGCGGCAACGCAGCATGACGGAAACAGACGCAGTCAAAAAGGAATCGTATTTGTGAGGCTGGGCGCCTCAAGCCAGATCAGGGAGGCAAAGCGACCGGTGCGCGAAGCACGGCGATACGAGAAGAAGCGCGGATCAGTCACGGTGCAGAAACCGCCACCATAAACAGCAGTGACACCACGCTCAGCCAGACGCAGGCGCGCCAACTGATAGATGTCGGCCATGAACTTGCCGGCATTGCTGCTCGGTACAAAGGCTTCGGCTGCTTCAGGCAACTGACTGACGAAGACTTCGCGCACTTCCGCGCCAACTTCAAAGGCCTGCGGGCCGATGGCCGGGCCGAGCCAGACGAGAATGTCTTCAGGCGCAACATCGAGGCTATCGAGGGTGGCTTCAAGTACCCCCGCCGCCAAGCCGCGCCAACCGGCATGGGCCGCCGCTACACGGGTGCCTGCGCGATTGCAGAACAAGGCCGGCAGGCAATCGGCGGTCATGGCCGCGCAGGCAATACCCGGCGTTGCGGTCCAGCTGGCATCTGCAGTCGCAACAATGCCCGGATCAGCATGCGCGACGGTAATCCCGTGCACTTGCTGCAACCAGGCAGGCTTTATAGAGAAGTGATCGGTCAAACGGCGCCGGTTCTCGGCCACCGCCTCCGGACGATCATCGACGTGATCGCCCAGATTGAGGCTGTCGAACGGCGCCTCGCTGACACCGCCCTCACGGGTGGTGACACAGGCTTTGACGCTGGCCGGCGCAGGCCAGTCCGGCGTCAGCCAGTTCATCCGATGAACGCCTCGCGATCCTGCTTGAGCAGGGTCAGCAGCCAGACGAAATCTTCCGGCAGCGGCGATTCCCAGCTCATGCGCTCACCGCTCGTCGGGTGATCGAGTTCCAGGAAGCGCGCGTGCAGGGCCTGACGCGGGAAATGCTTGAGCGATTCCACCATGGTCGGGTTCGCCGCCGGGGGAATGCGGAAACGCCCGCCGTACGCCGGATCGCCGACCAACGGAAAGTTGATGTGCGCCATGTGCACGCGAATCTGGTGGGTGCGACCGGTTTCCAGCTTGACCCGCACGTGAGTGTGGGAACGGAAGCGCTCCAGCACGCGGTAGTGGCTGACGGCAGGCTTGCCACCCTCCATCACCGCCATACGCTGGCGCTGCTGGCCGTGACGACCGATCGGCGCGTTGATCTTGCCACCGGCAGTGACCACGCCAATCACGATGCACTCATAGATGCGGCTGACGCTGCGGCTCTGCAACTGCGCGACCAGTTTGGTCTGCGCCTGAATGGTCTTGGCCACCACCATCAGACCGGTGGTGTCCTTGTCCAGACGATGCACGATACCGGCGCGAGGGACATTGATGATGTCCGGCACGTGGTGCAGCAAGGCGTTGAGCAAGGTGCCATCGGCGTGACCGGCAGCCGGGTGCACCACCAGGCCCGCAGGCTTGTTGATCACCAGAATGTCGTCATCTTCATAGACGATGTCGAGTTCGATGTCCTGGGCGATCCACTCGCCCTGGGCCTCCTGCTCGGCAGTCAGTTCAAGGATGGCACCGCCATGCACGATGTCGCGCGGGCGGATGACCGCCCCGTCCACAGTCAGGCGACCTTCTTTGATCCAGGCGGAAAGGCGCGAGCGTGAGTGCTCAGCGAAGAGTTGGGCGGCGACTTGATCGAGGCGTTGGCCGCCCAATTCGGACGGCACCTCTGCGCTAAGTTCAATTTTATCGGACATGCTCGGACTGGGCGTCGGCACAGCCTTTGGTTTCGGCTGCGCGCTTGTGGTTAAATACGGCGTCTTTTGCCCCGAGGCTTTTCAACGGGGCGCTCATCATAACAGGACGGCCCCGCCCAAGACAGCGGCCGTCATAGGGACGCAAGCCGCCATGCAAGTGAAACACCTGCTGCTGATCGCCATCCTCGCATTGACCGCTGCTTGCTCATCGAAGGAAGTCGTAGACGAAAACCTCAGCGAAGCCGAGCTGTATCAGCAGGCTCAGACTGATCTGGACAACAACAGCTACACCAGCGCCACAGCCAAGCTGAAGGCTCTGGAGTCGCGTTATCCGTTCGGTCGCTACGCCGATCAGGCCCAGCTGGAGTTGATCTACGCCAACTACAAGAACGCCGAGCCGGAGGCTGCAAAGTCCGCCGCCGAGCGTTTCATTCGTTTGCATCCGCAGCATCCGAACGTGGATTACGCGTACTACCTCAAGGGTCTGACTTCGTTCGACCAG
Source organism: Pseudomonas sp. SWRI81 (assembly GCF_014268545.1). Lineage (NCBI taxonomy): Bacteria > Pseudomonadati > Pseudomonadota > Gammaproteobacteria > Pseudomonadales > Pseudomonadaceae > Pseudomonas > Pseudomonas sp. SWRI81. The sequence continues at coordinate 27,075 of NZ_JABWQS010000034.1, forward strand.
GACGTCGGCCTGCTGGCGCGCTTCCTGCCGCTGGACATGACCAAGCGTGACCCGGGCGCCGCCCGCGACTCGTACAACGAGTTCGCCCAGCTGACCAGCCGCTACCCGAACAGCCGCTACGCGCCGGACGCCAAGCAGCGCATGATCTACCTGCGCAACCTGCTGGCGGCCTACGAAATCCACGTGGCCGATTACTACCTGACCCGTCAGGCCTACGTCGCCGCCGCCAACCGCGGCCGCTACGTGGTGGAAAACTTCCAGGAAACCCCATCGGTCGGCGACGGCCTGGCGGTGATGACCGAAGCCTACCAGCGCCTGCATCTGGACGACCTGGCCGCCACCAGCCTGGAAACCCTGAAGCTCAACTACCCGGATCACCCGAGCCTGCAGGACGGCCAGTTCGTGCCGCGTGTTGCCGAAGCCGACAACCGTTCGTTCCTGAGCAAGGCGACCTTGGGCCTGATCGAATCGCGTCCACCGCTGCCGCCGGGCGAAACCCGCGCCAACCAGGACGTGCAGAAGCAGTTCCAGGACGCGAAAGATGCGATTCCGAACGAGCTCAAGCCTAAAGACGAGAACGGCGACGTGATCGAAGAGCCGGAGCCGGAATCCACCGATACCGACCGCTCGTGGTTCAGCTACATGACCTTCGGCGTGTTCGACTGACCACACCGGCTGTACGAAAAAAGGGAGATCTGCGGATCTCCCTTTTTTATTGCCGCGCTTTAATAGGCTGTGCGCTGATCGGGTCCTTGGCTAAACTGGCGGATTATCAGTCGAAAAGCCGCCCATCATGCTTCGTTTATTGTTCTGGATTGCCCTGATCTTCGCCGCCATCTGGCTGTGGCGTAAATTCAAGGCGCCCGCCTCCGCTTCGCCATCCGGGCGCGCCTCGCGCGAACAAGACGCCGCGCCGATGGTGCGTTGCGCCCATTGCGGCGTGCATCTGCCGCGCGACCGCGCGCTGGGCAATCAACCACAGTGGTATTGCAGCCAGGCTCATCTCGAGCAAGGCCCAGGCGCCAGTGATCGCTGAGGCCGCCCCCGCCGACAGTAAACAGGCGCAGCGCCTGCTGCGTCTTTATCATCTTTACCGTCTGAGCATCGGCATCACGCTGGTGCTGCTGATCTCCAGCGACATGGACAACCGTCTGCTGACGTCTGCCAACGACGAACTGTTGCGCGGCGGCAGCTGGTTGTACCTGGTGCTCAATATCCTGCTGGTGGTGTTTCTGGAGAACACCCGGCGTCCGGCTCAATTGCTCAGCCTCGCGCTGGTCGACGTCCTGCTGCTCGGTGGTCTGTTCTATGCAGCAGGCGGTGTGGCCAGTGCGCTGGGCAATTTGCTGATCGTCTCGGTGGCAATCAGCAATACCTTGCTGCGCCGACGCATTGGCTTGCTGATCGCGGCCATTGCTGCCTTGGGCATCGTCGGCTTGAGTTTCCTGCTGAGTTTCAGCCACCCGTTGAGCGCCAACGAGTACCTGCAAGCCGGCACCCTCGGTGCGTTATGTTTCGCGGCCTCACTGCTGGTACAGGGTCTGATTCGCCGCGTTGAGGTCAGCGAAACACTGGCCGAACAACGCGCCAGCGAAGTGATCGGCCTGGAAGCCCTCAATGCGCTGATCCTGCAACGCATGCGCACCGGCATTCTTGTGCTCGATGAGGAACGCCGCATACAACTGGCCAACCACAGCGCCCAGACTTTGCTCGCGCATACGCACCTTCAGGGTCAGTTGATCGACGATTGCGCGCCGGCCCTGGTCGATCGCCTGCAGCTGTGGAGGAATAACCCGACGCTGCGCCCGCAAAGCCTGAAGGTGGCCGGTAACGGCCTCGAACTGCAGCCGAGCTTCATCGCCCTCGATCAGCGCCCGAACCAGCAGATTCTGGTGTTTCTCGAAGACCTGGCACAGATCGCCCAACAGGCCCAGCAGTTGAAGCTGGCCGCGCTTGGACGACTGACCGCCGGGATATCCCACGAAATCCGCAACCCGCTGGGCGCGATCAGCCATGCCGCACAGCTCTTGGCCGAGTCCGAGGAACTCGACAGCGCCGATCGGCGTCTGACGCAGATCATTCAAGACCACTCCCAGCGCATGAACCGAGTCATCGAAAACGTCCTGCAACTGTCCCGCCGCCAGCAAAGTGAACCGCAACGGCTGGACCTCAAGCCATGGCTGCAACAGTTCGTCGCCGAAAGCCGCGAACACGCGACCGAACGTCAGCAGATTCATTTGCGGATCGATTCCGGCGACTTCAATACCCTGATGGACCCCGACCAGCTCACTCAGATTCTCGACAATCTGTTACGCAACGGCTGGCGTCACAGTGCCTTGCTGCATGATCAGGCCGAGGTCTGGATGACCCTGTTCATCGACCCGGACAGCCAGTTGGCGGTGCTGCAAGTGCGGGACAACGGCCCCGGCGTGCCGCTCGCCGAACAGGCGCATCTGTTCGAACCGTTCTTTACTACCAGTAGCCAGGGCACCGGCCTTGGGCTTTATCTGTCCCGTGAGCTGTGCGAAAGCAACCAGGCGCGCCTAGACTTTCAGTCACGCCAAGACGGCGGCTGCTTTCGCATCACCTTTGCTCACGGACGGAAACAAAGTTGACTACGAGCCCACGGCAAAAAATTCTTATCGTCGACGACGAACCGGATATCCGCGAACTCCTGGAAATCACACTGGGACGGATGAAACTCGATACCCTCAGTGCGCGCAACCTGGGTGAGGCCCAGGCGCTGCTGCAGCGTGAGCGTTTCGATCTGTGCCTGACCGACATGCGCCTGCCCGACGGCACGGGGCTGGACTTGGTGCAGCACATCCAGCAACGTTATCCACAGCTCCCGGTGGCGATGATCACCGCCTATGGCAGTCTGGAGACTGCGATCAACGCGCTGAAGGCCGGGGCCTTCGACTTTCTGACCAAGCCGGTCGACCTCACGCGCCTGCGCGAACTGGTCGCCACGGCCCTGCGCATGCCGGTGGCGGGCGGCGCGAGCAGCCCGATCGACCGACGCCTGCTCGGCGACTCGTTGCCCATGCGCAACCTGCGCAAGCAGATCGACAAACTCGCCCGCAGCCAGGCGCCGGTGTACATCAGCGGTGAATCGGGCAGCGGCAAGGAACTGGTCGCACGCCTGATTCATGAGCAGGGCCCGCGCGCCCAGCAGCCCTTTGTCCCGGTCAATTGCGGGGCGATTCCCTCGGAGTTGATGGAAAGCGAGTTTTTCGGCCACCGCAAAGGCAGTTTTACCGGTGCAGTGGAGGACAAACCGGGGCTGTTCCAGGCCGCCCATGGCGGCACGCTGTTTCTCGATGAAGTGGCGGATCTGCCGTTATCGATGCAGGTCAAACTGCTGCGGGCGATTCAGGAAAAGGCCGTGCGCAGCATCGGCGGCCAGCAGGAAACCGTGGTCGATGTGCGCATCCTCAGCGCGACGCACAAGGACCTTGATGCGCAGGTCAGCGCCGAACGGTTTCGCCAGGACCTTTATTACCGATTGAACGTGATCGAACTGCGCGTACCCTCTCTGCGCGAGCGCCGCGATGACATTGAAGTGCTGGCCGCGCATGTCCTCAAGCGATTGGCCAGGGACACCGGCCAGCCTGTCGCGAGCCTGCATCCGCAGGCGCTGGAAAGCCTGAAGAATTACCGCTTCCCCGGGAACGTGCGGGAACTGGAGAACGTGCTTGAACGGGCGCATACACTGTGCGAGAACCGTATCATCGAATCTCAGGACTTGCGGCTGAGCGAAGGCAATTGCGCGGCGGAGGGTGCGATTGCCGACCTTACGCAGATCGACAACCTGGAAGATTATCTGGAAAACGTCGAACGCAAGCTGATCCTGCAGGCATTGGAGGAGACACGCTGGAACCGCACGGCCGCGGCGCAGCGCTTGAGTCTTTCGTTCAGGTCGATGCGCTATCGGCTGAAGAAATTGGGCCTGGATTGAAGGGCCCCTTCGCGAGCAGGCTCGCTCCCACATTGAAATGCATAATCCCTATGGGAGCGAGCCTGCTCGCGAAGGCGGCCAACCAGCCGATGAAAAACTGTCTGACTAAATGCGGCCCTCAGGCGCATAAGGCGCCGGGTCGATAATCGGCGCCCGCCCCAGCATCACATCGGCAAACAGCTGGCACGACGCCGGCGCCAGCACCAGGCCGTTGCGGTAATGCCCGCAGTTCAGCCACAAGCTATCGAACCCCGGCACCCGGCCAATATACGGGATGCCTTCCGGCGACCCCGGTCGCAAGCCGGCCCAATGCCCGACGACCTCGGCCTGCGCCAGCGCCGGCAACAACTCGATTGCCGAAGCCTTGAGGCTTGCCAGCGCCACGTCGGTTGGCGTCTTGTCGTAGCCTTCGTGTTCCAGCGTGCTGCCGATCAGAATATGCCCGTCGCGACGGGGGATCGCATAACGGCCCTTGGCCAGAACCATGCTCGGCAAGAAGTCCGCTGCGCACTTATAGAGAATCATCTGGCCCTTGACCGGCTCGACCGGCAGCGTCAGGTCCAGCGTCTTGAGCAAATCGCCGCTCCACGCCCCGGCCGTCAGCACAACCTGATCACCTGTGATGATGCCGCTGGATGTTTCCACGCCGACAATCCGCTCGTGCTCGCGAACGAACCCGCTGACCTCACACTGCTCGTGAATCGTCACGTTGGGCAGTGCCAGCAGCGCCGCTTTCAACGATTTAACCAGACGCGGATTACGCACGTTGGCAACATCGGCCATGTAGATCGCCCGGGAGAATCCGGCCCCCAGCACCGGCACCGCATCGTGCGCCGCCGAGATGTCCACCGCCCGCAGCGGGCGCTGTTCCCGTTCGGCCCAGGCAAGCGCTTCGGCTTCGTCATCCAGATCCAGCCAGTACAGGCCAGTGGTGTGCACTTCAGGATCAACGCCGGTATCGGCAAACAGGCGCTCGCCCAACTGTGGATAAAAATCCTGCGACCAGTGTGCCAGTGCGGTAACTGCCGGGCTGTAGCGCCACGGGTACAACGGCGAAACGATGCCGCCGCCGGCCCACGACGATTCCCGACCGACGTTCGAGCGATCCAGCAGCACCACGCTGCGCACTTCGGAGGCGAGATTGTAGGCGGTCAGCAGGCCGATCACCCCGCCGCCGACAATCACCACTTGCTGTTGCCTGGTCATGTTTAATCCAATCAAAAAGAACACAGGGGGCGCAAAAGGCGCCCGAAGATAAGCGCCTCAGCGCCCCCAGCAGTCTTTGCTGGTCAGGCCGGTGGCCGCGTTGTTCATGGCTCTGACACCAGTATTGCTCAAGGTCAGATCACCGCACTTGTCGGTGGCCATGGCCGAACCCGCTTTGCGTGTGGCGGTCAGCAGGAACGTCTGGTCAGTGAGGGTCGGGGTAATGGTGTAGAAGTCATTGCCGGTGCTGAGCCCGGTTACGCCCGTGTAGACATTGTTTTTCGTGTAGAAGCGTTCGAGGGTCTGCGCCTGCTCCGAGAGCAAGCCCGCCACTTCGGCGCGGCGCCCCTTGTTCACGTATTCGGTATAGCGCGGTGCGGCAATGGTGATGACGATCCCGATGATCGCGATCACGATCATGATTTCGATCAGGGTGAATCCTCGGATGGATCTGCGCATGCCTCAACTCTCGCTTACTGTATTTGTCGCCACATGATACGACGGCTGCCGCCGCCGGATTTTTCCACCAGCGTGGTAATGCCGCCGCTGGAGTCGTTCACAATCTTGCGTGTTGCACTGTTGACGATGGCATTAAGGGTAGGAATGCCGCCGGTGAACACCACGCCGCTGGAAATCGTGTCGTTGCCATCGACCACGCCATCGGCGTTGGTATCGAGCACCGCATAGTTGAGCATCTTACCGCTGAACGCCTCGAGTTCGACCAGTTTGCCGGTGCCAAAGCTGGCACAGGGGTCCGTGGTGTCGACGCTCGCCGTGGTGAAAATGATCCGCCCCAGCACCAGACTGGCCTGATTGATCACTCGCTCGCCAATCAGCGCGCTGTTATACACCAAGGGCAGATACCAACCCTTCTCTCCCGGATAAGTCGTGTCGTTCTGCGTGGTCGTCACGAACTGTCCGGAGCTGCCCGAGAACACGCCGGTAATGGCCTGAGCCTGCAGACTGCTCACGGTCATCTGGCCGGAGCCGCCTTCGGCATCCCACACCGAATAGAACGCCTGTAAATCTTTGTTGGTCTTGTCGGCCGTTTCATTGAACTTGCCGGTGCCGATGAAAATCTGTTTGCCACCCTGCGCGTTGTCCGCCAGCAAGGGTTGCGCGGTGATCGGCTGCGTGGCCCCGCCGGCCGTGGTGAACAGCGGTTTGCCGGCAAACGCCACGCCCCAGCTGTCCGCCGCCGTGGCACTGAGATCGAATTTCCACAGGCGCCCTTTGAGGTCGCCGCCATAAGCCGCCTGGACTACGTTCTGCGAATTGACCCGCAGCTTGACCGAGGACAGGCCATTGGTGGTTTCAGTGCTGTCGACGACAATCTTGCGGATCAGCGAACCGTCGCGCACATCCAGCACATACAGCGCGGCGACGCCCGAATTGCTGCCGTAACCGTTGGCTATGAACGCCGCCCAGCGTCCATCGGCCAAGCGTGCCACTTCCGGTCGCGCGTAGGCATAACCCAGATCATTGAATGCGTTGCTGGTGCTGGCGGTCGTCGGTGCACTGACCTCCCACAACGCGCGCACAACGTTGCCCGCCGACGCGTCATACAGTTGCAATGCATAAAAGGTTTTGCCGCCGGCGCCCGTGCCGCCGATGGCCAGGGTTTTCCAGGCGCCACTGATTTGCGCGTCGTACACGCCGAGCTGACCGTCGACGAGAAACTTGTGACTGACGCCGTTGACGTAGTTCGGATCGGCAATGAATCGCAGCGACGGCAACACACTGGACGGCATGTAGGCGTAACGACGGGTACCGTTGGCCGCGTTGATGACATTGACGAAGCCGTCGTTGGCGTTCACCACCAGGCTGGCGCTCATGTTCGCGGCCTTGGTCGTCAGGTAGGCGCTGTAGGAGGTATCGCCCGTCAAGTCAGAGGCGGTTTGGTCGGTGGGTGAGGCCAGCACCAGCGGCGAGTTGATGATGTCGCCCAACAGCACACTGCGCACCTTGAGCCCGGTCTTGTTGGTGCCTTTGCTCCACTCCACCAGGTCGATGCCACTGACGCCCGTGGGCAGGCCCTGGCTGAGCGCGGTCTGCTGGGAGGGGGAAAAATTGCCAAAGGCCAGCGTGACCGCCGCATTGCTCGCGGTGTTCCAGGCCTGAAAGATTGGCGCGGTGGCGCTCGGGACAATGGTCGTATCGGTACTCCAGAGCGTCGCCGAAGTATTGACCGCGCCTGCCGCAGTGAAGCCGAACGACTTGATCGTCCCGCGCCAATCCCTGGGGTCGTAACTGGTCTGGAAATAACTGGTGCCGCTGGCCAGCGTTGTGCCGCTGGTTACGCCGCTGCCGCCGGAACCGGCCCTGGACGTAATATCCCTGAGTGCCGACGACAGCGCAGCATTCAGTCCGGTGCTGTCGGTGGCCTGGTAGTACCTGCCCTGCCCGTAACTCGCGGCATCCGACAGCATATCGTTGTCAGCGGCAAAGCCTACGGTGTAGGTGTTCATGTTCTGCCTGGGGAAGTCCACCGCGTTCCAGCTTTTGCCGGCCGCATCGGTACCGGTCGAACGCATATCAATGTCGAAAGCGAATTTGGCAATGTCGTCCAGATACAGTGTGTCGTTTTCGCCATCGCCGCTGAGGTTATCGCCGTCATTACTGAGGCCGTCCCAGTTCGGCAAGCGATTGCCACCCAGCGGGTCATTGCCCGGGAAGGTGCGATCGTAGGTCGGCAAGCCGTCAGTAACCACCACGCCGTAGTTTTTCTGGCAGCGGTACTGAATCGGGCTGGTGTACGTGCTCGGTGTACCGTTGTAATAAGGCGCCATGCCGCGCATGTAGCGGCTGACTTCGTAATAGGTCTCGGCCAGCGGTGTATTGGCCACGGCATTCAAGCCGTTGATCGATGAAATCAGCGCGTTGTAGTTGTTGTCAGCCTGGGCCTGGGTGACGCTTCCGGAGACGGGCGACAAATCGCTGATCGAGCGGGCAATGAAGCCGCCATTGCCAGGGTTAGTGCTGTTGGCCGGATTGAACGTCGACAAGCCGATGCGCAAGGTACGGTTGCTGCTGACCAATGCGGTGGAAACGTTGCGCGCGACGTTCATGCGGTAATCGTTGGGAATTGCACCGGTGGTGAAGTCACGGGTTCCGGTGCCGGTGGCCTGGCTGACAATCCAGGCAATGTAATCGGCGGAATAACGGGTGTTCTCGTTGCCTACCGGGTCTGGCAGTTTCAGGCACAACGGCACCGGGCTGTTGTTGTAGAACGCATAGGCGCCCCCCGGGCAGCCGGAGGTCGGCAGGCTCGATAAGAATACGGTGTCGCCGGTAATCTGCGGCGCATTCAGCGCAGAGCACAGCCCGAGGAAGGCATTGCACTCCCGGGCCGGCGTGCGATTGATGGCAGGATTGAAGTCCGTGTCGTAGATAATGCTGTTCATGCTGCCGGAATCATCGATCAGCAGCATCACGTTCGGCGCCACCGCCGCGGCGCTCAACAGCGGCGATTCGGACGGCGTGAACGCCCAGGCCGGCGCCGCCAGATAAAGGCTCGCCAGCATGCCGAACAGCAGCGCTCTGTAGCGCTCAATACTTCGCATAGACACTCTCCACCACACTGCGCGAAGTGCCGACAATCCCGACCGCGGTCACTCGATACAGGGTGGCCGAGGTATTACTGGGCACGTTCACCGCGGTGACGGTCGTGCCGATGTTCTGCACCCCGTAAAAGCCATTACCGGCGGCGATCCAGGTTACGCCGGACGTCGAATTGAACCCCGCCGCGCTGACCACCGATGACTCGGCCGGCGGCAAACACTGAGTGCCACTGCACACTGGCAATGCGTAGCTGTCCAGTTGCACTGCGCTCTCACCGACACGCAACGCCGCTTCGGCGGACTGGAACGATTGATTGCGCAGGCTCACGCTGCCGGCCATTTTTTCCTGCAGGTTGGCGCTTTGCATCGATGACAGTCCGATCAAGGTCAGCAACAGCAAAAACACCAGACTGATCAACAAGACCATGCCGTGCTGGGTTTGCCGCTGGTGCAAGGAAATCCTCATCGCCGCGCCCTCACGGCAAGCGGTTGCGCAAAGCGGCAACCACGTTGAAGGTTTGATTGCGCACCCGATTGTTCGGGTCGGTGAGGGTCAGGCTCAGGCGGACGCTGCGGATGCGCGCCGGATCGCCAGGATTGCTGCTGTAGGTCGAGGCCGCCACATCCGTCGCGGAACTGGCCAGACCGAACGTCACGTCGAACGCACTGACGTTGTTCACCAGCACTTGTTGAGCCGGGTTGCCGCTGCCGGTGCCCATGAGAATCTGGTTATTGCTAAAGCTGTAGAGCAGACGCCGGATCGGGAAAGCAATCTGCCCCGTGGTCGGGCTACGCAATCCGCTGTAGGCAACCGCACTGTTGCGACAGTCGGAAATCACCGTCCAGGTCGGCGTCCCCCCGCCGTTGCCGACATCGGCCGTCACCAGGGTCAGTTTGAGGTTGGCATTATCCCAGTTGATCGGAGTGAGCTGCGCCGCATTGAAATCCCCTGCCGAACTGGCATCGGTGATGGTGCCAAGGCAGCCGAACATGCCGACCATGCGAATTTCCTGAATCATTTTGCTGAGAACGAAGCGCGCGTCCTCCTGCATCGCTGCGGCGCTGTTCTGACTGACGTAAGTGTTCTTCGCCGCGATGAAAATCTGCACCACTCCGAGCACGACGATCAGCCCCAAGGCCAATGCGACCAGCAACTCGATCAGGCCGAAACCACGGTTGGAACGCTTCACGGTGTCGCCACCGGATCGACCGTCGCCCGGCTGGTCAGCACGAAACTGCGTTGCGCACTTGCGGTGTTGGCCGCACGGGCATCGCTCCAGGTAATCGTGATGGTGTAGACCCGCTGGTTGAGGGTGATGCTGCCCGTCGCGGTCGGACCGCCGAAGTTGGCGATATTGGTGGTGAAGTCGTAGAGATCCTGGTCCCGCGTTACGCTGAGGTTGCCCGAGGTGGGCGGCGTGACGGTGTAGTTGGCGCCGGAGTTGGCGCGGATGCGGTCCATCATGTCGTAGGCGATGAAACTGGCCTGACTGGTCATGCGCGAGCTGTCGGTGTACTTCAGTGCATTGAGTTGGACCGCCGCCGCGCCCAACAGCCCGACGGTCAGAATCAGCAACGCGACCAGCACTTCGATCAGCGTCATGCCCTCCTGTGCTTTTTTGCTCCCTGCCCTCATCCGCAATTTCCACCCAATTGAATGCGTCCGTTCAAACACACGTTCAGCGTCCTGCTTTGCGTGCCCAGCGTGTAAGCGATGACCACCGCCGTCGACGGTGCCGCCAGACCACCCAGATTATTGAAATCGAGCGCGGTCACTCCTGAGGTTAGCGTCAGAGTCGCGCCGCTGCTCATCGCTGGAACAACCCGCAACACATTGGCCGGATTGCCAGTACTGTCGTAAACCGCCAGCTCACCGGTCCAGACGCTGCCGCCCGCAGTCGGGCGCAGGCGAGTCGTCACCCCGCGGTTGATGGCTTCGAGGCGAGCAAAATTGATCGCACGCTGCAGGTCGCCCATTTCGGTATCGGCCTTGCTGCTCTGAATCGTTCGGGTAAAGGCCGGCACCGCCAAGGTGACGAGAAGCAACAACACCGCGATGGCGATCAGCAACTCGACCAGCGTGAAACCTTTTGTACGAAGATCCATCGGTGCCCTCCGTTGCCGTCGGCTATACCTGCTTCTACACGCTAGAACATTCGCTCGGCACGCGCCGACTGATTCGCCCTGCGCGGCGCACGGAATGCGCCGTTCACACCATTCCACGGAGGGATTTTTCATGCCGCAACACGGTTTCAGCCTGATTGAACTGCTTATGGGACTGGCGATTGGCGCAATTGTTCTGCTGCTGGTCAGCCCGGCGTTCGCCGCGCTCAAGCAAGCGACTCAGCGCGACCACGCGGCGCAGTCGCTGATCGAAGGTATCCGCCATGCACGCACTCTGGCGATCACGCACAATCAGAGCGTGGTGATCCATGGTATCGACGGCGACTGGGGTCAGGGTTGGCGAATCATTCTGGACATCAGCGGCAAGGGGCCGGAAGACAGCAGCAATCCGCTGTTGGTGGAGCGCGCCAGTGAGGCGAAGGTGCCGATTGTCGGCAACTGGTGGGTGAGCCGCTATGTGCGGTTCAGTCATCTGGGGCAACCGCTGATGCCGGGACGGCGGTTTCAGGCGGGGACATTGCACATCTGCTCACCGCGCGAACCGGTCAGCCAGCGCCAGATTGTGCTGGCGGCGACCGGTCGCGTGCGCCTGGGCAGTCAGGAGACCGAACAGGCGCTTTGCGACAGAAACAGAAACATCAGATCGAACGAACGCGCAGCTCTTTCGGCATCGAGAATGTGATGTTCTCTTCTCGACCGGCCAGCTCATCGGCTCCGGTTGCGCCCCAGGCCTGCAATTGCTGGATTACGCCGCGCACCAGAACTTCAGGAGCCGAGGCGCCGGCGGTAATGCCGATGCGCTCGACGCCATCGAACCAGCTCTTTTGCAGGTCTTCGGCGCCGTCGATCAGGTAGGCCGGGGTCGCCATGCGCTCAGCCAGCTCACGCAGACGATTGGAATTGGAGCTGTTAGGGCTGCCGACCACTAATACCACGTCGCATTCGTCGGCGAGTTGCTTGACCGCGTCCTGACGGTTTTGCGTGGCGTAGCAGATGTCGTCCTTGCGTGGACCGCCGATGGCCGGAAAGCGCGTGCGCAGCGCATCGATAACCCGACTGGTGTCGTCCATCGACAGAGTCGTCTGCGTAACGAAGGCGAGTTTCTCCGGGTTACGCACCTGCAACTCGGCCACGTCTTGCTCGTCTTCGACGAGGTAGATCGCGCCACCATTGCTGGCGTCGTACTGGCCCATGGTGCCTTCGACTTCCGGGTGACCGGCGTGGCCGATCAGGATGCACTCACGACCGTCGCGGCTGTATTTGGCCACTTCGATGTGCACCTTGGTTACCAGCGGGCAGGTGGCGTCGAACACTTTCAGGCCACGACCGGCGGCTTCGTTACGCACGGCTTGCGAAACACCGTGGGCGCTGAAAATGACGATAACGTCATCGGGTACCTGATCGAGCTCTTCGACGAAGATCGCGCCACGGCTGCGCAGGTCTTCAACGACGAACTTGTTGTGCACCACTTCATGGCGCACATAGATCGGCGGCCCGAAGACTTCCAGAGCGCGATTGACGATTTCGATCGCCCGGTCCACACCGGCGCAGAAGCCACGGGGGTTGGCGAGTTTGATTTGCATGCTGTGCCTCGTGTCTTGCGCGCAAGAAATAACGAATTCTGTGGAAAACAGTGTGGGAGCGAGCCTGCTCGCGAAAGCGGTGTGTCAGACAACATCAACGTTGAATGTCATTCAGCATTCGCGAGCAGGCTCGCTCCCACATTGGTTTTGCATTATTACTCAGATCGCTTTGACGCTGATGATCTCGACGTCAAAGGTCAGCGTCTTGCCGGCCAACGGGTGGTTGAAGTCGATGGTCACTTGCGCGTCGTCGAATTCTTTCACCACACCCGGCAATTCAGTATTGGCCGCATCATTGAAGATCACCAGCAAACCCGGCGACAACTCCATGTCGACAAACTGCGAGCGCGGGATGACCTGTACATTCTGCGGGTTCGGCTGGCCGAAGGCGTTTTCCGGTTCGACGGTCAGCGTACGCTTGTCGCCCGCCTTGAAACCGAACAGCGCCGCTTCGAAACCCGGCAGCAGGTTGCCATCGCCCACCTTGAAGGTAGCCGGTGCCTTGTCGAACGTGCTGTCGACGGTGTCGCCGTTTTCCAGGCGCAAGGCAAAGTGCAAAGTGACTTCCGTGTTCTGGCCGATGCGTTGCTCAGCCGATACCTGTTCAGTCATGAGCAGCCTCTTCGGTTTTCTTCGGTTTGAACATGTCCAGTGCCAGCATGATCGCTCCAACGGTGATCGCGCTGTCGGCGAAGTTGAACGCCGGGAAATACCAGCGGTTCTGCCAGTGCACCAGGATGAAGTCGACTACATGGCCCAAGGCAATGCGGTCGTAAAGATTGCCCAGCGCGCCACCCAGCACCAACGCCAAGGCGACGGCCAGCCAGGTTTCGTTGCGCCCCAGGCGCTTGAGCCAGACCACCAGCACCGCACTGACCACAATCGCAATCAGCGCGAACAGCCAGCGCTGCCAGCCGGAGCTGTCAGCCAGGAAGCTGAACGCAGCGCCGGTGTTGTAGGCCAGGGTCCAGCTGAAGTAATCGGGAATGATCACGATCTGCTGGAACATTTCGAGCTTGTCTTCGAAGTAGAACTTGCTGGCCTGGTCGATGACCAGTACCAGCAAGCTCAACCACAGCCAGCTCAGCCGTCCGAAACGGCCAACGGCATCAGGCATAGTGACGAACCTCGCCAGCGCCGCTGATGTTGTCGACGCAGCGACCGCAGATTTCCGGATGCTCCGGGTTCACGCCGACATCTTCGCGGCAGTGCCAGCAACGGGCGCACTTCGGGAAGGCCGACTTGACGATCTTCAGTTTCAGACCGCTGACTTCGGTTGCCACCGCATCGGCCGGAGCCTGTACAAATGGCGCAACGCTTGCAGTCGAAGTGATCAATACAAAGCGCAGTTCGTTGCTCAGCTTGGCCAGATCGGCGCTCAGCGCCTCTTCGGCAAACAGCGTCACTTCGGCCTGCAGGTTGCCACCGACGGCTTTCGCCGCGCGCTGGATTTCCATCTCTTTGTTGACCGCGACTTTCACTTCCATGATGCGATCCCAGTAGGCGCGACCCAGCTCGAAACCTTCCGGCAGCTCGGTCAGGCCTTCGTACCAGGTGTTGAGCATGACGGACTCGTTACGCTCGCCCGGCAGGTATTGCCACAGTTCGTCGGCGGTGAAGGCGAGGATCGGCGCGATCCAGCGCACCAGCGCTTCAGAGATGTGGAACAGCGCGGTCTGGCACGAGCGACGCGCCTTGCTGTCGGCACCGGTGGTGTACTGGCGGTCCTTGATGATGTCGAGGTAGAAACCACCCAGCTCCTGCACGCAGAAGTTATGGATCTTCGAGTAGACGTTCCAGAAACGGTATTCGCCGTAGTGCTCTTGCAGTTCGCGTTGCAGCAGCAGCGTGCGATCCACTGCCCAGCGATCCAGCGCCAGCATGTCTTCGGCCGGCAGCAGGTCGGTGGCCGGGTTGAAACCGGTCAGGTTGGAAAGCAGGAAACGCGCGGTGTTACGGATGCGCCGATAGGCATCCGCGCTGCGCTGCAGAATCTGCTCGGACACCGCCATTTCGCCGGAGTAGTCAGTCGATGCAACCCACAGACGCATGATGTCGGCGCCCAGGGTGTCGTTGACTTTCTGCGGAGCGATCACGTTGCCCAACGACTTGGACATCTTGCGACCGGACTCGTCGACGGTGAAGCCGTGGGTCAGCAGTTCGCGGTACGGTGCGTGGTTGTCGATAGCGCAACCGGTCAGCAAGGACGAGTGGAACCAGCCACGGTGCTGGTCGGAGCCTTCCAGGTACAGGTCGGCGCGCGGGCCGCTCTCGTGACCCATCGGGTGCGAACCACGCAGGACGTGCCAGTGCGTGGTGCCCGAGTCGAACCAGACGTCGAGGGTGTCGCTGATCTTGTCGTACTGCGGCGCTTCATCGCCCAGCAGTTCGGCGGCGTCGAGCTTGAACCAGGCTTCGATGCCTTCGACTTCAACGCGCTTGGCGACTTCTTCCATCAGCTCGACAGTGCGGGGGTGCAGCTCACCGCTTTCCTTGTTGAGGAAGAACGGGATCGGCACGCCCCAGTTGCGCTGACGCGAGATGCACCAGTCCGGGCGGTTGGCGATCATCGAGTGCAGGCGCGCCTGGCCCCAGGCGGGAACGAACTTGGTGTCTTCGATGGCTTTGAGCGAACGCACGCGCAGGGTATCGCCGCTGGTTGGCTCTTTGTCCATGCCGATGAACCACTGCGCGGTGGCGCGGTAGATCAGCGGGGTTTTGTGGCGCCAGCAGTGCATGTAGCTGTGTTCGATGACGGTGGTGTGCATCAGCGCGCCGACTTCGGTCAGTTTTTCAACGATCGCCGGGTTGGCCTTCCAGATGAACTGGCCGCCAAAGAATTCCAGCGACGGCACGTACACGCCGTTGCTCTGCACCGGGTTGAGGATGTCGTCGTTGACCATGCCGTATTTCTTGCAGGTCACAAAGTCGTCCACGCCATAGGCCGGGGCGGAGTGAACCACGCCGGTGCCAGCGCCCAGTTCGACGTAGTCAGCCAGGTATACCGGCGACAAACGATCGTAGAACGGGTGACGGAAGTTGATCAGCTCCAGTTCTTTACCGGTGGTGGTGGCGATGACCGAACCTTGCACGCCGTAGCGCGCCAGGCAGGCTTCGACCAGCTCTTCAGCCAGCACCAGCAGCTTGTCGCCGATATCGACCAGGGCGTAGTTGAATTCCGGGTGCACGTTCAGCGCCTGGTTGGCCGGGATGGTCCACGGGGTGGTGGTCCAGATCACGATCGCAGCAGGTTTGCTCAGCGACGCCAGACCGAAGGCGGCAGCCAGTTTGGCCTCGTCAGCAATCGGGAACGCCACGTCGATGGTCGAGGACTTTTTGTTCTCGTATTCGACTTCCGCTTCAGCCAGGGCCGAACCGCAATCGAAGCACCAGTTCACCGGCTTGAGGCCCTTGAACACGAAACCACCCTTGACGATTTCGGCGAGGGCGCGAATTTCACCGGCCTCGTTCTTGAAATCCATGGTCTTGTACGGGTTGGCGAAGTCGCCCAGCACGCCGAGGCGGATGAATTCGGACTTCTGCCCTTCGATCTGCTCGGTGGCGTAGGCACGGCATAGCTCGCGGGTTTTATCCGCGCCCAGATTCTTGCCGTGGGTCACTTCAACCTTGTGCTCGATCGGCAGACCGTGGCAGTCCCAGCCCGGCACATACGGCGCGTCGAAACCCGACAGGGTTTTCGAGCGGATGATCATGTCCTTGAGAATCTTGTTCAGTGCGTGACCGATGTGGATCGTGCCGTTGGCGTACGGAGGGCCGTCGTGCAGGACGAACTTCGGACGATCCTTGCCAATCTCGCGCAACTTTCCGTACAGGCCAATACTGTCCCAGCGCTGCAGGATCTGCGGTTCGCGCTGTGGCAGGCCGGCCTTCATTGGGAAGGCGGTGTCCGGAAGGTTTAGCGTGGCTTTATAGTCGGTCATTTAAGGCTCTTCATTAGCGATGGGCGCTAGGTGCGGCTAGTGCACGGGCGGCGGCGACATCCGCGTTGATCGCCGTTTTCAGCGCCTCCAGGGAGGCGAATCGCTGCTCTTCACGCAGCTTTTGGTGGAAAACCACCGTCAAACGCCGGTCATACAGATCGCCGGCAAAATCTAAAAGATGGACCTCAAGGTGGGCCTTGCCGTCACCTTGTACCGTGGGCCGCACGCCGATGTTGGCGACGCCGGGCCAGGTTTTGCCGTCGATGTCGACATTCACCAGATACACGCCGGTGAACGGTACGCGACGGCGCTTGAGTTGAACATTGGCAGTGGGCGTACCCAGTTGCCGGGCCAGCTTCTGGCCGTGCAGCACGCGACCGGCAATCCGGTACGGACGGCCGAGCAAGCGTTCGGCCAAGGCAAAATCGGCGGCGGCCAAGGCGTTGCGCACTTGCGTGCTGCTGACACGCAAACCGTCCAGCTCGACGGTCTGCGCAGCTTCCACGGTAAAACCGTGCATTTGCCCGGCTTGCAGCAGGAAATCGAAATCACCGAGGCGGTCGCAACCGAAACGGAAATCGTCACCGACCTCCAGATGCTGTACGCCAAGACCGTCGACCAGAATGGTATCGACGAACTCACTGGCGCTGAGCTTGCTCAGGCGCTGGTTGAACGCCAGGCACAAGACCCGGTCGACGCCTTCGGCGGCCAGCAATTGCAGTTTGTCACGCAAGCGCGCCAGCCGTGCCGGTGCGGTCTCGGGAGCAAAGAATTCCCGTGGCTGCGGCTCGAAAATCACCACGCAGCTGGGTACGCCCAACTCGAGCGCACGCTCACGCAGTCGGGCCAGGATTGCCTGGTGACCACGGTGAACACCGTCAAAGTTGCCAATAGTGGCGACGCAGCCCCGATGCTGGGGGCGCAAGTTGTGGAGGCCTCGAACCAGCTGCATAACGCGCTTCTTGCTCATAAAGTGGTCGATTATAACCACACCCGACGGTCGGCGACAGGCAACACCGTAACGCAAAGTGATCGAGCCGACAAAACTGCCGGCCGGCGTCTGGCCTTAATCGCTAAAACCTCAGCTCAAAGCCTTGCGATTAAAGTCGCGCAGGCGGAAACCGAGCAGCAGCAACATGCCGAAGTACGCCACCACACCCGCCACCACCAAGGCCCCCAGACGCAGGAATCGCTCGAGCATGTGGCCCTCGTCCCAGGCCGGCATGAAGTGCATGCCGGCCAGCAACACCGCCGACATCACAGTCACGGCGACAACCAGCTTGAAAGCGAATTTGCCCCAACCCGGTTGTGGCTGATACATGTTCTGCTTGCGTAACTGATAGAGCAGCAGACCGGCATTCAGGCAGGCGCCAGCACTGATCGCCAGCGCCAGACCGGCGTGAGCCAGCGGCCCGATCAACGCCAGGTTGAACAGTTGCGTGCAGACCAGGGTGAAGATTGCGATTTTCACCGGCGTACGGATGTTCTGTTGCGCATAAAAGCCCGGCGCCAGCACCTTGATCACGATAATCCCCAGCAGCCCGACAGAATAAGCAATCAGCGCGCGCTGGGTCATCTCGGCGTCAAAGCCGCTGAACTGGCCGTACTGAAACAGCGAAACGGTCAGCGGCTCAGCCAGAATCCCCAATGCCAATGCGCACGGCAGCACCAGCACGAAGCACAGGCGCAGGCCCCAATCGAGGATCCGCGAATACTCGTGGCGATCCTTGCTGGCGTAAGTTTTGGCCAGCGTCGGCAGCAGAATCGTGCCGAGTGCCACGCCCAATACGCCAGACGGCAGTTCCATCAAGCGGTCGGCGTAGTACATCCACGACACTGAGCCGGCGACCAGAAACGAGGCGAAGATGGTGTTGATGATCAACGAAATCTGGCTGACCGACACACCGAGAATCGCCGGCAACATTTGCTTCATCACCCGCCACACGCCGCTGTCGCGCAGATTCAGCCGCGGCAACACCAGCATGCCGATCTTTTTCAGGTGCGGCAGTTGATAAAGCAATTGCGCCAGGCCGCCGACCAATACCGCCCAGCCGAGGGCCATGACCGGCGGATCGAAGTACGGCGTCAGGAACAGCGAAAACACGATCATGCTGACATTGAGCAGGGTCGGCACGAAGGCCGGCACCGAAAACCGGTTCCAGGTATTGAGAATCGCACCGGCCAGCGAGGACAGGGAAATCAGCAATATATAAGGAAAGGTCACCCGCAACAGATCGGAAGTCAGCTGGAATTTTTCTGGCGTATCGGTAAAACCCGGCGCCGTGGCCCAGATCACCCAGGGCGCGGCGATCATGCCCAGCGCGGTGACCACTGCCAGCACCAGGGTCAGCAAGCCCGACACATAGGCAATAAAAGTGCGCGTCGCCTCTTCGCCCTGTTGGCTTTTGTACTCGGCGAGAATCGGCACGAAGGCCTGGGAAAAAGCCCCTTCGGCAAAGATCCGCCGCAGCAGATTGGGCAGTTTGAAGGCAATAAAGAAGGCGTCCGTGGCCATCCCGGCGCCGAATGTCCGTGCGATCAGCGTGTCACGAACAAAGCCCAGAATCCGGGAAAGCATCGTGATAGAGCTGACGGCGGCCAACGATTTGAGCAGATTCATTGAGAGAGTTTGTGCCTGTCGATAAACAGCAGGCGAACAATGCGCCTACTTGTGCGATACTCCGCGCCGCAGCAGCACAGAGCCAAAGCTCGCGAGTTTACAGGTCAAGCGCCGGAAATAAATATCCCGCCTCTTTATACCTACCACTTAGCGGAACGATTCAAGTGCCCTTGACAAGACAAGTCTTCATCGGCATGATTCGCGGCCTATTTTGTTTGCTATTTCCTAAAAAGTCTTTCGAGGAGCTCGACGGTGGCCAACTCACCTTCCGCCAAAAAACGTGCAAAACAGGCTGAGAAGCGTCGCAGCCACAACGCCAGCCTGCGTTCCATGGTTCGTACCTACATCAAGAATGTAGTTAAGGCCATCGACGCAAAAGACGCTGAAAAAGCTCAAGCTGCATACGTTCTGGCTGTGCCAGTTATCGACCGCATGGCCGATAAAGGCATCATCCACAAGAACAAGGCTGCTCGTCATAAGAGCCGTCTGAATGGCCACGTCAAAGCGCTGAAAGAAGCTGCTTAATCGACGTAGTCATTAAAAAACCGACCTCAGGGTCGGTTTTTTATTGCCTGTGATTTGGTGAAAGCGACGCTAAAAAATGTAGGAGTGAGCCCGCTCCGGGCGGCGTTCCGACGATGGCGGTGTGTCAGATGAAGATTTCTATCTGACACACCGCTATCGCGAGCAGGCTCACTCCTACAGTTGGATTGGTGGTGGTTATTGCTGGACCGGCACCCACGGCAGGATCGGAATGGCCGTGACCGCATTCTGCGGGCTACCCTCGATCAGGCGATCGCTGTAGACCAGATACACCAGCGTATTGCGCTTCTTGTCGAGGAAACGCACCACTTGCATGGTCTTGAACACCAGCGAGGTGCGCTCCTTGAACACTTCATCGCCATCCTTCAGCTCGCCCTTGAATTTGATCGGGCCGACCTGCCGGCACGCGATCGACGCTTCAGCACGATCTTCGGCCAGACCCAGCCCACCCTTCACACCGCCGGTCTTGGCGCGCGAAAGGTAGCAGGTCACACCTTCAACTTTCGGATCATCGAACGCCTCGACCACTATCCGGTCATTCGGCCCGACAAATTTGAACACTGTCGACACCTGGCCGATTTCCTCGGCCGAAGCCAGCAATGGCATTGCCATCAGCAAGGCCAACAATCCTTTTGCTACGCGCATCGAGTTTTCCTTAGACCAGAATCAGGTTGTCACGGTGAACCAGTTCCGGCTCCGCCATGTAACCGAGCAAACCGACAATCGCATCCGACGACTGGCCGATGATTTTTTGTGCTTCCAGCGCACTGTAGTTGGCCAGGCCACGAGCGATCTCACGACCGTCCGGCGCCACGCAAACCACCATTTCGCCACGACGGAAACTGCCCTGCACCAGCTTGACGCCGACCGGCAACAAGCTCTTGTTACCCTGGGACAGCGCCGACACTGCACCATCGTCCAGCACCAGCGTACCGCGGGTTTGCAGATGCCCGGCCAGCCACTGCTTGCGCGCCGCCAGCATGCCACGCTCAGGCGAGAGCAAGGTGCCGATGCGCTCGCCGGCCTTCAGACGGTCAAGCACTCGCTCAAGACGCCCACCGACAATAATCGTGTGCGCCCCGGAACGTGCCGCCAGTCGCGCCGCGCGCAACTTGGTCTGCATGCCGCCACGCCCCAGCGCACCGCCGGTACCGCCCGCCACTGCATCCAGCGTCGGATCATCGGCGCGCGCCTCAAAGATCATCTTCGCATCAGGGTTGTTGCGCGGATCGGCATCGAACATGCCGTCGCGATCCGTGAGGATCACCAGCAGATCCGCCTCAACCAGGTTGGCCACCAGCGCCGCCAGGGTATCGTTGTCGCCGAAACGGATTTCATCGGTGACCACGGTGTCGTTTTCGTTGATCACCGGGATGACTTTCAGCTCGACCAGTGCGCGCAAGGTGCTGCGGGCGTTCAGGTAGCGCTTGCGGTCGGACAGGTCGTCGTGGGTCAGGAGAATCTGCGCGGTGTGCCGGCCATGCTCGGCGAAGCTCGATTCCCACGCCTGCACCAGCCCCATCTGACCGATTGCGGCGGCCGCCTGGAGCTCGTGCATCGCACTGGGTCGCGCGGTCCAGCCCAAGCGGCTCATGCCCGCTGCCACCGCCCCGGAGGACACCAGCACCAACTCGACGCCCGCCTCGTGCAAGGCCACCATCTGCTCGACCCAGACACCCATTGCCGCACGATCCAGCCCTTTGCCATCAGCCGTCAGCAACGCGCTGCCGATCTTCACGACCCAACGCTGCGCACCTGTCACCTTGCTCCGCATCATCTTCAACCTTAGCTTGAGGACAGCGCGACCCAGCGCTGCCCGTGACGTTAATCGTGGTTATTGGTGACCAACGATCGATTTCCGGATACTAAAACGCCGCTCGATTGAGCGGCGTTCAAGTTTATCGCAACAGATCAGTCACGCACGTAAATGATTTCCGGACCGTCTTCGTCATCCACATCTTCTTCGTCCCAGTCATCGTCGCCGATGTCATGGACCGACTTCACGCCGCTGCGACGCAGGGCACGCTTGTCATCCAGCGCTTGCAACTGCGCACGCGCCTCGTCTTCGATGCGCTGATCGAGATCGGCCAACTCTTCCTTGTACGCAGGGTCTGCGGCCAGACGGTCGGCACGGTCCTCCATGTAACGCATGATGTCGTGGCACAGACGCTCGGTACCGATCTTGGCGATGGCCGAGATCACGTAAACCGGGCCGGTCCACTCCAGACGATCAACGATTTCCTTGACGCGGGCATCGTGCTCTTCTTCAAGAATCTGGTCGCACTTGTTCAGCACCAGCCAGCGATCACGCTCAGCCAGCGACGGACTGAACTTGATCAGCTCGTTGACGATCACTTCTGCCGCGTCCGGAGCACTGGAATCGTCCAGCGGCGCCATGTCGACGAGGTGCAGCAGCAAACGCGTACGCGCCAGGTGCTTGAGGAAGCGAATACCCAGGCCGGCACCGTCGGAAGCGCCTTCGATCAGCCCTGGAATGTCGGCAATGACGAAGCTTTTCCAGCGATCGACACTGACCACACCCAGGTTCGGCACCAGCGTGGTGAACGGGTAATCGGCGACTTTCGGCTTGGCAGCCGACACCGAACGGATAAAGGTACTTTTACCGGCGTTAGGCAAGCCCAGCAGACCGACGTCGGCCAGCACTTTCATTTCCAGCTTGAGATCGCGCTGCTCGCCCGGCTTGCCCGGCGTGGTCTGACGCGGCGCACGGTTGGTACTGGATTTGAAACGAGTGTTGCCCAGTCCGTGCCAGCCGCCCTGCACCACCATCAGTTTCTGACCAGCCTTGGTCAGGTCGCCGATGACTTCCTGAGTGGCAGAGTCGATCACCGTGGTGCCGACCGGCACACGCAAGATCAGGTCTTCACCCTTCTTGCCGGTGCAGTCGGTGCTGCCACCGTTGGAGCCACGCTCGGCATCGAAGTGGCGGGTATAACGGTAGTCGACCAGGGTGTTGAGGTTTTCGTCGGCCATCATGTAGATGGAACCGCCGTCACCGCCATCACCGCCGTTCGGGCCACCGTTTTCAATGAATTTTTCACGGCGGAAACTCATGGCACCATTGCCACCGTCGCCAGCCTTTACACGAATCGATACTTCATCAACAAACTTCATAACCAACGCCTCTCGCCGTACGGACGAGCCGAAAAACAATCAAGACATAAGACTCTTGCAAAAATGAGCGCAGCGACCCCAAAACACGACCTGCATCGCACGCCGACAGCCCATACAAACAGCTTTGCAAGAGACTCACCCCACAAACGAAAAAGCCCCGTCGCGAGACAGGGCTTTTCCAGCGATCTCGCAGTTAGGCTGCGACAACGCTCACGTAACGGCGGTTGAACGCGCCTTTTACTTCAAACTTGATCACGCCTTCGATTTTCGCGAAGAGGGTGTGATCCTTACCCATGCCTACACCGTAACCGGCGTGGAATTGGGTGCCGCGCTGACGCACGATGATGTTGCCCGGAATGATTTTCTGGCCGCCATACATCTTGACGCCAAGGCGTTTGGCTTCTGAGTCGCGACCGTTACGGGTACTACCACCAGCTTTTTTGTGTGCCATGAGTTCAATTCTCCTAGTGAGGAATTAGGCTGTAATTAAGCCTGAATACCGGTGATTTTGATCTCGGTGTACCACTGGCGGTGGCCCATACGCTTCATGTGGTGCTTACGGCGACGGAACTTGATGATGCGGACTTTATCGTGACGACCTTGGGAGATCACTTCAGCCACAACGGTAGCACCAGCAACAACTGGAGCGCCGATATTCACGTCGTCGCCATTGGCAACCAACAGAACGCGATCAAAGGTAACGGATTCGCCGGTAGCGACTTCCAGTTTTTCGATCTTCAGGTATTCACCTGGGGCGACCTTGTATTGCTTGCCGCCAGTAACGATTACTGCATAAGACATGGTATTTCTCCGATAATCCTGCTCACCCAGCTCTTTATAAGAAGAGGTATTGGCTGGCATGGCTGCATGGGGCTGGATGGCCCGCTAGCAATTGCGTAAGGCAGGTGCTGCCCAGGAAGTTCAGGGTGCGCGATTGTACGCAAGCCGCCGTACGCTTGCAAGTAGCCGTCCATCGCGCCTTGACAGGTCCGGATGGGGGTCCTAGCATGCCGCGCAACCCTTCTGGAGCGACTCTCGCTGATGCAACCCCAAGCTTTCTACCGCGCGGTGGCGGACGATTTTAGCGCCGTCGACGGCATCATCAAGAAGCAGCTGACGTCTCGAGTGCCGCTGGTATCGAAAATCGGCGATTACATCACCTCGGCTGGCGGCAAACGCCTGCGTCCTTTATTAGTGTTGCTGTGTGGCAAGGCCCTGGGTCGCGAAGGCGACGATCTGCGCCTGCTGGCCGCCACCATCGAATTCCTGCACACCGCGACCCTGCTGCATGACGACGTCGTCGACATGTCCGGCATGCGCCGTGGCCGCTCCACCGCCAACGCCATGTGGGGTAACGCTCCGAGCGTGCTGGTCGGCGACTTCCTTTATTCGCGCTCGTTCGAAATGATGGTCGAGCTGGGCTCGATGCCCGTGATGAAAATCCTCTCCCAGGCCACGCGCATCATCGCCGAGGGCGAAGTGTTGCAACTGTCCAAGGTGCGCGACGCCAGCACCACCGAAGAAACCTACATGGAAGTCATCCGCGGCAAGACCGCGATGCTCTTCGAGGCTTCGACCCATAGCGCGGCGGCCTTGTGCGAGGCAAGCCCTGAACAGGCTGAAGCCTTGCGTACCTTCGGCGATCACCTGGGCGTGGCCTTCCAACTGGTCGACGACCTGCTCGACTACAAGGGTGACGCAGAAACTCTCGGAAAAAACGTCGGCGACGATCTGGCCGAAGGCAAGCCGACCCTGCCGCTGATCTACACCATGCGCGAGGGCACGCCTGAACAGGCGGCGCTGGTGCGCCAGGCGATCCAGAAAGGCGGTATTGAAGATCTGGAGAGCATCCGCATCGCCGTCGAAGCCTCCGGTTCGCTGGAATATACCGCGCAACTGGCCCGCGATTACGTAGCCCGTGCGATCAAATGCCTCGAAGCACTGCCAGCCAGCGAGTATCGCGATGCGCTGGTGGAACTGAGCGAGTTCGCGGTCGCCCGTACACATTGATTGCGGTCTTTGTGGCGAGGGAGCTTGCTCCCGCTCGGTTGCGCAGCGACCGCACTGTCAACAGGGCTGCTTCGCAGCCCAGCGGGAGCAAGCTCCCTCGCCACAAAAGCCCCTCATCACCCGCCTCGCAATAAAACCCTATACAATGTGCGCCCTTTTACCCTCCTGATACCCAAGGAATCTTAGTGAGCACGTTGCCACCCTGCCCGAAATGCAATTCCGAATACACCTACGAAGACGGTAGCCAACTGGTCTGTCCGGAGTGCGCCCACGAGTGGTCCGCCAGCGGCGAAGCCGAAGTAGCGTCCGATGATGCTGTGAAAAAAGATTCGGTCGGTAACGTTCTGCAGGACGGCGATACCATCACCGTGATCAAGGACCTGAAGGTCAAGGGCACGTCCCTGGTGGTCAAGGTCGGCACCAAGGTCAAGAATATCCGCCTGTGCGACGGCGACCACGACATCGACTGCAAGATCGACGGCATCGGCCCGATGAAACTCAAATCCGAGTTCGTCAGAAAAGTCTGAG
The DNA here is from genome assembly GCF_014268545.1 of Pseudomonas sp. SWRI81. Taxonomy (NCBI): domain Bacteria; kingdom Pseudomonadati; phylum Pseudomonadota; class Gammaproteobacteria; order Pseudomonadales; family Pseudomonadaceae; genus Pseudomonas; species Pseudomonas sp. SWRI81. Next base: position 52,283 of record NZ_JABWQS010000034.1, read on the forward strand.
CCTTGCGTCATCCATCCCGCGCCAGCCGTGGGATGGAGCTTCGCCTTCCCCGCTTTGCCTCAATGAATCCCTGTTTTGCCCCCTCGCGAGCAGGCTCGCTCCCACAGGACTCCCGCAGAAAAAATCAAGATCCGCCAATAGGCACTTGCTATTTGATGAATAAGAATTATTCTCATTGAAACCTTTCAAGGAGATGAGACCCATGACTTATTTGATCGACGCCTGGCTGGATCGCCCACACCCATACCTCAGAATCCTTCATCGGGAAACCGGAGAGGTCTGTGCGGTGCTTGAAGAAGAAGCCCTGCATGAATTGCAAGACCAGGGAGATCTGGACGTCAGCAGCCTGAACTCCAGCGAGCCGCTGGTACTTAAGGAGTTGGTGCGCAATCTGTTCCTGTTCTGCTATGCCCGGGCGTTGCGACCGACCACTGAGCTGCACAACAAGATCGAAATATGAAACGGCAACATGTCGGAGCGAGCCCTGTGGGAGCGGGCTTGCTCGCGAAGAGGCCATAACGTTCAACATCCTCGTTGAATGACACACCGCCTTCGCGAGCAGGCTCGCTCCCACATTAGCCCATCATCGCGACAGGCTCGGGATTACAGAACGTCCAGCAGCTCGACGTCGAATACCAGAACGCTGTGCGGCGGGATGCTGCCAACGCCTTGAGCGCCGTAAGCCAGTTCGCTCGGCACGTACAGACGCCATTTGCTGCCGGCATTCATCAGTTGCAGGGCTTCGGTCCAGCCAGCGATCACGCCGCCAACCGGGAATTCTGCAGGCTGGCCGCGCTCGTAGGAGCTGTCGAACACGGTGCCGTCGATCAGCGTGCCGTGGTAGTGAGTGCGCACTTGATCTTCACGGGTCGGCTTGGCGCCGTCGCCCTGGGTCAGCACTTCGAATTGCAGGCCGGAGGCCAGGGTGGTGATGCCGTCACGCTTGGCGTTTTCAGCCAGGAATGCCAAGCCTTCGCCAGCCGCGGCTTCAGCCTTGGCAGCCGCTTCGGCTTGCATGATTTCGCGGATGACCTTGAAGCTGGCGGACATTTCTTCCTGGCCAACACGGCTTTCCTTGCCGGCGAAAGCGTCGGTCAGACCGGCCAGAATCGCGTCCAGGCTGACGCCCGGTGGCGGGTTGTCGCGTAGCTGGTCACCCAACTGACGGCCGATACCGTAGCTGACGCGGGTTTCGTCGGTGGACAGATTTACTTCGGACATGACACTGCTCCGCTGTGCGGACGGCCACAAGACTTGCCGTGCGTGCACAGCGCGTCCCGGCGCGCCCGGAACCAAAAGGGCGAGCAGACTAGCACAGATACCCAGGCTTTGGGGCCGTGCCTACAGGGCCGAGCGCCAGGCCAGCGGTACTTTCAGACTTTCATTGATGCCACCGCCCAGGCCACACATTTCATCGTGCACCGAGGTGTGGACCAGATTGAAGGGCAGCACCGGAAAAGCGTGCAACATGTCCCGCGCATGCTCGACCGAACGCAGGGTGAGGGTTTTCCCCAGCGGACCGTTCAACGGATATGCCGCCCCGTGCATCCGCGCTTCAAGCAGATAGATCCCGCCTTCCATGGAGATCAGATTCAATTCATCGACCTTGCCGGCGATGGCAAACGCATTCAGCTCTTGCAGGTTCATGAGCGCACCTCACACCGTTGGCGAATCGTACCGTTACAGGGATAGGCCGACGCGCCTCAAAGCACAAGCCACAAACGAAACCGCCCGTCTGTTTCGCAACAGACGGGCGGTTTCCTTGCAGCCTTGATCGGCTGTCGATCAGTGCTTGGTGACCTTGTCGAGGTAACCCATGGCGAATGCCGAGATCACAAATGTCATGTGAATGATCACGTACCACATCAAGTGCTCGGGATCGACGTTCTTGGCATCCATGAAGATGCGCAACAGGTGAATCGAGGAGATCGCCACGATCGAGGCGGCGACTTTCATCTTCAGCGACGAGGAGTCCATGGTGCCCAGCCAGCTGAGCTTTTCTTTGCCCTCGTCGATGTCCAGTTGCGAGACAAAGTTCTCGTAGCCGGAAATCATCACCATCACCAGCAGACCGCCCACCAGCGCCATGTCGATCAGCGACAGCAGCACCAGAATCAGTTCCGATTCGGCCATCGCAAACACGTTGGGCAGGATATGGACGATTTCCTGGAAAAACTTCAATGCCAGCGCCAGCAGACCGAGGGACAGGCCGATGTAGATCGGCGCCAGCAGCCAGCGCGTGGCGTACATTGCATTTTCGATAAAGCGTTCCATTGAATCTCACACAAGGGGGCTGGAAATGGCGGCGAGTATAACAGTCCCCTGTGACAGCCAGAAACCGCGGAAAAATCCGCCACCTGCGGGCGTGTGTGTGACAAAGTTTTTCTGCTAGTGTCCAAGTCATCGACAGCCCAGTGACAGTGGACAGGACGCGTGGAAATGGATGTGCGATTGCCAATGACGACCGCCGGAATCTGCCTCGCCCTGCTGATGGGCGGTTGCTCGCCCGGCGACGAAAAGCACGTGGCGAAGCTCGAGGAACAAACCGCCACATTCGAACAGTCACTGGACGCCATCAGCGATCCGAAGCTCAAGGACGCGATCACCGAACTCGGTGGTTCGCTGCTGTTGCTGGAAAGAGCCCAACTCAAGCTCGATGACATCGCGCCGCACACCGAATACGGCGCAGACGCCCTTGCCGTGCTAAAGCACTACCCTACTCCACAGGCGTTGGTCGATACGTTTATCAATGGCCTGTTCGTGCTGCACAAGGACGCCAGCTCCGATTACCTCACCGATCTGCAACCCGTGTTCCCCTTCAACCTGAACATCCCCGGCGGGTTTCTGTTCCCCCATGGCATCGAGTGGCGTTCGGTGACGCTGAGCAACAAACGCGTCATTGCCTTTCAGCCAGAGTGGTCGGAAACCGATCCCGGCATTCAGCTCAGCCCTTCCAGTTCCAACGTAACCAACCCCGATGACCTGACGGTGACCTACCCGTTCATCGACGGCCTCAACGTGGACAAAAAAAGCCTGCCGCAGCCGGTCAGCCTGCAAGGTGAGGTCGAAGTCATCGCGCCACGGCGCCTGTACAGCTTCGATCTGACGCACAAAGACGTTGGCCAGACTCGCACCCACGATAACCTCAGCGTCAAACTGCTCAAACTTGAAAAGAACTACGCCGAGGTCGAAGTCAGCAACAGCCTGCCGCTGGCCCCGGAAGTCGCCGAGACGCGCATCAATCCGCTGATTGTCCAGGCCCGCGACGCCAGCGGCCAGTACCTGGTACGCGCCGGTGCGATCAACGAAAGCCCGGAGCAGGTCGCGTTCTACCGCAAACAACTGGCGCAGTTGCAACAGCAAAAGAGCTGGAGCGATACGCTGGAGAAACAGCTCGGCGACGATCAGCAAGCCTTTGAAAAAGCGCATCCGCGTCGCTACAACAAGGTTTACTTTCACGGTCCGATCGAAACGCTGGAAGTCAGCGTGCTCGATTTCTCCGCGGCGACGGTAACGCGCAAAACCCTGGACCTGCCGATTCGCACCTTCAACCCGCACACCACTGCAAAAGCCGTGCAGCCGTTGGACCTGCCGGTAGTGGTTTACGACGATCTGGCCGCAAACTGGCTCAAAGGCGCGGACCTGACGCAAGAGCAACTGAAGGCTGGCGTGCGTATCCATCAATCGGTGGAAGAGCCGAGCGCGGCGCGCATCGAGTTTTCCCACCGCCGCACCTTCAATGACGAATTGCTTGGCGATGAACTCAATCCCGGCGTCAGCCCGGTGACATTCTTTACTGAAAAGCGCGGCGGCAAACTCGACGAGCCGATCGAACTGCCGCCCGAGGCGTATCAGGTCGATCCGCTGCAAGCGACCATTACTTACGATCTGAACCTGTTCCCGGAAACCCCGGCGATTGCCGTGGGCTCGATGCCGTTGTTTCTGGCCACGATCGCAAAGCAGTCCTACGACGCCAAGTCATTGCCCAAAGGCCTGGCGATCAAGGACAACACGCTGGTGGTCGACCTGAAAGCGTTCCCGGCCAACGAGTGGCGTTTTTTCGTCAAGGATGACAGCGGCCACTATCTCAAGCAGATGCTGTCGGTCAGCCACGACGCCAGCGCAGAAGGCCCGGCGCTGCTCGGCGTGCACTATTTCTATGGCCACCCGACCCGCGTGGAAACCTATCAGCGCACCGACCTGACCACCGTGCAATACGGCTTCGAGGTCAAGCTCGACAAGGCGCCGGTGGACGAAGCGGCCCCTTAACCGTTGAGACTGCGCCCGCGGCCGCCATTGATCTGCCGCAACTGAGCTTGCAGGTGCAGACTCCAGATCTGCGGATCATCGGCCAGTTCGTAGCCATGCAGGGTCAGGCTTTCGACGATGGTGTCGAGAATCGACTCGGCAGCGACCGGCCCATGGAACGGGCCCTGGGCTTTGATCGCGGAAGGTTGTTCGCCGGCCATGCCGGCGGCGAAGAGCAGCGTCCAGAGGCCGTTATCGCCGGCCAACGGCTTGACGGCGCATTCGATCCGGGTCACCAGACCCAGGCATTGACGGGTGAGACAGAGGTTGCGCGACATGGCGGCGACCCTCGGTGAAGCCGGTATTCAGCCCCCACGGGAGGACTGGCTCGATCCAGTGATACTGTCGATATCCTTGACCTGAGAATAGAAGAAAAGTGTCCCGCGCACGCCAAATGAAACCAGAAGGCGCCGAATGGTCATTGTGTGAAGTTTGACGCCAGAGTAGTGGCGTTTTCCCCGAAGATCCCCGCAAAAACCAATTGAGGAAAAACAACTGTGGGAGGGGGCTTGCTCCCGAAAGCGGTATGTCAGGCAACAGATTCGTCACCGATAGACCGTTTTCGGGAGCAAGCCCCCTCCCACAGGGTTCACTGCAAGTCTGTCAAGCCGGTTTGGCTTCGGCCAACGCCTCCTGCGCCAGTTCTTTCTCGGCCTCCTTCAAGTCCTCTTCGCTGATCATCTCGGCAATGTCGCGCAGGCGCTCGACCACCCGTGCATTGATGCTGCCTTCCGGGAATTCGCCGTCAGCGTTTGGCTCGCCCGCCGGTTCGCCGGCCAGCAGGCTAAGCGCCTCGTCGGCCTGACGCACGGCGTAGACATGAAACTGCCCGGCGCGCACCGCCGCCAAGACTTTCTCATCGAGCATCAGCGTGGCGACGTTGGCGTGCGGGATGATCGCGCCTTGCTCGCCGGTCAGCCCGCGTGCCTCGCAGAGACGGAAGAAGCCTTCGATCTTCTCGTTGACTCCGCCGACCGCCTGCACTTCACCGAACTGGTTGATCGAGCCGGTAATCGCAAAACACTGCTTGAGCGGGGTTTTCGACAGCGCCGAGATCAGCGTGCACGCCTCGCCCAGCGACGCACTGTCGCCATCGACGTAACCGTAGGATTGCTCCAGCGCGATGCTTGCGGAAATCGCCAGCGGGAATTCCTGCGCGTAACGGCTGCCCAGGTAGCCAGTGAGGATCATCACGCCTTTAGAGTGGATCGGCTGGCCGAGGTTGACCTCGCGCTCGATGTCGACAATGCCGCTGCCGCCCGGGTAGACCGTGGCGGAAATCCGCGCCGGCACGCCGAATGCCGAGTCGCCGACCTCAAGCACCGTCAGGCCGTTGCACTTGCCGACCGCCGCGCCGTCGGTGTCGATGAGGATGATCCCGGCGAGCATGTCGTCGAGAATCCGCGCCGATACGCGCCCGGTGCGGGTGGCCTTGGCTTTCAGGGCGCGTTCGATGTGGCCGGCATCGGTCATTTCATCGCTGGCCAAGTGACGAATGAAATCCGCCTCGCTGACCAATTGGAACAGGTCGCCAATGCGCGCCGACAAACGCCCCTGATGCTCGGCCAGCCGCGCGCTGTAGGTCGCCAGGCGCGCCACCGCATCGGCCGTCAAAGGCGCCATGCCTTCTTCCGAGGTGCGGGTTTTCAGCAACTGGGCGAACTGCTCGAGGCTTTCGTCGACCATCGGAATGTCTTCGTCGAAGTCGACCAGCACGCGGAACATTTCCTGGAAGTCCGGATCGAGGTCCTGCAGCGTGTAATACAACTGACGCGCGCCGATGATGATGACTTTGACCTGCAACGGAATGTGCTGCGGGTTAAGGGTCACGGTGGCGAAACGGCCCATCTCGCCCAGCGGCGATTCCATTTTCAGCTTGCGCGATTGCAGGGCGCGCTTGAGCGCATCCCACACGAACGGCTCGCTGAGCATTTTTTCCGCTTCCAGAATCAGGAAGCCGCCGTTGGCCCGATGCAGTGCACCCGGGCGTAACTGCCGATAGGTGGTGTAGAGCGCGCCCTGGTCGGTGGTGTACTCGATGCGGCCGAACAGGTTTTCGTAAGTAGGGTGCGGCTCGAACACCACCGGCGCGCCACCGCTGGCCGGATGACCGACCACCAGGCTTGGCGCGTATTGCTCCTCCAGCAGCTTGCGCGCCACCGCGTCAGTCTTGCTGTCGTCGACCAGTTGCTCGACCACGGTTTTCAACAAGTAAACCTGCATCGCCTGCAAGTACCCGCAGACGGCAGCGTTTTCCGCGTACTTCTCCGACAGCGGCGCCAGCAATGGCTGCAAGGCCAGGGTGATGGTTTCTTCGTTGAGCTGGCGCAGTTGATTGTTTGACTCACGCTTCCACTGCGGCAGGCTGGCAAGCTCTTCGTTCAGGCGCTCTTCGAGGCCGGAAATATCAGTGTGAAAACGCTCGCGCTCGGCTTCCGGCAACTGGGCGAACTCGGCTTCGTCCAGCGCTTTGCCTTCAAGCATCGGCGTGAAGGCGATGTTGCTGCTGTCGCGGTACAGGGCGACGTCTTTTTCCAGGGCCAGGCGCTCGATGATGTCGAGGGCCTTGTCGTAGCGCTGGTTGAAGGCGCGGTCGATGGCGCTTTTCTTCTGCTGGTAGGACGGATGCTCGAAGACCGCCGGAAAAGTCGCCAGCAGGTTGTCGATAAGACCGTTGATGTCGCCGATGAACGAGGCGGCGCTGCCGGACGGCAACTCCAGTGCGCGCGGTTCGCGCGGCTCATCGAAATTGTTCACGTAGACCCAGTCTGCCGGGGTCTGCAGGCGCTTGCCTTCGGCCTTCAGGTAGCGTTTGACGAACGAGAAGCGCCCGGTGCCGGGCTCGCCCATGACGAACACGTTGTAACCGGGGCGTGGCATGGCCACACCGAACTGCAAGGCTTCGACCGCACGTTCCTGGCCGAGCACACCGCGAAAGGGCTCCAGATCATTGGTGGTAGTGAAGCTGAACTGTTCAGCGGAAAACGGACGAGTCAGCGCTTCGGGCGCAAGACGCAGGCTGGCAGCAACAGGATCAGGCATCGGGCTTCCTTAACAATCAGGCGGGGCAAGTAGCGGCATTCTGGCGCTGCCCGTGCCCCACTGGCAAGGCGCGCCACCAACAAAGCATAGACAAGTGGCCTGGCCTGCGACGCGCCCCTTGAAACCGGGGTTTATTCCAAATATTTTGTAAAAAATCACGGAACCGCTGGAACGTGCCTAAACTCCAAACTGCGCGGCTGGAACTAATACCGGCCCCCTGACACTTTTGGCGCTGTCGCAGACCGCGTCAAAAGGGCCAGAACCCTGTCCATTGGTATGCACATAAAGAGAACAAAGCTATGAAACGGATTCTTCTCGGTACTCTCTTCACCGCTGTATCCATCAACGCAATGGCGCAAGCCCCGGGCGGCCCGGATTGCGGTTGGGGCAACATGCTGTTCGAAGGTCAGCGTGGCACCCCGGCGCACTTCCTTGCTTCTACCACCAACGGCACTTCCGGTAACGCCACGTTCGGTATGACTTCCGGCACCAACGGTTGCTCGACCAACGCGTCGCTGACTTATGGCGGCAAGTCCTGGTTCGCCATGAATGGCATGATGAACGAGCTGTCCGAAGACATGGCCAAAGGCAACGGCGAAGCGCTGACGACTTATGCCGTGGTACTGGGCGTAGCACCGGAAGATCGCGCGCACTTTGCGCAAGTGACTCACCAGCACTTCCAGCAGATCTTCAGCAAGGCTGACGTGACCGCTGAAGACGTGCATACCAACACCCTGGCGGTACTCAAGGCAGACCCACGTCTGGCCAAGTACGCAACTCAGGCTTAAGCTCGACCCCACCCGCTTCTTTCGGGAAGCGGGTTTTATTTTTTATGGCCCGCCCTTTTTTAGCGATGCCAGCTCAGTCGAAGACATGCGCTGTACCCTGTGGCGAGGGAGCTTGCTCGCGCTGGGATGCGAAGCGGCCCCGCTCTTGAAAAAACAGGGAGCGCTGCGCACTCCAGCGCGAGCAAGCTCGCTCGCCACAGCGGCTGAACGGTATTTACGGCTTGGGATCTTTGTTTTTCTTTCGATAAGTTGCCACTTATGCTCAAACGCCTTGCCTGGCTGGCGCTCTGTGTCTGCGCCCCGCTGTCCGCCGCGCCTCACATCGACCCTCAACGTTTACAGCAACTGGCCAACGACCGCTTCTGGATTTCCCTCGGTCATTACGAAACCGCCAAGCTCGGCGGCTGGCGCAGCTATGTCAGCGATAAAAAGTTCTTTCTGGCGCCCGATGGCAGCGAGCATCCCGAGCGCGAACTCGCCGCCACCGTGCAGGCGTTGTACGCCCCGGCCAGCCTCGGCGAGCAACACGCGCAATGCGTTTACCCGGCGCGTACGCGCTGGCTGAAGGCGCAGCTCAACCTGACCGATCTGCCGACGCCGGCCTGCGTCGAGTACAAGAAATGGTTCAAGGACGTCTCGCCGCACAGCGCAGTGATGATTTTCCCGGCGGCGTATCTCAACAGCCCTTCGTCGATGTTCGGCCATACCCTGCTGCGCATCGATCAGGCCGACGTGCAAGCCGACAAGACTTCGCTGCTCAGCTACGCAATCAACTTCGGCGCCTATATCGAAGGCTCCGACAACAGCATTCTCTATGCCTGGAAAGGCCTGATGGGCGGCTACCCCGGGCTGTTCGCGCTGGTGCCCTATCAGGAAAAACTCTCCGAGTACCGCAGCCTGGAAAACCGCGACCTGTGGGAATACCGGCTCAACCTGACTCAGGAAGAAACCGCCCGCATGGTCGAGCATGTGTGGGAGTTGAAGCAGATTCAGTTCGACTATTTCTTCTTCGATGAAAACTGCTCGTATCGCTTGCTCGAACTGCTGCAAGTGGCGCGGCCGAGCCTGCGCCTGACCGAACAGTTCCCGCTGACCGCGATCCCCACCGACACCGTCAAAGCGGTGAAAGAGGCCGGACTGGTCGAGCACATCGAATACCGGCCGTCTCGCGAGCGTGAATTGCTCAGTCGCGCCGAGCCGTTGAGCGACGACGAACAGCAGTGGGTGCTGAAAGTCAGCGCCGATCAACAAGTCTTGCAGGAGGCGACGTTCAAAGCGCTGCCCCGCGATCGTCAGGCGTTGATCGTCGATGCCGCCTATCGCCTTGAGCGTTACCGCGCCAACGGCCAGGAACGCGACCCGCAACGAGCGCAGCGCAGTTTCGAACTGTTGCGCGCGATCAACAAAAATCCGGCACCGGAGCTGGACATCCCGCAGCCCGGTCTGCCCGAAGACGGCCATGAATCTCGCACCTGGCAGGCTGGCCTCGGTACTCGCGGCGATCGCGCGTTTGGCGAGTACGGCTTGCGCATGGCCTATCACGACCTCAACGACAACGCTGAAAGTTTCCCCCTCGGTGCGCAGATTGAAATCCTGCAGTTGAAACTGCGCCAGTACGAAGGCAACGACTGGCAGTTGCAACAACTGGATCTGGCGACGATTCGTTCGCTGACACCGCGCAACGAGCTGCTGCAACCGTGGTCGTGGCAAGTTACCGGCGGTCTTGAGCGGGTGCCCGGCAAGCATGATGACGAAACGCTGGTCAGCCACGTCAACGGCGGCGGCGGCGGTACGTGGCAGTTAGGCGAAGACGTGCTCGGGTTTGCCCTCGGCACGGTGCGGGTGGAACACAACAATGACTTCGCCGAATTCGTCTCCCCAGCGGGCGGTTTCAACACGGGCGTGCTGTGGAAAAACCCGCTGGGCAACTTGAGCCTGGAAGCCAAGGGCGATTATTTTTTCAACGGTGAAGTGCGCCGCAGCCTGAGCCTGAATCAGCAGTGGGAACTGTCGCGCAACCTGGGATTGCGTTTGAGTGCGCAGCGCGAGTTCAGCCAGCTCGCCAGCCCTGAGACTGAAGTCATGCTGGAAGTGAAGTGGTATCACTATTGATTCCGAGCATGCCCCTGTAGGAGTGAGCCTGCTCGCGATAGCAATCCACCAGTCAATGATGTAGCGACTGAAATACCGCTATCGCGAGCAGGCTCACTCCTACAGGGGATTTGTGCTGTTCAACAAATTACTGACATGCCTTTCACCAGCGCCCGACCAATCCCCTTCTAGACTTCCCTTATCAGCCAAAAACCGGCGCGGGAGAATGCGATGTGGCGGTGCGTGGGTTTGTTGAGCGTTTTGCTGGCGCTGGGCGGTTGCCAGACTACTCATGAAGATCTGATCGCCAAGGGGTATCCACCTGCCTTCGCCGACGGTTTCGATGACGGTTGCATCAGTGGCCGCCAGGCGGCCGGTTCAATCAGCGGCGAATTTCGCAAGAACGTGCCGCGCTATCTCAAGGACAGGCAGTACGCCGAAGGCTGGAGCGACGGTTTTCGCCAGTGTCAGGCGATGCTCGAAAATCGCGATCGCGAGCAATATCGCAACGAGCATTGGGACGAGCGCGAGCGTGCCTGGCAACAGCAGAAAGACCAGGACGCCGGGCGGGCTTATCGCTCGCCCTAGGTCGCTGGCAGATATCCGGTGAAACCAAATACCTGCGAGCATGGCCCAAACCTCATAGAGGAGGACACCATGAGCCGCGCTTTTGTTAACGAAGATAACGCCGCCGCACAAGCCGATCAGCCCGTCGAGCGCCAGGTCAGCACGCAGCCCAATTACGTCACCCCACAAGGGCTGGCGCAATTGCAGGCGAAAGTCGCCGAGCTGCAAACCTTGCACGCCGAGCAAACCGCCAGGGGCGAACAGGCCGACAAACAGCGGCTGGCGGATTTGCAACGGGATCTGCGCTACTTCACTCAGCGCCTGAGCAGTGCCCAAGTGGCGCTTGCCGCGACCTCGACCGACAAAGTGCAGATCGGCAGCCGGGTGACTTTCGCCGACGAACACGACACGGAACATCGTGTGCAACTGGTCGGTGAAGATCAGGCCGACGCCAGTCAGGGCCTGATCAACTGGGCCTCACCGCTGGGCCGGGCCTTGCTCGGCGCCCGGCGCAACGATGAAGTGTTGTGGCAGCGTCCTGCCGGCGATCAACTGATTGAAGTGATCCGCATCGAACCGGCTTAAACCACGCCCTGGGCCAGCATCGCGTCGGCGACTTTGACGAAACCGGCGATGTTCGCGCCCTTGACGTAATTGACGTGGCCGTTTTCTTCGCCGTAATGCACGCAGGCGTGGTGGATCGACTGCATGATCGCGTGCAGCTTGCTGTCCACCTCGCCCGCCGTCCACAGCAGCCGCATGGCGTTTTGCGACATCTCCAGACCGCTCACCGCGACGCCGCCTGCATTGGAAGCTTTGCCCGGCGCAAACAAAATCCCGGCCTCGATAAAGATATCCACAGCCGCAAGCGTAGTCGGCATGTTCGCGCCCTCGGCCACACAGACGCAGCCGTTGCGCAGCAATGTGCGTGCGGCGTCGGCGTCGAGCTCGTTCTGCGTGGCGCATGGCAACGCGATGTCGCACGGCAGCGACCAAGGATGCTGTGCGGCGCGGAACTCCAGACCATGGGCGTCCGCCAGTTCACTGATGCGCCCGCGTTTGACGTTCTTCAATTCCAGCAGCGCCCGCCACTGCTCCTCGGTCAATCCGGCTTCGCAATACAACGTACCTTCAGAGTCGGACAGGGAAATCACCTTGCCGCCCAGGTCCATGACCTTGCGCGCCGCGTATTGCGCGACGTTGCCGGAACCGGAAATCGCCACGCGTTTGCCCTCCACGCTCAGCCCGCGTCGCTTGAGCATTTCCTCAGCGAAATACACGCAGCCAAAACCGGTGGCTTCCGGACGGATCAGGCTGCCGCCATAGGTCATGCCTTTGCCCGTCAGTACACTGGTGAACTGGTTGCTCAGGCGTTTGTACTGGCCGAACAGGAACCCGATCTCACGCGCACCGACACCAATATCGCCGGCCGGTACATCTACGTCAGCGCCGATGTGGCGATACAACTCGCTCATGAACGCCTGACAGAAACGCATGACCTCGGCGTCACTCTTGCCCTTCGGATCGAAGTCCGACCCGCCCTTGCCGCCGCCCATGGGCAGCGAGGTCAGGGAGTTCTTGAAAGTCTGTTCGAAAGCGAGGAATTTCAGCACGCCCATGTTCACCGATGGATGGAAACGCAAGCCGCCCTTGTACGGGCCGATGGCGCTGTTCATCTGGATACGGAAACCGCGATTGACCTGGACCTTGCCCAGATCGTCGACCCACGACACGCGAAACACCACCGCACGCTCCGGCTCGCAGACGCGCTCCAGAATCCCCGACGTCAGGTAATGCGGATTGGCTTCGAGAAACGGCCACAGACTGCGCAGCACTTCTTCGACGGCCTGATGAAATTCGGGTTGATCCGGGTCGCGTTTTTTCAGGCGCGCAAGGAAGGATTCGACGGATTCGATCATGGGCAAAAGTCTCGGCAAATTTGTTGTCGTTGGAGGAGATTGAGCCGGACTGTAACAAACGCATTGCGCACAGGAATAGAGCAAAATGTCGCAGTTATGAAATTAAATGGTGCACAGGATATAAATCAGGGGCGTTTTTGGGGGATTTTGCACCGGAACAGGGATTACCAATTCTGGTTTCGTACTATCAGGGATACCGCTATCGCGAGCAGGCTCACTCCTACAGGGGGAACGCATTCGCAATTGTAGGAGTGAGCC
>NZ_JABWQS010000035.1:0-65062 GCF_014268545.1 Pseudomonas sp. SWRI81
TGCTCGCGAAAGCGGTGTGTCAGTCGGCATAACTGTATCTGTGACACCGCATTCGCGAGCAAGCCCGCTCCCACATGGTGGATCATTATTTCAATCAGGATTCGGTGGGCGTTCGAGATCAGCGCAGGTTGAGCCTGGCAGCCGCGCGCTCGGTAATCTCCGTGCGCAACTTCAACGAAGGCGCCGCACGCAAGCGCGCCTCATCGACAATCGCACTCGGCGCGGCCTCGGGGCTACCCGAATTGAACGGCGGTGCCGGCGCATATTCCAGCTGCAATTGCACCAGCTGCGCCGTGTCGGCATCGACCAGTTCTGCCGCCAGCACCAGAGCGAAATCGATCCCGGCGGTAATCCCGCCACCGGTAAACAGATTGCCGTCGCGAACCACCCGATCCTTCACCGCAATCGCCCCCAGCGTCGGCAGCAGATCGTGATACGCCCAGTGCGTGGTCGCGCGTTTGCCCTTCAGCAGGCCGGCCGCGCCAAGCACCAGCGAGCCGGTGCACACCGAAGTCACATAACGGGCCTGTGCGGCCTGGCGTTTGATGAAGTTCAGCGTTTGTTCATCCTCCATCAGCGGCCCGACACCGCCACCGCCGGGCACGCAGATCACGTCCAGGCAAGGGCAGTCTTCAAACGTTGTCGTCGGTTTGAGCAGCAGGCCGGTGCTGGCGGTGACCGGCATCAGGTCTTTCCAGACCAGATGCACCTGCACCCCCGGCAGCGAAGCGAGCACATCGTACGGGCCGGTCAGGTCGAGTTGCTGGACCTGCGGAAACAACAGGAAACCGATCTGCAACGTCATGGTGTTTTTCTCCATTAAGGGGGTGGACGGCTTGACTGTAGGCGCGTAGGTTCTGGCGCATACGCCAATCACCCCACGAATTACGCCAAATGCCCAAAGCCATTCACGTCCTCGCGTTCGCCAACATGCAGATCCTCGATGTCACCGGGCCATTGCAAGTGTTCGCTTCGGCCAACGATCTTGCCCGTCAGCGCGGCTTGCCGACGCCTTATGCGCCAAGCGTGATTGCCAGCGAGGGCGGGGCGGTGATGTCGTCGGCGGGTCTGGCGGTGCTGGCCGAACCGCTGCCGCAGGCGCCCAGCGACACGCTGATCATCGCCGGTGGCTGGGGCATTTATCCTGCGGCTGAAGATGCGCAACTGGTCGATTGGGTGCGCGAACATGCCGCTGGCTGCCGCCGCGTGGCCTCGGTGTGCACGGGGGCCTTTCTGCTGGCGGCCAGTGGCTGGCTCGACGGCCGCCGCGTGGTAACGCACTGGACGCGTTGCGAACAACTGGCGCAGCAACATCCCAGGCTGCGCGTCGAAGCCAATCCGATTTTCATCAATGACGGCCCGGTGTGGACCTCGGCCGGGGTCACGGCCGGTATCGATCTGGCGCTGGCGATGGTCGAAGAGGACCTCGGTCGCGACATCGCCCTGGACGTCGCCCGGCACTTGGTGGTGTTCCTCAAACGACCCGGTGGGCAGTCACAGTTCAGCGTCACGCTGTCACTGCAAAATCAAGGCAACCGCTTCGATGAACTGCACGCCTGGATCGCCGAGAACCTCATGTGCGACCTCGGCATTCCCACGCTGGCCGAACAGGCCGGCATGAGCGAACGCAGCTTCATCCGCCACTACCGCGCCGACACCGGTCAGACCCCGGCCCGGGCCATCGAATTGATCCGGGTGGAAACGGCGCGGCGTTTGCTCAGCGATACCGGCCTGCCGGTCAAACGCATCGCAGCTAATTGCGGGTTTGGCAGTGAAGAAACACTGCGGCGCAATTTTCTCCGTGCTATTGGCGTCACGCCACAGGCCTATCGCGAGCGGTTTTCGGTTAGCGCTGCAACAGATCCTGTATGGCGTTGAGGGTTTTTAAAATGATTACCAAGTCAAATAGTTATTCATGTATATGAGAGTTGAAAGGGTGGCTCTATGTGATCATCGGGAAATGTTGGTTTTTGATCTGGCTATTTCCCATTCAAAGTAAGTTGGCGGAAAATCATGCGTTATATCCAATTCTTCATGGCAGTCAAAAAAGTCTTTCGGTATGTTTTTGACTAGGCTGTATTTAACTATGTATTTCTCGTTCCACCAACTGCCGCCAATTGGCGAGTAGCTGTTTAAAAGTAAAAGTGCCTGTTCGTGGGTTGTTAGTTGGGCGCGAATGGTTTTAATGTATTCATATTTGTCTATTGATATCGTTTGTTTGTCCACGTAGCTGATGGACTGGTATAGGTGTCGATAATAATGCCCTAGGCGCGATTGGTGTCCTTCAAACGGGACATAGGTTAGCTTTCTTTGTTTTTGTATTTTGCTTTTGGTGTACGGATTGTCTAGTGTTCTGATGATCTGGGATATTAAATCATCGTTGAAGCCTATGAGTGCCTCCTTTAAAACTCTTGTGGAGTTAGGTCCGGTTCCAAGTAATAAACAATAATAACTAATGTGTATTAGCTGTTTCTGATTTAGCGATGAGTTGCTATTGACAGTAGCTTCTTTTACGATTTTTAAAATTTCTCTAAGCTCGCGGATGAGCGCAACGAAAATTTTTCTTCCTTTTAATCCTTGGACTTCTAGTTCTGAAACGTTATCGCGATGCATTTTTATTAATTCAAAATGTTTGGTTTCAAAATTCTGTAAGGACGAAGAGCTTCGCTGGCTTCTTAAAGTTGCGAATAAGAGGACTGTGCTCATTAGCGCGAAGAACGTCCCTATAAACCCACCTACGAAGTCGCCAAACTGCCCTGCAAGCGTCGGATCAAGCTTGTTACCTCGATAGCTGTCTGCGAAAAAAGTCGACAATATGCACACAGTGCCAACGGCAAAAATGGCTAGCTCAAACCAATACTGTACGACCCAACACGGTCGTTTTTTTCGTTTTTTTTGTATTGTCAACTCAGAATTCCTTAACTTTTTGCTATTGCTTAAAGCAAGTGGCGAGCTTTTTAAATGTCTGAATATATGGTTTCTATGGAAAGTATTCTTGTAATTAGTAATTTTATGTCGTTATGAGGGTAGTGGCCTAGATTCGTGTTTATGAAGTCAACAAGTGCGGGAATTTCATAGTCGTTTTTGACAAATATGTATCGAATGTCTTGGGGGGCGATTTGAAGGCGCTGGTGTTCTAGTTTTTTATTTGCGATTTCTCTGTTTTCTATTGGTTCGTCCTCAAAGATTATATCTGCATCTGAAGCAATGAATCTCCATTCGTTTTCTTGGTAGAAGTCTTTTTCCACGATATCTCCCCCTATGTTCATTTTCCCAGAAATAGGTTTTATTAGTGTAATCAGCTCGTAGATATAGTCTGAATTTTTATCGTTTTTTTCTTTTTTATCTGGTTGCCCATCATAATTCTGGCTAAATAAATAGTCTGCGACCCGGATTGCTGCTGAACCTTGTGGAGCGTAGATTACCGGGGTCAGTTTGTTAGTTAGTCCCCATTTTTTTGTAAGACCGATTCCATATTGCCCATAAAAGTTTGTGTGTTCGGAGATTCTTGAAATGGGGATGTCGCAGAAGCATATCATTGGATAAGCGATAAAGTTTCTGTCAACCTCTAGCCAGCGGCTATCTTCAAGGCAGTAGCGAGGAAGAAGTCCATTAGTAAGTATGCTCTTGAGGAATTCAATGTTCTTGGTGAAATGAAAAAGATTGTCTGATTTAGGTTTCATTAGGTTCTCTTGTCTTAGAAGAACTGCACGCTGGGTTTACTCTGCAACTTCCGCCACCTGATTGAAATACTTGGTCCGATCCGGGGTAAACGTCACTTTCATCTTCGTCCGCGAGCATGTCAGCGAACGTTCCTCAGCCAAGTCAATATCCAGATCCTCACCACGTAAACCCTGCCACTGCGCCAGATATTTCAGCGAGCCGTATTTCTCGTTTTTCTTCAGGCTGCGACTGACGCCACCTTTCCAGCCGAGCACCGGCAATTCGCCTGCAAGGCATCGCTGAGCCAGATCGGGAAAGCGCTCGGCACGCTGGCGGCCGATTTCCCAGCATTTGATCAGGCCCTTATCGGCGGCTTCCCAGAGCTGGGTGCGGGTCAGCCCGGTGCGAAGAGGGGAGTCGATGCTGCGCTGGACGTGGTGAGGCATTCCGGTTCCTTGAATTCGGGGGTGGTTGGACAGCTCCGCTGTGCCCGTTGCGTTGGATGGTAGGTGCGGATGTAACCGCTGGCAACAGGGTATTTCCGGGTGTGACTGCAAGTTGCAGGGGGAGGATAGTCCAAGGGATGTTGAGGCGGTGTAATCCCCATGAGACGCGTGTTTTGTGGCGAGGGAGCTTGCTCCCGCTCGGCTGCGCAGCAGGCGCAAAGCCAGGCAATGCGGTCCCTCTGGACGGATGGAGACGCAGGGTTTGGGGCCGCTTCGCGACCCAGCGGGAGCAAGCTCCCTCGCCACAAAGGAATTATTTTGCTGATGGCTGCGTAGGACTTGGCCTGGTAAAGCACAGTTTTGTGGAATATGTCCTACAGACGGTGGCGAGATTTACGGCTGCCAGGAACTCTTTTCCCCACTCAACTTGCGATCCAGAAAACTCGCCGCACTGATCAACGCCAGATGCGTCAGCGCTTGCGGCGTGTTGCCCAAATGCCGGCCATGGCTGTCGAACTCTTCGGCATACAGCCCCAGCGGATTGGCATACCGCAGCAACTGTTCAAACTCCAGATGCGCTTTTTCCACTTGCCCGGCGCGGGCCAGGCATTCGACGTACCAGAACGAGCATGCGGCGAATGCGCCTTCGGTGCCGCTGAGGCCATCGATATTGCCGTCGTCGTTGCGGTAGCGATAAACCATGCCGTCGCGCACCAGACTTTTTTCGATCGCTGCGAGCGTCGACAGCCAGCGCGGGTCCTTGGCACTGACGAAACGCACCAGCGGCATCAACAGCATCGAGCCATCCAGCGCGGTGCCACCCTTGTACTGGACGAAATGTCCCCGCTCTTCATTCCAGAAGTTGTCCCAGATGTCGGCATAAATCGCTTGCCGGGTCTGATCCCAACGGGCGAACGGTGCCGGCAGCGAGCGTTTCGAGGCCAGACGGATGGCGCGATCCAGGGCCACCCAGCACATCAAGCGTGAGTGCAGAAAGTGATGCTGCTCGCCGCGCATTTCCCAGATACCGACATCCTCGGTCTGCCAGGTCTCACAGACCTGATTGACCACTTCGCAGACGTGCTTCCAGCCTTCATGGGAAATCGCGTCGCCGTATTTGTTGACCAGATAAACCGCGTCCATCAGCTCGCCAAAAATGTCGAGCTGGATCTGCTCGTAAGCACCGTTGCCGATACGCACCGGTTGCGCGCCGCCGTGGCCGGACAGGTGCGTCAGTTCGGTCTCCGGCAGCTCCTGGCGGCCGTCGATGGCGTAGAGAATGTTCAACTTCATCGGTTTGCCGCAGCAATCGCTGACCCGTCCACGCAGCCATTGCATGTAGTGGTTGGCTTCATCGACAAAACCCAAACGCATGAACGCATACACTGTGAACGAAGCATCGCGGATCCACGTGTAGCGGTAATCCCAGTTGCGTTCGCCGCCAGGAGTTTCCGGCAGACCGAAGGTGGCGGCGGCGAGGATCGCGCCGTGCTTGCGCGAGGTCAGCAGTTTCAGGGCCAGGGCCGAGCGGTTGACCATTTCTCGCCAGCGTCCGCGGTAGTTGGACTGGCCGATCCAGCCGCGCCAGAACAGCAAGGTGCGCTGTAGGCACAGTTCAGCGGCCCCTGCGGCGAAGCGCGGGTCGTCGCTGGCGCCGAGCATGAACACGGCAGTTTCATTTTGCTTGAGGGTGAACTGCGCCACCGCCGCGTTGGCGTCGAGCGTTAACCGCTGATCCGAGGCCAGGCGCAGTGACGGCTGGCCGGCGGCGCTGAACGTCACGTCCTTATCGTCCCACTGCGCCTGAGTATCGGCGCGGCCGTAATCATGGCGCACCGCGCAGAGCAGGTGGAACGTCGCCGAGCCGCTGACTACACGCACGCGGCGCATCAGCAGCGGCAGGGCGTCTTCGTGGTCGCCGATGGGCAACAGATCGGTGACCTCGACCACCGCTTGTTCACTCAACCAGCGAGTCTGCAAGACGTTGGTGTCGGGCAGATAAATCTGCTCGCGCCGGGCGCCGGGCAAGTCCGGTGCGAGCTGGAAAATCCCTGCCTCAGGCGTGTCCAGCAACGAACAGAAAATCGACGGGCTGTCGAACTCCGGCCAGCAGAAAAAATCCACACTGCCCCTGTCGTTGACCAGCGCCGCACTGCGCATGTCGCCAATGATGCCGTGGGCATCGATGGCGCTTTGGCGTTCCGGATGATGATCAGCCATTGCCGCGAAACCCCGGATAGAGGCTCATGCCGCCGTCGATAAATAACGTGGTGCCGACAATGTAATCGGACAGATCACTGGCAAGGAACACCACCGCGTTGGCAACATCCTCGACGTCGCCGATGCGCCCGTAGGGAATCAGTTCGAGAAGTTTTTTGCCTGCCTCGCCTGCGGTGGCTTCAGCGTTGATCGCGGTGCGAATCGCCCCCGGGGCAATGCTGTTGATGCGGATGCGCTGGTGACTGACCTCCTGGGCCAGGCTCTGCATCAATTGATCGACGCCACCCTTGGACGCCGCATAGTTGACGTGCCCGGCCCAGGGAATGCGCTGGTGCACCGAACTCATGTGAATGATCTTGCCGGCGGCCCGGGACACGCCTTCGCGCACGCCCTGACGCTGGAAAATCCGCAACGCCGCGCGGGCGCAGAGAAACTGCCCGGTGAGGTTGACGCCGATCACCGTATTCCAGTCGTCGAGCGTCATGTCCACGGCTGCGGCGTCTTTCTGCAGGCCGGAGTTGGCCACCAGAATGTCCAGCGAGCCAAAGGCGTCGACGGTCTCGGCAAACAGCCGCTCGACTTCGTCTTCTTTCGAGACATCGGCACCGATGGCGAGCGCTTTGCCGCCCTCGGCGTTGATTTTCGCAGCCAGTTCTTCAGCGGGTCTGGCGCTGCTGTTGTAGTTGATGACGACGGCGGCACCGGCAGCGGCCAGTGCCTGGGCGGCGGCGTGGCCGATGCCGGAGCTGGCGCCGGTGATAACAGCCACCTGGCGGGCGAGGGAGATGTGCATAGATGTCAGCGCCTGAGCGTGGATTTAACTAGCTGACTGGTGTGCGCAGGCGAGAGTTCAGCAAAGGGCGCAGGAAAATCACTCTGCTGTCGTCATCTTCATGGCGATCCGGGGTTCAACAGAGCGCTCAGATCCGGTAGCGGGCGCTGTGTTTGTGCCATTCCCAATTGCCTGCGATCCACGCAGTCAGGCCCGTCAGATAACGTTTGAGCAAGGGTGTGGCATCGCTGAGCAACTGCCGCTCCAGCGCCACGTATTGCTGCATCACGGCATCATGAATATCCGCCGCTTTATCGATGGCGTCCTGTAACGAACAGTTATGCCTGGCCGCCAACAAGTAAGGAAGCTTGAAGTCGCCCGTTTCCTTGAGGTGTTCCTTGTAGGCGGAATACAGGTCATTGACCAGGGTGGTGGCCAGGGAAGCGAGTGCGCTGATGCGGTGGACGTCCGGCCTGGCATACAGGTTGGCTGGCACCTCATAGCCATCAATGGCATCGATCAGTACCTGGCAGGGCCAGAAACTGTTGACTTGCCGGCTCGCCAGATATTCGGCAATGGTCGGCTGGGTGCCGTAGATACGCCACGGACCCTCCGCCGCCATGGTAACGAACATGGCGATAGTGATTTGGCGCACGCGGGCTACCTGCGACGGCGTGCAAAAGTGCGCCACTCGCGCCATGTAGGCCAGCAGTCCTCTGATCACCGGATCTGCCCTTTGCTGTTGCAACAGTTCGCCGTCGAAGGGGGCGGGCAAATACGCCGGGTCAATGGCGGTAATCGCGAACGACAGTTTCTCGGCCACTTTTTCGGGACTGCCACCGAGTGACGGGTCGTCGCAATAATGGTCATCCACTGCAAACAGCGCGGCGAAACATTGGGCGGCGAGGAGCAGCCTGTCCGGATCGTCCGTGTCGGCGTGACACAACATGGCATAGCGGCCGAAATCGCTGGCACGCAATTTTTCATGCTTGCCGGCGAAGATTCCCACGGTCGGTATCCAGGCCATCAAGCGCTCGTTGACCTCTCGGCCCAACGCTTCATCCACGCGTGTCGGTGGCGGGCAAAAAAGACTGCGCACGACGAATGGAGGCGTCGCGCTGCGTGGTGGCGCGGTTGTTTGCGGCGGCTTCATGGCGAAATTCCTGCTGGCGTAGAACTGCCTCCATCAAAGCGCGCTGTAGGGAAAAGCACACCTGTCAGGTCTGACAGGTGCATAGGCATTTTCGACGAGTGGTCAGGGGCAGCGGGCAGGCAGCCCTGTCGTGTGGCCAAGCCATTGCAGCGCAAGCAAGCTATGACCACGGTTCTCCCGGTGCTTCACATTCCACTAACAATTCGCCGCTTCCACGCGCTTGAACGCTATGGCAAGTTGGCTGCCCTTGATGAGGCAGTCCCCATGGCAAACCCGTACCGCGAACTGTTCACCGCCCCCGGCGCCCGTGCGTTTGTGCTGGCCGGGATGATTGCGCGCATGCCGATTTCCATGACCGGCATCGGCGTGATCACCATGCTCGCGCAATTGACCGGCGGCTATGCGCTGGCCGGCGCGGTGGCGGCGACGTTTGCCCTGGCAACGGCATTTTGCGCGCCGCAGGTGTCGCGGCTGGTTGATCGCTACGGACAGGGGCGGGTTCTGCCGATAGCGGCTCTGACGGGGGGCGGCGGGTTATTGATGCTGCTGTTGTGCACGCGAATGCAGGCGCCGAACTGGACATTGTTTGTCTGCGCCGCGCTGGCCGGCTGCATGCCGAGCATGTCGGCGATGGTGCGGGCGCGCTGGACTGAGATCTACCGTGGCCAGCCGCAATTGCAGACGGCCTATGCGCTGGAGTCGGTGCTCGACGAGGTCTGCTTTATCGTCGGGCCGCCGCTGTCGGTGGGTTTGTCCGTCGCGGTGTTTCCCGAGGCCGGGCCGTTGGCGGCGTTGTTGGCGCTGGCGATCGGCGTGACGGTGTTCGTCGCCCAACGCAGCACCGAGCCGCCGGTGCATCCGCATGAGTCTGAGCATCAGCGCTCGATCATTCGTTCGACGGATGTCCAGTGGCTGCTGGCCTTGATGCTCGCCATGGGCGTCATCGTCGGGGTGATCGATGTGGTCAGCGTCGCTTTCGCCCAGCAGCAGGGCCAGCCAGCGGCGGCGAGCATTGTCTTGTCGGTCTACGCCATCGGCTCGTGCCTGGCCGGCATCGCCTTCGGCGCAATGCGCTCGAAGCTGCCGTTGCCGCGACTGTTTCTCTATGGCGGTGTGGCGACCGCAGTGACCACGTTACCGCTGCTGTGGGCGAGCAATATTGTCGGCTTGTCGCTGGCGGTGTTCGTGGCCGGGCTGTTTTTTTCGCCGACGCTGATCGTGGCGATGGCCCTGATCGAACGCATCGTGCCGCCGGCCAAACTGACCGAGGGCCTGACCTGGCTGGTGACGGGGTTGAGTATTGGCGTGGCGATCGGCGCCGCCGGATCGGGCGCGCTGGTGGATGCGTTTGGCGCGCGCAGCGGGTTCTGGCTGGCGATTGCGGCGGGGGCGGTGGTGTTGGTTTCAGCGTTTCAAAGTTTCCGCCACTTGAAATGAAATTCCATTGTGGGAGGGGGCTTGCTCCCGAAGGCGGTGGGTCAGATGGTGATGTGCTGACTGACCCACCGCTTCGCGAGCAGGCTCACTCCTACAGGGGATCGGGTTACCAGCCCCGGCCGGAGTTGACCCAGAAGTTGACCGATAACGACGTCGACACCGATTCCACCTGATGGAACCAGCCCTCCGGCAAGAACAGCAGATCCCCAGCCTCCAGCGTCACCCGCAAAAACGTCACCTCGCGCGCCGCCGGGAAGCGTTCATAGTCCGGCGCGTCCGGGTTGAAGTCGCAGCCGTCCAGGCCACCCTGTGGTGC
This sequence comes from Pseudomonas sp. SWRI81, assembly GCF_014268545.1. Classification (NCBI taxonomy): domain Bacteria; kingdom Pseudomonadati; phylum Pseudomonadota; class Gammaproteobacteria; order Pseudomonadales; family Pseudomonadaceae; genus Pseudomonas; species Pseudomonas sp. SWRI81. Next base: position 10,008 of record NZ_JABWQS010000035.1, read on the forward strand.
CGTCGACCATGTACCGAGTGCCGCGCGGTGATGCGGGGCGGCGAGGGTGAATTTCTTCTGGCCCCAGACCTGCGCGAACAGGTTGTCGGTGTCATCGCGATGCAACGGCGTCAGCGTGCCTTTGGGGCCGATCCAGATGCGCGGCGGGATGAACAGCGAGGAGTCGAAGTAGGGCGGGTACTGGATCTGTTCCAACAACTGCGCCGGCAAAATGTTGTTGCCCATGTATGCCGGCGGCTCGCCGTCTGGGCCTTTGACGGCCGGGCTGTCCAGCGAGGCGATGAATTCGGCCATCGACGTGGAGCGAAAATCACGCTCGGTGGAAAAGGTCTTTTTCACGTAGTCGCCGTGGCGGGTGATGCCTTGCAATTGGGCAAAATGCACCAGCGATTCTTCGCGGCTGAGCTTGAACAGTGGCCAGTCGTGCAGGGCATTGCTGATGACCACCGGAACGCCGTTGGGCAGGTAATCGCGCTTGAACTGCTCGACCGACAGTTCGCTGCGCGCAATGCGTTCGACCACGGTCTGCACCGGCAGGCGCGCGGTCAGTCGTTCGCTGACTCGCGGCGGTGTCGGGTAGCGCTTGTTCATGTCGACCTTTTCCACGGTGGCGGCACCGCTGCGCGCATGGTCGATGATCTGCGGCAGCATCGTTGCCAGGCCCATGTTGCCGCCAATCTTCAGGCGCCCGCTGGCGAACAGCTCCTCGACGTTGGCGGTGCCGGCCATGATGCCCATGAAATCTTTTTCCGCCACTTCGATGGTCACGTCCGGGCTTGCATGACGTCCGGCTTCGGTGCGTGTGGTCTGGCGAATTTCCGACCAGAAGGCCTGATGCGGGGCAAACACGAATTGAAAGACCCCTTCAATCCCGACGGCGCTGGCATTGGCGAACAGTAAACTCAGAATCGTCTGCAGGTCCACGGCGATGCCTCTTGTTGGTTTTGGCGTGAACAGGAGACGTGCCATGTGGGGGGAAATTTACCGCGCTGGTTAACTTTCAGCCGCGCTCGTGCGTTCTGTTAGCAATATGGTTTTTTTGGAGGTGAGCGCGGTGACTCAGTTGACACTGCTGTGCCTGCCGTATTCGGGGGCCAGTGCCATGGTGTACAGCCGCTGGCGGCGCAAGCTGCCCGAGTGGCTGAAGTTACAGCCTGTGGAATTACCGGGGCGCGGCATGCGTTTCGATGAAGCGTTGCAGACCGACATGCCGGCGCTGGTGCAGCAATTGGCCCGTGAGCTGCGCGGTTCGCTGCAAGCGCCTTATGCCCTGTTCGGTCACAGTCTGGGGGCGCTGCTCGCCATTGAACTGGCGCACGCCTTGCGCGCCCTGGGTTGTCCGCCGCCGGTGGCGCTGTTTGCCTCGGGCACCGCCGCTCCGAGTCTGCGCGACGAATACGATCGTGACCTGGCGCGCCCCAAAACCGATGCCGAGTTGCTGGAGCAATTACGCTCGCTGCAGGGCACCAGCGCCGAGGCCCTGGAAAACCAGGAATTGATGAGCCTGACCCTGCCGATCCTGCGTGCCGACTTCCTGTTGTGCGGCAGCCATCGCCCGGTCGAGCGGCCACGGCTCGATTGCCCGGTCCACGTGCTCGGCGGCAGCACCGACCGTGCGACCACCGAACAGTTGATCGGCTGGAGCCGGGAGACCTCCGGCAGTTTCTCCGTGGACATGTTTGCTGGCGGGCACTTTTTCATCCATGAACACGAAGCCAAAGTGCTGCGCCTGATAAAGGGGCATCTGGACGTTCATCATCGGCGGCTGGGTGCGCTGGCTGCTGTGTAATCACTCCGAAATCGGCTCGAAACCTGTAGGAGTGAGCCTGCTCGCGATAGCGGTGTATCAGTCAAATCATCATTGTCTGGAATACCGCTACCGCGAGCAGGCTCACGCCTACAGGGGTTTTTCATATCCGCAAGCCTGCGCTTTGCCCCCCGCCTGACAGTTGTTCTCATTCGCTAATTTTTCCGGTCTGCATTCGTTTTATAGGGACGACGTGCCTTTGTGCTTCCTGCCTACTGATCCGGATGCTTAGAAATGAATGCTGAAGACTCCTTGAAACTCGCTCGCCGGTTTATCGGGTTGCCCCTGGAAAAGCGCCAGATGTTCCTGGCTGCGCTGAACAAGGAAGGTGTGGATTTCGCGCAATTCCCGATTCCCGCCGGTGTCGAGGCCGAGGACCGTCACGCGTTGTCCTACGCCCAGCAGCGCATGTGGTTTCTCTGGCAACTGGATCAGCACAGTGGCGCCTACAATCTGCCCGGTGCGGTGCGGCTCAAGGGGTCTCTCAACACCGTAGCGGTGGAGCAGGCGTTCGCCAGTCTGGTGGCGCGTCATGAAACCTTGCGCACGGTGTTCGAGCGTCAGGCCGATGACCGTTTGCAGCAGGTGCCGGGCAGTGCGCCGTTGCGCGTCGAGCAGGTCGATCTGCGCGAGTTGCCGGCGCAGGCGCGGGAGCAAGCGGTACTGCGCGAGGTCGAAGCGCAATCGCTGCAGCCGTTCGATCTGGCGTGCGGACCCTTGCTGCGGGTGAAACTGCTGCGCCTGGCCGAGCATGAGCATGTGTTGCTGCTGACCCTGCACCACATCGTCTCCGACGGCTGGTCGATGAATGTCCTGATCGACGAATTCACCCGTTGCTACGACGCCCATGATGCGGGCGCCGAGCCGCAACTGCCGGCGTTGCCGATCCAGTACAGCGACTACGCGTTGTGGCAGCGGCGCTGGCTGGAGGCGGGCGAGCAGGCACGGCAACTGGAATACTGGCAGGCGCGCCTGGGTGATGAACACCCGGTGCTGGAACTGCCGACCGATCACTCGCGTCCGGCCGTGCCGAGCTATCGCGGCACCCGCCATGAATTCACCCTCGACAGCGAGCTGGCGCAACAACTGCGCAGCACCGCGCGCAAGCACAACATCACCTTGTTCATGCTGTTGCTGGGCGCTTTCAATGTGCTGCTGCATCGCTATACCGGGCAGAACGACATCCGCATCGGCGTGCCGATCGCCAACCGTAACCGCGCCGAAGTCGAAGGCCTGATCGGCTTCTTCGTCAACACCCAGGTGCTGCGCACCGAGCTGGATGGCCAGACCCGCATCGCCGATCTGCTGCGCAACATCAAGGACACCGCGCTCGGCGCCCAGGCACATCAGGATCTGCCGTTCGAGCGACTGGTCGAAGCGCTGAAACTGGAGCGCAGCCTGAGCCATACGCCGCTGTTCCAGGTGATGTACAACCACCAGCCGCAGGTCGCCGATCTGGCGGCGCTGACCACGGCGTCGGGGCTGCAACTGAGCGCGCTCGACTGGCAGAGCCGCACGACCCAATTCGACCTGACCCTGGACACCTATGAGCAGGGCGGCAAGCTGCGCGCGGCGCTGACCTATGCCAGCGATCTGTTCGAAGCCTCCACCATCGAACGTATGGCACGGCACTGGACGCGTCTGTTGCAAGCGATGGTCGGTGATGCCGAGCAGCGTATCGGCGAGCTGCCGCTGCTCGACGCAGATGAACTGCAAGTGCTGGTTCACGACTGGAACGACACCGCACAACGCTATCCGATCGAACAGTGCATGCACCAGCTGATCGAGGCTCAGGTCGATCGCACCCCCCACGCCACGGCGCTGGCGTTCGGTGACACCGAGCTGAGCTATGCGCAGCTGGATGCCCGTGCCAACCAATTGGCCCATCTGCTGCGTGAGCAGGGCGTCGGTCCGGATGGACTGGTGGGCATCGCGATGGAGCGTTCGATTGAAATGGTCGTCGGCCTGCTGGCGATTCACAAGGCCGGCGGCGCCTACGTGCCGCTGGATCCTGAGTACCCGCCGGAACGCCTGGCCTACATGATCGAGGACAGCGCGATTACGCTGCTGTTGAGCCAAAGCAGCCTGCTGCAACGCTTGCCGGCCGAAGGGGTGACGGTGATCGCCCTTGATCGGAACGACGACTGGCTGGCGCGCTACAGCGATACGCGGGTGCAGGTGCCGATGCACAGCCTGAACCTGGCCTATGTGATTTACACCTCCGGCTCCACCGGTAAACCGAAGGGGGCCGGCAACAGTCACGCCGCGCTGGTCAACCGCTTGTGCTGGATGCAGCAAGCCTATGCGCTGGATCAGCGCGACGCAGTGTTGCAAAAGACCCCGTTCAGTTTCGACGTTTCGGTCTGGGAATTCTTCTGGCCATTGATGAGCGGCGCGCGTCTGGTGGTGGCGGCGCCGGGCGAGCACCGTGAGCCGGCGCGGCTGATCGAGACCATCGGCCGACATCACATCACCACGCTGCACTTCGTCCCGTCGATGCTCCAGGCGTTTATTCACGAGCCGGGCGTCGCGGCGTGCAGCAGTCTCAAACGCATCGTTTGCAGCGGTGAAGCGCTGCCGCTGGACGCGCAGTTGCAAGTGTTCGCCAAGCTGCCGCAAGCGGGGCTCTACAACCTTTACGGCCCGACCGAAGCGGCGATCGACGTGACTCACTGGACCTGCGTCGACGAGGGCGCCGACAGCGTGCCGATTGGCGAGCCGATCGCCAACCTGCGCACCCACGTGCTGGATGCGCAATTGTCCCCGGTGCCGGCGGGCGTGGCCGGCGAGTTGTACCTGGGCGGTGCGGGTCTCGCACGCAGTTACCATCGGCGTCCGGCGCTCACCGCCGAGCGTTTTGTGCCGTGCCCGTTCCATGTCGGCGCGCGGTTGTACCGTACCGGTGACCGCGCGCGCCAACGCGCCGATGGCGTGATCGAGTACCTGGGCCGTCTCGACCATCAGGTCAAACTGCGCGGTTTGCGCATTGAACTGGGCGAAATCGAAACCCGGCTGATGCAACATCCATCGGTGCGCGAGGCGGTGGTGCTGGTGCAGGGCGGCAAGCATCTGGTCGCGTATCTGGTGCTCGCAGACGCCGAGCCGGACGCGCAATGGCAGCCAACCCTCAAGGCGTGGCTGCTGGCCGGCCTGCCGGAATTCATGGTGCCGACGTATTTCATGCCGCTGCTGAAACTGCCGGTAACCGCCAACGGCAAGCTCGATCGCCGTGCCTTGCCGGAGCCGGAAGCGGCCGTTCAGCAGGCATTTATCGAACCTGAGGACGACCTGCAAAAAGCCCTCGCGGCGATCTGGCAGCAGGTGTTAGGCGCTGAACGAATCGGCCTGGACGATAACTTTTTCGAGCTGGGCGGTGACTCGATCATTTCGATCCAGGTGGTCAGCCGCGCCCGCCAGACCGGCATTCGCCTGAGCCCGCGTGATGTATTCCAGTACCAGACCGTGCGCAGTCTGGCGCTGGTCGCCACGTTCGACCAGCAAACCACTCAAGAGCAGGCTCCCGCCACTGGCGGGGTGCGGCTGACGCCAGTGCAGCATCATTTCTTCGATCAACCGATGGCGGTGCGTGGACACTGGAACCAGTCGCTGCTGCTGACCCCACGGCAAACCCTGCGGGCCGATGTGCTGGAGCGCGCGCTGACGCAACTGCTCAACCAGCACGACGCATTGCGTCTGCGTTTCACTGAAACCGCGCAAGGCTGGCAGCAGGCCTATGCCGAGACCGTCAGCGAATCCGGCTTGTGGCAGCGCCAGGCGGACAGCGCCGCCACACTCGCCACATTGTGCGATGAAGCGCAACGCAGCCTCGACTTGCACGCCGGTCCGTTGCTGCGGCCGCTGCTGGTGCAGATGGCTGACAACACACAACGCCTGTTGCTGGCGATCCACCACCTGGCGGTCGACGGTGTTTCCTGGCGTGTCCTGCTGGAAGACTTGCAGCAGGCCTACACGCAGCTGGAAAGTGGCGGCGGCGTGGTGCTGCCTGCGCGGACCAGCGCTTATCAGGCATGGGCTGAACACCTGCATGATTACCTGCCGCAACTGCGTTCGCAGGTGCCGTACTGGCAGCAACAAACGGCGGCGGCCGAGTTGCCATGCGACCGCGCCGACGGCAGCCTGGAAAACCGTTTCGGGCAGAAAATCGAAGTGCGCCTGGACAGCGACCTCACCCGGCAACTGCTGCAAACCGCGCCGGCGGCTTATCGCACCCAGGTCAATGACCTGCTGCTGACCGCCCTGGCGCGAGTGATTTGCCGCTGGAGCGGTCAGCCCTCGGCACTGATTCAGCTGGAAGGGCATGGCCGCGAAGACCTGTTCGATGACCTCGACCTGACCCGCACCGTGGGTTGGTTCACCAGCCTGTTTCCGGTCAGCCTGCAACCGCTCGATAGCCTGTCGGCCTCAATCAAGTCGATCAAGGAGCAACTGCGTGCGGTGCCCGGCAAAGGCCTGGGTTATGGCGTGCTGCGTTACCTCGGTGAGCCCGCGGTGCAGCAGTCGCTCGCCGCGCTGACGCCGCCGCGCATCACCTTCAATTACCTCGGCCAGTTTGATCGCCAGTTCGACGAGGCAGCTCTGTGGGAACCGGCCCGCGAACGCAGCGGTACGGCGCAGGACGAGCAGGCGCCGCTGGCCAACTGGCTGACAGTCGAAGGCCAGGTGTATGGCGGCGAACTCGCCCTGCAATGGGGTTTCAGCGAGCAGATGTTCGATGCCGCGACCATCACAACATTGGCCAGCGCTTATGCCGACGAACTCAAGGCGCTGATCGACCATTGCTGCCAGACCCCGGCCGGGCAGGCGACACCGTCTGACTTCCCGCTGGCCAGCGTGACACAGCAGCAACTCGACGATTTGCCGCTGACGCTGCCGGCGCTTGAAGACCTGTATCCACTGTCGCCGATGCAGCAGGGCATGCTGTTCCACACCCTGTACGAGCCGCAGGTTGGCGCTTACATTAACCAGTTGCGCCTGGACATCAACGGCCTCGACCTCGTGCGTTTCAGCGCAGCCTGGCAAGCGGCGCTGGCGCGTCATGACATTCTGCGCAGCAGTTTTCACTGGCAGGGCCTGCACAGCGCGCATCAGGCGATTCATCGGCAGGTCGACTTGCCATTGCAGGTGATCGAGCAGACCGATGCCGACCTCGATGCCTTGGCCGATGCCGAGCGCGAGCGGGGTTTCGAGTTGAGCGCCGCGCCGCTGTTGCGTCTGCAATTGGTGCGTAGCGGTGCGCACGCCTGGCACCTGATCTACACCAGTCATCACATCCTTATGGACGGCTGGAGCAACGCCCAATTGCTCGCCGAAGTGATCCAGCACTACGCCGGGCAAGCGCCGGGCAAACCGCTGGGCCAATACCGCGATTACCTCGGCTGGTTGCAGCAACAATCGGCCAGCGCCGGTGAGCAGTTCTGGACCGCTGCGCTGGCGCCATTGCACACGCCGACGCTGCTCGCCGAAGCCTTGCGCCCACCGGTTGCCGGGCAGGGCAGTGAAGAGCTGATCGTTGCGCTCGATGAGGCCGCCACTCGCGCGCTGGCGGATTTCGCCCGCCAGCACAAAGTCACCCTGAACACCGTGATGCAAGCGGCGTGGGCGCTGTTGCTGCAACGCTACACCGGTCAGGATTACGTGGCGTTTGGCGCCACGGTTGCCGGTCGTTCGGCGGCATTGCCGGGCATCGAGCAACAGCTGGGGCTGTTCATCAATACACTGCCGATGGTCTGCGGCGCAGCGCCGGACCAACCACTGGGCCAGTGGCTCGGCGAGTTGCAGGCGCAGAACCTGAGCATGCGCGAGTTTGAACATGTGCCGCTCTACGATATTCAGGGTTGGGCCGGGCACCAAGGCACGGCGCTGTTCGACAGCCTGTTGGTATTCGAAAACTTCCCGGTGGCCGAAGCGCTCAAGCGCGGCGCGCCGGCCGGGTTGTCTTTCGGCGACCTGCACAACCACGAACGCACCCACTACCCGCTGACCCTGGGCATCGAACTGGCCGCCGGCCTGCGCCTGGAATTCAGCTACGACACCGCGCGTTTCAGTGCCGCGCAAGTGGCGCAGTTGAGCGCCAATCTGCAGCACCTGCTGGCGCAAATGGTTGCGACCCCTGACATCCGTCTCGGCGCGTTGCACTTGCTGGACGATGCGGGGCGCGCGCAGGTGCTGGCCGCCAGTCAACCGCTGACGCTGCAACTGCGCAGCGAAGCGCTGGTGCACCAACGCTTTGCCGCCCAGGCGGCCGCGACGCCCCACGCATTGGCATTACAAGTCGGCGAGCAACAGCTGAGCTACGGCGAATTGAACGCGCAGGCCAACCGCCTGGCCCATCGCTTGCTGGCGCTTGGCGTCGCGCCCGGCCAGCGCATCGGCCTGGCGATGCGTCGCGGGCCGCAGTTGATCGTCAGCCTGCTGGCGGTCCTGAAAAGCGCGGCGGCGTACGTGCCGCTTGATCCGCAATACCCGGCTGAGCGCCTCGCCTACATGATCGATGACAGCCGTCTCGATCTGTTGCTGTGCGAGTCCGATTTGCTCGCTGACCTGCCGCTGCCGACCACGCTGACGCGTCTGAGCCTTGGCGATCTGCAGGCTGAGCTGGCCGCTTATGCCGACACCGATCCAGACAACCAGGCAGTCGCGGCGGACCTCGCGTACGTCATCTACACCTCCGGCTCGACCGGGCAACCCAAAGGCGTGGCGATCGATCATGGCGCGCTGCGCGAGTTCTGCCAGACCGCTGCCGAGTATTCGCGACTGACCGCCGAGGATCGCGTGCTGCAATTTGCGACCTTCAGCTTCGACGGTTTCGTCGAGCAGTGCTACCCGCCGCTGTGTGTCGGCGCGGCGCTGGTCATGCGCGGCGACGAGCCGTGGGATGTCGGCCAGATGGCCGCTGCCATCGTTGCGCACCAGGTGACACTCGCCGACTTGCCGGCGGCGTACTGGTATTTGCTGGCGCGCGAATGCGCCAACGGCCGCGTGGCGGGGCTGGGCCAGCTGCGTCAGGTTCACGTCGGTGGCGAGGCGATGTCCGTCGAGGGCTTGCGCCTGTGGCACGCCGCGGGTCTGGGCCATGTGCGGCTGCTCAATACCTACGGTCCGACCGAGGCGACGGTGGTGTCCAGCGTGCATGAATGCCGTCTGCAAGATGCCAGCGACACCTTCGGTATTCCGATTGGTCAGGCCACGGCGGGACGCGCGTTGTATGTGCTGGATGCGGCGGGCGAGTTGCTTGCGGCCGAAGGCGTCGGCGAACTGTACATCGGCGCGCAAGCGTGTCTGGCGCAGTGCTATTTCGACCGCCCGGCGCTGACCGCCGAGCGTTTCCTGCCGGACCCGTTCGGCGGCGAGCCGGGTTCGCGCCTGTATCGCAGCGGCGATCTGGCGCGCTACAACGATGCCGGTGCACTGGAATACGTCGGGCGCATCGACCATCAAGTGAAGATTCGCGGTTTCCGCATCGAAATGGGCGAAATCGAAGCCTGCCTGCAAGCGCTTGATCAGGTGCGCGAAGCGGCTGTGGTGGCTCAGGACGGCGTCGGCGGCGCGCAACTGCTGGCTTATGTCGTCGCGACCGAGCCGGCTCGGCTGGCGGACGACCCGCTGGCACAAACGGCATGGCTCGACCAGTTGAAAACCACGCTGCGTCAATCCTTGCCGGAATACATGGTGCCGGCGCATCTGGTACTGCTGGCGGCGTTGCCGTTGAACAACAACGGCAAACTCGATCGCAAAGCGTTGCCGAAGGTCGACCTGAGTCAAAGCCAATACGCTTACGTAGCGCCGAAAACCGCACTGCAACAACAGTTGGCGGCGATCTGGGAGGCGGTGCTGCACCTCGCGCCGGTGGGGCTGGACGATCACTTCTTCGAGCGCGGCGGACATTCCCTGCTGGCGACCCAAGTGATTTCCCGGGTGCGCCATGAACTGGAACTCGACGTGCCGTTGCGGGTGTTGTTCGAGCAGCCGAGCCTCGGCGCTTTTGCCCAGGCCTGTGCGGCGCTGCAAACCAGCCATGTGCTGCCGATGGTCGCGCTGGAGCGCGGCCAGCCGCTGCCCTTGTCGTTTGCCCAGGAACGTCAGTGGTTCCTCTGGCAACTGGAGCCGGACAGCGCGGCTTACCATGTGCCGACTGCTTTGCACCTGCGCGGGCACTTGAATGTTGCCGCGCTGGATCAGGCTCTTCAGGCGCTGGTGGCGCGCCACGAATCGCTGCGCACGGTGTTTGTCGAGCAACCGACGCAGACCCTGCAAGTCATTCGCCCGACCGAACGGTTAATCATCGAGCGCGCGGTTTTTGATTCTCAGAGCAGTTCTGCAGCGCTGAAGGCGCGGGTCGAGGCCGAAATCCAGCGGCCGTTCGATCTGCTCCAGGGGCCGTTATTGCGCGTGCTGTTGCTGGAGTTGTCCAGCGAGCACCACGTCCTGGTCATCACCGCCCACCACATCATTTCCGATGGCTGGTCGATGCAAGTCATGGTCGATGAACTGGTGCGTCTGTACGCCGGTTTCAGCGAGGCGCGCGATGTGCAGTTGGCGCCACTGACCTTGCAGTACGCCGACTACGCGGCGTGGCAGCGTCAATGGATGAATGACGGCGAAAGCGCTCGGCAACTGGCCTACTGGCGTGATCGCCTGGGTGGCGAGCAACCGGTGCTGGAGCTGCCGTTCGACTTCCCGCGTCCGGCGCAGCAGAGTTTCCGTGGTGCACGTTTCGACTTCGCACTGCCGGCCGATCTGGTGTCCGCGCTTGACGCCCTGGCACAGCGCGAAGGCGTGACGCTGTTCATGCTTCTGCTGGCCTCGTTCCAGACTTTACTGCACCGCTACAGCGGCCAGCGCGACATTCGCGTCGGCGTGCCGGTGGCCAACCGTAATCGCCTGGAGACCGAGGGCCTGATCGGTTTCTTCGTCAACACCCAGGTGCAGCGCGCCGAAATCGCGCCAGACCACGGTTTCGAGCAGTTGCTGCAACAGGTTCGGCATTCGGTGCTGGAGGCCCAGGCGTATCAGGACTTGCCGTTCGAGCAACTGGTGGATGCGCTGCAACCGCAGCGCAGCCTGAGCCACAGCCCGTTGTTTCAGGTGCTGTTCAATCACCAAAACCTTCAGCATCAGCCCGTCGGCCTGGCCGGTTTGCAGATGGAAGGGGTTGCCTGGGACAGCGCAGCGGCACAGTTCGACCTGACGCTGGACACCGCCGAGGTGCAGGGCGGTGTGTCGGCATCGCTGACGTACGCCACCGACCTGTTCAAGCACCAGACGATCGAGCAACTGGCGCGGCACTGGCTCAATGTGCTGCGCGCCGTGAGTCAGGACGCGTCGCGGGCGATTGGCGATTTGCCGTTGCTCGACGCTGCCGAGCAGCAATTGATCCTCGCTGACTGGAACCGCCAGCAGCTGCCGCAGCCGACCGATTTCACCGTACCAGCGCTGGTCGAGGCGCAAGTGGCGGCGACGCCGCAGGCATTGGCGATGATTTTCGGTGAACAGCAACTGAGCTATGCACAGTTGAATAACCGCGCCAATCGCCTGGCCGTGCAATTGCGCGAGCTGGGCGTCGCTGCCGAAGTGCGGGTTGGCGTGGCCTTGCCGCGCTCGGTGGAGATGATTGTCGCGCTGCTGGCCGTGCTCAAGGCCGGTGGTACCTATGTGCCGCTCGACCCGAGCTACCCGGCCGAACGCCTGAGCTACATGCTCGAAGACAGCCGGGCGGTGCTGTTGTTGGTGGGCGCCGACGTGCGGTTGGCTGCACTCGCGGCGCCGGGCCTGCGTGTGTTGGTGGTGACTGCCGAGGCCGATGATGTGTCGCCCGTCGACAATCTGCCGGCGCTCAGCAGCCCGGATAACCTTGCCTACGTGATTTACACTTCCGGTTCCACGGGCAAGCCCAAAGGCGTGGCGATCACCCATCGCAATGCGGCGGCGCTGATTCAGTGGGCCCACGGCGTTTACACCCGGGAGGATCTGCAAGGGGTACTGGCCTCGACGTCGATCTGCTTCGACCTGTCAGTGTGGGAACTGTTTGTGACCCTCGCCGGTGGCGGCTTCTTCGTCCTCGCGCAAAACGCGCTGGAACTGCCGGACCTGCCGGCGCGTGATCGGGTCAGCCTGATCAACACCGTGCCGTCGGCAATTGCTGCGCTGCATCAGGCCGGGCAGATCCCGCCGAGCGTGCGCATCATCAACCTTGCGGGCGAGCCGCTGAAACAATCGCTGGTCGATGCCTTGTACAGCCAGCCGACGCTGCAACACGTCTACGACTTGTATGGCCCGTCGGAAGACACCACGTACTCGACCTATGTGCGGCGCGAAGCCGGTGGCCAGCCGAGCATCGGTCGGCCGTTGGCCGGCACCGACAGTTTCGTGCTTGATGCCCGTCTGCAGCCAGTGCCGTTGGGAGTCGTCGGCGAGCTGTTCCTGGCCGGCGCGGGTCTTTCCCGCGGTTACTTGCTGCGCCCTGACCTGACGGCCGAGCGTTATCTGCCGAATCCGTTCAGCCGCACGGGCGAGCGCATGTATCGCACCGGGGACCTGGTGCGTTATCAGGCTGACGGTCAGATCGAATACCTCGGTCGCGTCGATCACCAGATCAAAGTCCGCGGTTTCCGTATCGAGCTTGGCGAAATCGAAAAACGCCTGCTGGCCCACGCCGATGTCCACGAAGCGGTGGTCGTTGCGCGTGAAGGCAACACCGGCACGCAACTGGTCGGTTATGTGGTGAGCAAGGCGGATCCGCAGGCAGCGTCACTGGATGAGACGTTGCGTGACTGGCTCAAGGAAACCCTGCCGGACTACATGCTGCCGGCGCAGTTGATGTTCCTTGAGCAACTGCCGCTGACGCCGAACGGCAAGCTCGACCGCAAAGCCTTGCCGGCGCCGGATTTCAGCACCGTGCCAGCCACGTATGTGGCGCCGCGCAATGCGCTGGAACAGGCGCTGGTCACGATCTGGCAAGACGTGCTCAAGCTGGCGCAAGTGGGCATCACCGATAACTTCTTCGAACTCGGCGGCGACTCGATCGTGTCGATTCAAGTGGTCAGCCGGGCGCGTGCGGCGGGGATTCACTTCAGTGCCAAGGCGTTGTTCCAGCATCAGACCGTACAAGGTCTGGCGCGCGTGGCGCAGCAGTCCGAGGCCGTGGCGCTGATCGATCAGGGGCCGGTGCGCGGCGCAACGCCGTTGCTGCCGATTCAGCATGATTTCTTTGCCCAGGCGATTGCCCAGCGTTCGCACTGGAACCAGTCATTGCTGCTGCGTCCGGCGCAAGCGCTGGATGCCCCGGCGCTGGAGCGCGCCTTGCTGGCGTTGCTGGAGCATCACGATGCGTTGCGCCTGAGTTTCGAACAGGCCGCGCACGGCTGGGACGCGCTGCATTTGCCGGCGGACTGGCAGGATAGCGTGCTGTGGCAGGCGGATGTCGCCGACGCAACGGCGCTCGACGCCTTGGGCGACAAAGCCCAGCGCTCACTGGACATCGAGCGCGGGCCCTTGCTGCGGGCGGTGCTGGCACGGATGGCCGACGGTTCACAGCGTTTGCTGCTGGTCATTCACCACCTGGCGGTCGACGGTGTGTCGTGGCGCATCCTGCTGGAAGATTTGCAGACTGCGTACGGCCAGCATCTGGCCGGGCAAACGGTGCAACTGCCGCTCAAGACCAGCGCCTTCAAGGCGTTCGCCGAGCGCCTGCAACAGTACGCCGAGACCGCGCCGTTGCAGGCCGAACTCGCTTACTGGCAGGCGCAAGGCGCATTGGCCGAACTGCCGTGTGACAACCCGGCCGGCAGCCTGGAAAACCGCCATGCCGTGGTCGTGCAGAGTCGCCTTGATGCAGGCCTGACCCGGCAACTGCTGCAAGACGCGCCGAGCGCTTATCGCACGCAAGTCAACGACCTGCTGCTGACCGCGCTGGCGCGCGTGATCTGCCGTTGGACCGGGCAACCGGCGACCTCGATCCAGCTCGAAGGGCATGGCCGCGAAGAACTGTTCGATGACATCGACCTGACCCGTACCGTCGGCTGGTTCACCAGCCTGTTCCCCCTGCGCCTGACCCCGCAGGAGCGTCTCGACGACTCGATCAAGGCCATCAAGGAGCAACTGCGCAACGTGCCGAACAAAGGCCTGGGATTCGGCGTCTTGCGTCATTTGGGCGATGCCCCGGCGCGGGCCGCCCTCGCCGAGCTGGCGATGCCGCGGATCACCTTCAACTACCTCGGCCAGTTCGACAGTCAGTTCGATGAGCGCGCGTTGTTTGTGCCGAGCGCCGAAAAGGCCGGCGCCGAGCAAAGCGCCAGCGCACCGCTGAGCAACTGGCTGTCGCTCAACGGTCAGGTGTATGGCGGCGAATTGAGCCTGGACTGGAGCTTCAGTCGCGAGATGTTCGACGAAGCCACCGTCCAGCGTCTGGCCGACGACTACGCCACCGAGTTGAGCCTGCTGATTGCGCATTGCGTGAACCCTGTCAACGGCGGCTTTACGCCGTCGGACTTCCCGCTGGCGCCGCTGCAACAGGCGCAACTGGACGGGTTGGCGCTGGTCGCCCGCGACGTCGAAGACCTCTATCCACTGTCGCCGATGCAGCAGGGCATGCTGTTCCACAGCCTGTTCGCCGAAGGCAGCGGCGACTACATCAACCAGATGCGCGTCAGCGTGCACGGCCTTGATGTCGAGCGTTTCCGTGACGCCTGGCAAGCCACGGTGCAGGCCCACGAGGTGCTGCGCAGCGGTTTCATCTGGACCGGCGAGCAAGCACAACCGGTGCAAGTGGTGCAGCGTCAGGCGCTGTTGCCGTTCAGCGTGCAGGACTGGCGCGGGCAGGCCGGGCAGGCGCAAGCGCTCGAGGATCTGGCCAGCGCCGAGCGCGCGCACGGCTTCGATCTGAGCGTGGCGCCGCTGCTGCGTCTGCTGCTGGTGCGCACGGCCGACGATTGCCATGAACTGATCTACACCAGCCACCACATCCTGATGGACGGCTGGAGCAATTCGCAGTTGCTCGGCGACGTGCTGCAACGCTACAGCGGTCAGGCGTTGCCGAACCGCGTCGGCCGTTACCGTGACTATATCGGCTGGCTGCAACGCCAGGATGCGCAGGCCGCGCAAACCTTCTGGAAAACCCAACTGAGCCTGCTTGATGAGCCGACCTTGCTCGCTCGCGTCTGGGCTGACGGCGCGTCGGCGCAGGACAGCGGCCAGGGCCATCACACGCAACTGCTCGACCCTCAGCAGACACGTCGCCTGAGCGAGTTCGCCCGCCACCACAAAGTCACGCTCAACACCGTCGTGCAAGGTGCGTGGCTGTTGCTGTTGCAGCGCTACACCGGTCAGTCGGCCGTGGCGTTCGGCGCAACGGTGTCGGGACGTCCGGCCGATTTGCCGGGTGTCGAGCATCAGGTCGGGTTGTTCATCAACACCTTGCCGGTGATCGCCGCGCCGCGTCCGGAACAAGCGCTGGGCGCGTGGCTGCAGGCCTTGCAGTCGCAAAACCTGGCGTTGCGCGAATACGAACACACGCCTTTGTTCGATATCCAGCGCTGGGCCGGTCAGGGCGGCGAAGGGTTGTTCGACAGCCTGCTGGTGTTCGAGAACTACCCGGTGTCGGCGGCACTGGATAAAGGCGCGCCGCCAGGCATGCGCTTCGGTCAGGTGTCGAGCCATGAACAGACCAACCTGCCGCTGACCGTGCTGGTCGATCTGGGCGACACGCTGTCGCTGGAATTTGCCTACGCACGGCGGCATTTCAGCGCGGCGGTCATTGAACAGATGGCGGGGCACATGCAGCAGTTGTTGCTGCAATTGAGCGCCGCATCGGCAGCTGAGCGAGTCAGCGACGTGCACCTGCTGGATGCCGCGCAGCAGCACACAGTGCTGCGCGATTGGAACCGCAATAGCGCGACGTTCCCGCAGACCGCCAGCCTGCATCAGCTGATCAGCGCACAGGCGCAGCGCGCGCCCGATGCCATTGCACTGAGCCTCGACGAACAGCAACTGACGTACGCCGAGCTGAACCGCCGCGCCAACCGTCTGGCCCATGCGCTGATCGAGCGCGGTGTCGGCCCGGACGTGCTGGTGGGCCTGGCGGCCGAGCGCTCGATCGAGATGATCGTCGGCATGTTGGCGATCCTCAAGGCCGGCGGCGCTTACCTGCCGCTGGATCCGCAATACCCGGCGGAACGGTTGCAGTACATGGTCGAGGACAGCGGCATCAGCCTGCTATTGATGCAGCCGGGCGTGCTGGCGCATCTGGCCTTGCCGGACAACGTCCAGACCTTGCTGTTGGGCGAGGCGGGCAACGGTTACCCGGCAAGCGATCCGCAGGTGGCGGTCGACAGTGACAACCTCGCTTATGTGATTTACACCTCCGGTTCCACGGGCAAACCGAAAGGCACGCTGCTCGCGCACCAACAGGTATTGCGCCTGTTCGCGGCCACCGAGCGCGGGTTCAATTTCGGCGCCGAAGACCGCTGGACGCTGTTCCACTCCTACGCGTTCGACTTCTCGGTCTGGGAAATCTTCGGCGCGCTGCTGCACGGCGGGCGTCTGGTGATCGTGCCGCACGCGGTGAGCCGCTCGCCTCACGAGTTCCACGACTTGCTCTGCCGCGAGCAAATCACCGTCCTCAACCAGACGCCTTCGGCGTTCAAGCAGCTGATGCAGGTGGTGACCGACTCCCGGCAGAGCGCAGAACTGGCGCTGCGCTATGTCGTGTTCGGCGGCGAAGCGCTGGAGGTCAAGAGCCTGCGTCCATGGTTCGAGCGCTTCGGTGACAGCGCGCCGCAACTGATCAACATGTACGGCATCACCGAAACCACCGTGCACGTCACTTACCGGCCGCTGTCGCTGGCGGACTTGCACAACGAGGCGGGCAGTCCGTTGGGTGAGCCGATAGCGGACTTGTCCTGGTACGTGCTGGATGCCGATCTCAATCCGGTCGCCAAGGGTTGCATCGGTGAATTGCACGTCAGCGGTGCCGGTCTGGCGCGGGGGTATCTGAACCGCGCCGACCTCAGCGCCCTGCGTTTCGTGCCGAACCCGTTCAGCGAGGATGGCGAACGCTTGTATCGCACCGGCGACCTGGCGCGCTATTGCGCCGATGGGCGGATCGAATACAGCGGCCGCATCGACCATCAGGTCAAGATTCGCGGCTTCCGTATCGAGCTGGGTGAAATCGAGGCGCAACTGCTTGCCGTGCCGGGCATTCGTCAGGCTGTGGTCCTTGATCAGCCGGGCGCTGGCGGCGTGCAACTGGTGGCGTACCTCGTCACGGCGCAACCGGTCGAGCCGGCAGAGCAGGGCGCCTGGCGTGAGCGCGTGCGTCTGGCACTCAAGGGCAATCTGCCGGACTACATGGTGCCTGCGCACCTGCTGTTGCTCGACAGCCTGCCGCTGACCGCGAACGGCAAACTGGATCGCCGTGCCCTGCCGCCACCCGACGCGCAACTGTTGCAGAACGCCTACGTGGCGCCCGTCAGTCCACTCCAGCAGCAAATCGCCGAAGTCTGGGGCGAGGTGCTGAAACTTGAGCGGGTCAGCCTCAGCGACAACTTCTTCGAGCTGGGCGGCCATTCGCTGCTGGCGACTCAGGTGGTGCTGCGTCTGCGCGAGGTGCTGGGTGTCGAAATCCCGCTGGCGAGCCTGTTCGGCAGTGCCGATCTGGCGGCTTTCAGCGAGGCGGTACAAGCCCTGCAACCCGATTCGCAGCCCGTTCATGATGTTTTGGCTAAATCCTTGGAGGCTCTCAATCGTTTATCAGCAGATGAACTTGAAAAACTGATTTCCTAACGAGGACCACGGCATGCAGGAGTTGATTGAATCGGTAGGCGCGCTTTCTCCCGAGAAACGCAAGGCGCTGGCGATTCTACTGGGCAAACAGGGAGTCAACCTCTATGGCATCGCCCCGGTTTTCCGGCGTGGTGCCGACGAGCCCCTGTTGCTTTCCTATGCCCAGGAGCGGCAGTGGTTCCTCTGGCAGATGGAGCCGCACAGCGCCGCTTATCACATTCCCACCGCCCTGCGTCTGCGCGGGGCGCTGGACCTGCCGGCATTGCAGGCAAGCTTCGCGGCGCTGATCGAGCGTCACGAAAGCCTGCGTACCGGCTTCGTTCTCGACGAACAGGGCCGGGTGCTGCAAAGCATTCAGGCGCCTTTTGAACTGGCATTGCCGGTGCAGGATGTGCAGGGCATTGACGACGCTGCGTTGAAGGCGCTGATCCAGGCGGAAATGGCTAAGCCGTTCGATCTGCTGCAAGGGCCACTGCTACGGATTCGCGTGTTGCGCGTGGCACCCGCGGAACATGTGTTGGTCGCTGTGCAGCACCACATCGTTTCCGACGGCGTGTCGATGCAAATCATGGTCGATGAGCTGATCCAGTTGTATGCCGGGCTCAGTCGCGGCCACGCGGTGACGTTGGCGCCGCTGCCGATCCAGTACGCCGACTATGCGCTATGGCAGCGCAGCTGGATGGAGGCGGGCGAGCGCGCGCGACAATTGGCGTATTGGACCGAGCGCCTCGCTGGCGAGGCGTCGGTGCTGGAGTTGCCGCTGGACCATCCGCGTCCGGCGAGCCAGAGTTTGCGCGGTGGCAGCCTCGATTGTGACTTGCCACCGGCCTTGAGCAAAGGACTTCAGGAGGTTGCCCGGCGCGAAGGCGTGACCTTGTTCATGTTGTTGCTGGCGTCGTTCCAGACCCTGTTGCATCGCTACAGTGGCCAGGGCGACATTCGCGTCGGCGTGCCGATTGCCAACCGCAATCGCAGCGAAACTGCCGGTCTGATCGGCTTCTTCGTCAACACCCAGGTGTTGCGTGCCGAGCTCGACGAACAGCTGCCGTTCCGCGAACTATTGCAGCAGGTCAAGCAGCACGCGCTCGGCGCCCAGGCACATCAGGACTTGCCGTTCGAGCAATTGGTCGAAGCGCTGGCGCCGACCCGCAGCCTCAGCCGCAGTTCGTTGTTCCAGGTGATGTTCAATCACCAGACCGCAGCGCCGGCCACGCACAAACCGCTGCAAATGCCGGGGCTGAACGTCGAGCCGGTGCGTTGGGACAGCCACACCGCGCCGTTCGACCTGACCCTCGACACGTATGAATCCGCCGCGGGCCTCAGCGCCTCTTTGGTGTTTGCCACCGACTTGTTCGAAGCCACGACCATCGCACGCATGGCCGAGCACTGGCAGAACCTGCTGGCCGGCATCGTGGCCGACAGTGGTCAGCGCATTGGCGAGTTGCCGATGCTCGGCCGCGACGAGTTCGCGCAACTGCAACAGAGCAACGCGTTGCTGCCGATGGAGCGGCTGGCGGTGCACCAACGCTTTGCCCGCATCGCCGCGAGCCAGCCGCACGCCGTGGCGGTGCGTTGTGGCGAGCAGCAAATGAGTTTTGCCGAACTCGACGCGGCAGCCAATCGCCTGGCATGGCGTCTGCAAATCGCCGGCGCGGGGCCGGAAGTGCGCATCGGCATTGCGTTGCCGCGCAGTGCGCAGATGTTCGTGGCAATGCTGGCGGTGCTCAAGGCCGGTGCGGCCTATGTGCCGCTGGATGCCAGTTACCCGCGCGAGCGTCTGGCCTATTTGATTGACGACTCGGGAATGGCGCTGTTGCTCACCGACTCCAGCCTGATCACTCAGTTGCCGTTGCCGGCGGGTTTGCCGAACCTTTGCCTCGATACCCTGGACACCGGCGAATTTCCCGACACGGCGCCGACGGTCGAGGTGCACGAACACAGCCTGGCGTACGTGATTTACACCTCGGGTTCGACCGGTCAGCCCAAAGGTGTCTGCGTGGCCCATGGTCCGCTGGCCATGCATTGCAAGGCGATCGGTCAGCGATATGCGATGACCCCGGACGATTGCGAACTGCATTTCATGTCGTTCGCGTTCGACGGCGCGCATGAGCGCTGGATAACACCACTGACCCACGGTTCAAGCCTGTTGTTGCGTGACGACAGCCTGTGGACCGCCGAGCAGACTTACCGCGCGATGCAGCGTCACGGTGTCACCGTTGTCGCGTTCCCTCCAGCTTATTTGCAGCAGTTGGCGGAGTTCGCCGAGAGCGAAGGCCATCCGCCGAAGGTGCGCATCTATTGTTTCGGCGGCGACGCGGTGCCGAACGACAGCTTCGAGCGCGTGCGCCGCGCCCTGGCGCCGCAACACATCATCAACGGTTACGGCCCGACCGAAACCGTGGTTACGCCGCTGCTGTGGAAAGCCGATCGCGATACCGCCTGCGGGGCGGCGTATGCGCCCATCGGCCAGCGCGTCGGCGAGCGCAGCACCTGGGTGCTCAGCGCCGAACTCAACCCGGTGCCGCAAGGTGTGGCCGGCGAGTTGTACCTGGGCGGCTATGGCGTCGCCCGTGGTTATCTGGACCGTGCGGCGCTGACTGCCGAGCGGTTCGTGCCGGACCCGTTCGGCGAACCGGGCGCGCGGCTGTACCGCAGTGGCGATCAGGTGCGTCTGCGGGCCGATGGCGTATTCGATTATCAGGGGCGGGTCGACAATCAGGTCAAGGTGCGCGGTTTTCGCATCGAACTGGGCGAGATCGAAGCGCGGCTGATGGCGCTCGATTCGGTACGCGAGGCGGTGGTGCTGGCGCAGGACGGCCCGAACGGCGCGCAACTGGTTGGTTACGTCGTCGCCGCGCAAACTGTTGACGCCTCGCGGGAAAGTGCCTGGCGTGAGCAGATTCGCACCAGCCTCAAGCGCAGCCTGCCCGATTACATGGTTCCGGCGTACTTGCTGGTGCTCAAGCAGATTCCCCTGACGCCGAACGGCAAGGTCGACCGCAAAGGTTTGCCCAAGCCCGACGCCAGTCTGATGCAGCAACGTTACGTTGCGCCAGTCAGCGAACTGGAGCAGCACACCGCGCGGATCTGGGCCGAGGTACTCAAGCTTGAACGCGTAGGGATGAGCGACAACTTTTTTGAGCTTGGCGGCCATTCATTATTGGTCACTCAGGTGCTGTCACGGGTGCGCCAGACCTTGCAGCGCGACGTGCCGCTCAAGGCGCTGTTCGAACACAACACCCTCGGCGCCTTTTGCGCGTATCTGAGCGAGGCGCAAAAGGCAGCGCGGCAACCGCCGCTGGTGGCGGTGCAACGCGGCGCACCGCTGCCGTTGTCGTACGCCCAGGAACGCCAATGGTTCCTGTGGCACATGGACCGCCACAGTTCTGCCTATCACATTCCGACCGCGCTGCGCCTGCGCGGGCCGCTGGATCAACCCGCGCTGCAACGCAGTTTCGACACACTGATCGAGCGTCACGAAAGCCTGCGCACGCAGTTCCTGCAAGACGCCGACGGCACTCGCCAATCGATTCTGGCGCCGTTCAGCCTGGCGATCGAAACCCACAGCCTGGCCGCCAACAGCGACGCCGCCGCCCTCAAGGCACGGGTCGAAGCCGAGATCAGCCGGCCGTTCGACCTGCAACAAGGTCCGCTGCTGCGCGCCACATTGCTGCAACTGAGCGCTGACGACCGTGTGCTGGTGCTGGTCCAGCACCACATCGTCTCCGATGGTTGGTCGATGCAGTTGATGGTCGATGAGCTGATTGCGCTGTACGCCGCTTACAGCCGTGGCGACACGCCTCAATTGCCGGCGCTGGCGATCCAGTACGCCGACTATGCGCTGTGGCAGCGCCAATGGATGGAGGCCGGCGAACGCGAGCGCCAACTCGATTACTGGCTGGCCCGATTGGGCGGCGAGCAACCGCTGCTGGAACTGCCGCTGGATCGTCCCCGCCCGGCCACGCAAAGTCTGCGCGGTGGACGTTTTGAACTGGCGCTGGATGGCGCATTGAGTGACGCGTTGAACGAAGTGGCCCGCCGCGAAGGCGTGACGCTGTTCATGCTCTTGCTGGCATCGTTCCAGACCTTGCTGCACCGCTACAGTGGCCAAAACGATATCCGCGTTGGTGTGCCCGTTGCCAACCGCAACCGGGTCGAAACCGAAGGCCTGATCGGCTTCTTCGTCAATACTCAGGTCATGCGCGCCGACGTCAGCGGCGGGGTGCGTTTCAGCGATTTGCTGCAACAAGTCCGGCAAGCGGCGCTGGGTGCACAGGACCATCAGGATTTGCCTTTCGAGCAACTGGTTGAAGTGCTGCAACCGGAGCGCAGCCTCAGTCGCAGCCCGTTGTTTCAGGTGATGTTCAACCATCAGGCCAAGGCCCGTCGCACCAGCGCCTTGGCGCAACTGCACAGCCTGCAGATCAGCGAAGTGAACTGGGACAGCTTGATGGCCCAGTTCGATCTGACCCTCAATACCGAAGAGTCGGCTGACGGTCTCTACGCCTCGATGGTGTATGCCGCCGACCTCTTTGACGCCACCACCGTCGCGCGCATGGCCATGGATTGGCAGGCGTTGCTGCGCGGCATTTGCCAGCAGCCGCAACAATTGATCGGCGAGTTGCCGATGCTTGAACAGGCGACGATCGAGCAGACTCTGCGCGACTGGAACCCGGCGCCGCAGCACTGGAACCCGCAGCAGCCATTGCACCGTTTGTTCGAAGCGCAAGCACGCAAGGCGCCGAACGCGATTGCCGTGAGCCTTGACGCACAGCAACTGAGTTATGCCGAACTCAACCGCCGGGCCAATCGTCTGGCCCATGCGCTGATGGCGCGCGGCGTCGGCGCTGACGTGCTGGTCGGTCTCGCAGCCGAACGCTCCGTGGAGATGATTGTCGGCTTGCTGGCGATCCTCAAGGCTGGCGGCGCCTACCTGCCGCTGGACCCGCAATACCCGGCCGAGCGCCTGCACTACATGATCGAGGACAGCGGCATCAGGCTGTTGTTGAGTGGTCACGGTGTCCTCGACCACGTCGCGACCGGCCCGCAAGTGACGCGTTTGTCGCTGGACGATGCCGGCGAAGGCCAGCCGGAACAGGATCCGCAGACCCACGTCGACTGCGCCAACCTGGCCTATGTGATTTACACCTCCGGTTCCACCGGCAAGCCCAAGGGCACGTTGCTCAGCCACGCCAATGCGCTGCGTCTGTTCGAGGCCACGCAAGATTGGTTCAAGTTCGGCCCTGAGGATTGCTGGACGCTGTTTCACTCGTACGCGTTCGACTTTTCGGTCTGGGAAATTTTCGGTGCATTGCTGCATGGCGGGCGTCTGGTGGTCGTGCCGCAGGACATCAGTCGTTCACCGCAGGACTTCTATGCCTTGCTCTGTCGCGAGCAGGTGACGGTGCTGAACCAGACGCCGTCGGCGTTCAAGCAGCTGATGCAGGTCGCTTGCGAATCGGCGCCCGGGTTACAGCCGTCGCTGCGCTATGTGGTGTTCGGCGGCGAGGCGCTGGAGGTCAAGAGCCTGCGGCCGTGGTTCGAGCGTTTCGGTGATAGCGCGCCACAGCTGGTCAACATGTATGGCATCACCGAAACCACCGTGCACGTCAGCTATCGGCCATTGTCGCTTGCCGACCTTGAGACTGCCGTCGGCAGCCCGTTGGGCGCGCCGATTGCCGACCTGTCGTGGTACGTGCTGGATGCCGATCTCAATCCGGTCGCCCGGGGTTGCATCGGTGAACTGCACGTGGCGGGCGCTGGTCTGGCGCGCGGTTATTTGAATCGCACTGATCTCAGCGCTTTGCGTTTCGTGCCGAATCCGTTTGGCGCCAGCGGCGAGCGGTTGTACCGCACCGGCGACCTGGCGCGGTACTGCGCGGACGGACGAATCGAGTACCGGGGGCGCATCGACCATCAAGTGAAGATCCGCGGTTTCCGCATCGAACTGGGCGAAATCGAAGCGCGTTTGCTGGCCTTGCCAGACGTGCGCCAAGCGGTGGTGCTCGATCAGCCGGGGGCCGGCGGCGTGCAGTTGGTGGCGTATATCGTCGCCGCGTCAGCGCTCGATCCGCTGGAGCAGGGCGCCTGGCGCGAACAGGTGCGCCTGCGCCTGCGTCAGGATCTGCCGGACTACATGGTCCCGGCGCACCTGTTGCTGCTTGAGCAACTGCCGCTGACCGCCAACGGCAAGCTCGATCGCAAGGCCCTGCCGACGGTCGATGCCAGCCAGTCGCAGCGCGCCTATGTCGCCCCGGTCAGTGAGCTGGAGCAACAAGTCGCGGCAATCTGGAGTGACGTGCTGAAACTCGATCGGGTCGGTCTGACCGACCATTTCTTTGAACTGGGAGGTCACTCCCTGCTGGTGATAAACATTGTGTCGCGCATCCAACTTGAACTCGGTATGAAGCTGCTCCCGCAAACCATTTTCCAGTACCCGGTACTCGGCGATCTGGTGGCGCAACTGCAAGGCCACGGCGAACAGGTCACGGCATCGAAACTGAGCCTGCTCGAAGACCTGCTCGATGAAATGGAGGACGCGTGAATGGACGTTAACGTCGCCACGCGGATTGCCCGCCGTTTCATTACCCTGCCGCTGGAAAAGCGCAAGGAATACTTGGCCAAGATGCTTGCCGAGGGCGTGTCCCCGGCCAACCTGCCGATTCCCGAAGTGCAGTCGGCGTTTGACACCCTGGGCCTGAGTTATGCGCAGGAACGTCAATGGTTTCTCTGGCAACTGGAGCCGACCAGCGCCGCGTATCACATTCCGATGGCGCTGCGCCTGCGTGGCACGCTTGACGTCATGGCGCTGCAAAGCGCCTTCGACAGCCTGATCGAACGCCATCAGACTTTGCGCACTGTGTTCGTCGACGACGGCCAGCGCCCGCGGCAAGTGATTGCCGAGGACGCCTTGCTGAGCATCGTCCGGCAGAATCTGCCCGCCGATACCGGCGATGCCGATTTGCAACGGCTCATCGAAGCCGAAATCCAGCAGCCGTTCAATCTGGCCGATGGGCCGTTGCTGCGGGTAAAACTGCTGCAACTGGGGGCCGAGGATCATGTGTTGATTCTGGTCCAGCACCACATCGTCTCCGATGGCTGGTCGATGCGCGTGATGGTCGATGAATTGATCAACCTGTACGCCGGCTACAGCAGCGGCCAGCCCGCGACACTGCCGGCCTTGCCGATCCAGTACGCCGACTACGCGCTGTGGCAACGCAGCTGGATGGAGGCCGGTGAGCGCGAACGGCAACTGGCCTACTGGGTCGAGCAACTGGGCGGTGAGCAACCGGTGCTGGAATTGCCGCAGGACCGGCCACGGCCGGCGGTGCAGAGTTACCGCGGTGCGCGTCTGGACCTGCACATCGATCCTGAGTTGAACCATGGCCTGCAAGCCATCGCCCGCCGTGAAGGCGTGACGCTGTTTATGGTCCTGTTGGCGGCGTTTCAGACTTTCCTGCATCGCTACAGCGGGCAGGGCGATATCCGCGTCGGCGTGCCTAACGCCAACCGTAACCGTACTGAAACCGAAGGCCTGATCGGCTACTTCGTCAACACCCAGGTGCTGCGTGCGCAGCTCGATTCGCGTCTGTCATTCAGTGCCTTGCTGCAACAGGTCAAGCAAGCGGCGCTGGGCGCGCAGGCGCATCAGGAGTTGCCGTTCGAACAATTGGTCGAGGCACTGGCGCCGGAGCGCAGCCTCAGTCGCAGTCCGTTGTTCCAGGTGATGTTCAACCATCAAACGGCCAGTGGCGCGCAAGGGGCGAACGCGTCGCTTGAACAGTTGCACGTCGAACCGATGAGCTGGGATACGCATCAGGCGCAACTCGACCTGACGCTGGAAACCCACGAATCGGCGCAGGGCCTCGGTGCTTCGCTGATCTACGCTACCGATCTGTTCGATGCCGCGACCATCGAGCGTATGGGCCAGCATCTGTTGGCATTGTTGCAGGCGCTTGTCGCGCAACCGCAACAAGCGCTCGGTGACTTGCCGATGCTCACCGCGCAGGAGCGCCAAGCGATCCTGCAAGGCTGGAACGACACGGCGACGAGCTACCCGCTGACCACCAGCATCCAGCAACTGATTGAAGCGCAAGTCGCGCAAACCCCTGACGCCCCGGCGCTGGCCTTTGGCGAGACGCGTCTGAGCTACGCGCAACTCAATGCCCGGGCCAATCGCTTGGCGCATCGCCTGATCGACATGGGCGTCGGCCCGGAGTCGCTGGTGGGCATCGCGCTGGAGCGTTCGGTCGAAATGGTTGTCGGCCTGCTCGCGGTGCTCAAGGCCGGTGGCGCTTACGTCCCGCTCGACCCGGATTATCCGCAGGAACGCCTGCGCTACATGATCGAAGACAGCGGCGTGCGGTTGCTGCTGACCCAGGCAGCGTTGCTCGACAGCTTGCCGCTGGCCGATACCGTACAAATCCTGGCGCTGGACACGGTCGGCGAGTTGCAAGGGTACCCCGCGAGCGATCCGCAGGTGACGGTCGATGGCGAAAATCTCGCCTATGTGATTTACACCTCGGGTTCCACGGGCAAACCCAAGGGCGCCGGCAACCGTCATTCGGCGCTGACCAACCGTCTGTGCTGGATGCAGCAGGCCTATCGGTTGGGCGCCGACGACAGCGTGTTGCAAAAGACTCCGTTCAGTTTCGACGTGTCGGTCTGGGAGTTTTTCTGGCCGCTGATGACCGGCGCGCGGCTGGTTGTCGCGGCCCCGGGCGATCACCGTGACCCGGCGGCGCTGGTGGCCCTGATCAAGCGCGAACAGATCACCACGCTGCACTTTGTGCCGTCGATGTTGCAGGCGTTCCTGCAGGATGGCGAGGTGGCGACGTGCACCAGCCTCAAGCGCATTGTCTGCTCGGGCGAAGCGCTGCCGGCCGACGCCCAGCAGCAAGTGTTTGCCAAGCTGCCGCAGGCCGGGCTGTTCAACCTCTATGGCCCGACCGAAGCGGCCATCGACGTGACCCACTGGACGTGTGTCGACGAGGGGCGCGACAGCGTGCCGATCGGTGAGCCGATCGCCAATCTCGCTTGCTACATCCTCGATGAACAACTGCAACCGGTGCCGGTCGGCGTTCTTGGCGAGCTGTACCTGGCAGGCGAGGGCCTGGCCCGTGGTTATCACCAGCGTCCGGCGCTGACCGCCGAGCGTTTCGCCGTCAGCCCTTATGGCAAGGGCGAGCGGATT
The DNA here is from genome assembly GCF_014268545.1 of Pseudomonas sp. SWRI81. Lineage (NCBI taxonomy): Bacteria > Pseudomonadati > Pseudomonadota > Gammaproteobacteria > Pseudomonadales > Pseudomonadaceae > Pseudomonas > Pseudomonas sp. SWRI81. The sequence goes on from NZ_JABWQS010000035.1 coordinate 36,806, forward strand.
TATCGCACCGGTGATCTGGCCCGCTACCGCGACAACGGGGTGATCGAATACGCCGGACGCATCGACCATCAAGTCAAGCTGCGCGGCTTGCGCATCGAAATGGGCGAGATCGAAGCGCGCCTGCTCGAACATCCAGCGGTGCGCGAAGCGGTGGTGCTGGTCATCGATGGCAAGCAGTTGGTGGCGTACGTCGTGCTGGCCGAAGAGGACACTGATTGGCGCGAAGCGCTGGCCGCGCACGTGCAGCAGCAACTGCCGGAATACATGGTGCCGACCCAATGGCTGGCGCTCGAGCAGATGCCGTTGAGCCCCAACGGCAAGCTCGACCGCAAGGCCTTGCCGAAACCCGATGCGAGTACCGCCCAGCCGCAATACCAGGCGCCCGCCAACGCCATGGAGCAACAACTGGCGGACATCTGGCAGTCGGTGCTGGGCCTTGCGCAGGTCGGCGTCAGCGATAACTTTTTCGCCCTCGGTGGCGACTCGATCATTTCGATCCAGGTGGTCAGCCGCGCCCGTCAGGCCGGTGTGCATTTCACTCCCAAAGACTTGTTTCAGCACCAGACCGTCCGCAGTCTGGCGACCGTTGCCACGCGTGGCGAAAGTGCGGTGCGTATCGATCAGGGCCCGGTGACTGGCAGCACGCCGCTGTTACCGTTCCAACAGCTGTTTTTTGCCACCGACATCCCCGAGCGTCATCACTGGAACCAGTCCTTGCTGCTCAAGCCTGCGCAAGCCTTGCACGGGGAAACGCTGGAGCAGGCGCTGCAAGCGTTGGTTCGTCACCACGATGCCTTGCGCCTGACCTTCACGCCCAACCCACACGACTGGACTGCCGCACACCGGGCCGTCGATGACCGGCAGCCGCTGTTGTGGCAGACCGCGCTGAACCATGCCGATGAAGTCGAAGCCGCTTGCGACGAAGCGCAGCGCAGCCTTGATCTGGCAAACGGTCCGCTGTTGCGCGCCATGTTGCTGAGCCTGACCGATGGCAGCCAGCGCCTGTTGCTGGTGGTCCATCACCTGGCCGTCGACGGTGTGTCGTGGCGCGTGTTGCTTGAAGATCTGCAAGACGCTTATCGCCAAGTGCAGGCCGGGCAAACGCTGAAACTGCCCGCCAAGACCAGCGCGTTCAAGCACTGGGCCGAAGCCTTGCAGGCGCACACGGTTAATCTGGCCGGCGAACTGGCTTTCTGGCGCGGGCAGTTGCTCGATGCACCGCAGGATTTGCCGCGCGACAACCGCGACGGGCGGCTTCACAACCATTTGGCATCGAGCGTGCGTACTCAGCTGGATAAACAGCTGACGCGCAAACTGCTGCAACAGGCTCCGGCGGCGTATCGCACCCAGGTCAACGACTTGCTGCTGACGGCGTTGGCACGGGTCATCTGCCGCTGGACCGGCGAAGCCTCGACCTTGATTCAGCTCGAAGGTCATGGCCGCGAAGAGCTGATCGAGGGCATCGACCTGAGCCGCACCGTGGGCTGGTTCACCAGCCTCTACCCGGTGCGCCTGACACCGCAGACGCCACTGGCCGGTTCGATCAAACAGGTCAAGGAACAACTGCGCGCGATCCCCAACAAAGGCCTGGGGTTTGGTGCCTTGCGGTACCTGGGCGACGAGGCTGCACGCACCGCGCTGGCAGATCTGCCCGATGCGCGGATTACCTTCAACTACCTCGGCCAGTTCGACAGTCAGTTCGATGAAGCCGCACTGTTTGTCCCGGCGGCAGAGAGCGCCGGTCGCGAGCAAAGTCCGCTGGCACCGTTGAGCAACTGGCTGGAAGTCAGCGGTCAGGTGTATGGCGCCGAACTCAAGCTGAGCTGGACCTTCAGTCGCGAGATGTTCGACGAAGCGACCATCCAGCGTCTGGCCGATGACTACGCGCTTGAGCTGGCAGCGTTGATCGAGCATTGCTGCGCGCCGGGCAATCGCGGCATCACGCCGTCTGACTTCCCGCTGGCGGCACTGACCCAGGCGCAACTCGACGCCTTGCCGCTCGCCGTGGCGGACATCGAAGACATTTATCCGCTGTCGCCGATGCAGCAGGGCATGTTGTTCCACACGCTGTCCGACGACGGCGATGACCTGTACATCAACCAGATCAACCTGCCGGTCGAAGGCATGGATCCGGAGCGCTTCCGTCGTGCCTGGCAGCATGTGATCGGGCGCCACGCGATTCTGCGCACGTCGTTCCACTGGCAGGGCGGGCAGACGTCGCCGATCCAGGTCGTGCAGCACCACGCCGAGGTCGATCTGCAGGTGCTTGACTGGCGCGGCCAGGAGATTGGCGAGCAGCGTCTGGGCGAGCGTGCCCGTGAGGAACGTGCGCGTGGTTTCGAGTTGCACCGGGTGCCGTTGCAGCGTTTGCTGTTGATCCGCACGGATGAAGACAGTCACCAACTGATCTGGACCAGCCACCACATTCTCATGGACGGCTGGAGCAGTTCGCAGCTGTTCGGCGAGGTGTTGCAGCACTACGCCAGCGGCGAAGTGGTGGGGGACAGCGGTCGTTACCGTGATTTCATCGAATGGCTGCAAAGCCAGGATCAGGGACGCCTCGAACAGTTCTGGCGCGGTCATCTGCAAACCCTGGCCGAGCCGACGGCGCTGAGCCAGGCCATGCATCCGCGTCACGTCGACACCGCAGCCGGCCACGAAGCGCTGTACACCAAATGGGATGAGCAACAGACCCGCCGATTGCAACAGCACTGCCGGGCGCACGGCATCACCGCCAACACGCTGATTCAGGGGGCGTGGTTGCTGGTGCTGCAACGCTACACCGGGCAAAGCAGCGTGGCCTTCGGTGCGACGGTCGCGGGGCGTCCGGAAGGGCTGGCCAATGCTGACAGCATGCTGGGTCTGTTCATCAACACCTTGCCGGTGATCCAGACCCTGCAACCGGCGCAACGCCTCAGTGACTGGCTGGCGCAACTGCAAGCCTACAACCTTGATCTGCGTGACCACGCCCACGCGCCACTGGCGGATATTCAGCGCTGGTCGGGGCACGGCGGGCAGATGTTGTTCGACAGCATCATTGTGTTCGAGAACTACCCGATCGACCGTCGTCTGGAAGAAGCCAAGGGCTGTTTGCGGTTCGGCGCTTCGGCCAACCACGACGTGACCAACTTCCCGATGGACCTGGCGGTGCATCTGAACGAAGAACTGTCCATCGAGTACCTGTTTTTGCGCGACTGCTTCAGTGTCGAAGCGGTGCAGCGTATCCGCCAGACCCTGGAAGTCACCCTGCAAGCGATGCTCGACACGCCGCACGAATACCTCGGCAACCTGCAACGTCTGGCGCCGCAGCAATGGCAGGCCTTGCAAGCCTGGGGCCGTGAGCCGGCGCCACGCGAGCAGCGCGAACGGCTGCCGCTGATGATCGCCGAGCATGCCCGCCATCGCCCGCAGGCCCACGCCGTAGAGTGTGCCGGGCAGGTGCTGAGCTACGCCGAACTGGACCGCCAGGCCAACCGCCTCGCCCATCACCTGATTGCCCACGGTGCGGGGCCGGAAGTGTTGATCGGCGTGGCGCTGGAGCGCTCGCTGGACATGCTCGTGGCGTTGCTCGCGGTGTTCAGGAGCGGCGCGGCCTATGTGCCGCTGGACATCGACTATCCGCGTGATCGCCTGGCCTTCATGATCGAAGATTCCGGCATGGCGCTGATGATCAGTCGTGGCCAATTGTCGGCGCGTCTGCCGTTGCCGCACGGGTTGCCACGGGTTGACCTCGATGGTTTCGACGGCAGCGTTTATCCAGACACGGCGCCACCGGTGGCGGTGTGCGAAGACACCCTGGCGTATTTGATCTACACCTCCGGTTCCACTGGTTTGCCCAAGGGCGTGGCGGTCACCCACGGCCCGCTGAGCATGCACTGCCAGGCGATCCGCGAGCTGTATGAAATGGACCACACCACCCGCGAACTGCATTTCATGTCGTTCGCGTTTGACGGTGCCCATGAACGTTGGCTGACTACGCTGGCGTTCGGCGGCACGCTGGTGCTGCGCGACAATGAACTGTGGACGCCGGAGCAGACCAGCCACGCGTTGCAGACCCTGTCGATCGACATTGCCTGTTTTCCGCCGGCCTATCTCAAGCAAGTCGCCGAATACGTGCAGGCCAGTGGTTCGAGCGCGCCCAAGGTCCGCATCTATTGCCTGGGGGGTGACGCGGTGCCGGAGCAGACCCTGCAAGAGGTGCGCAGCGTCCTGCGTCCGCAATACATCACCAACGGCTACGGGCCGACCGAAACCGTGGTCACCCCGATGCTCTGGAAAGCCGCCCATGACGAGCCTTGCGCCGCAGCGTATGCGCCGATCGGGCGCGTTGTCGGTCAGCGCTCGCTGTGGATTCTGGACGATGATCTGAATCCGTTGCCGGCCGGTCTGTCCGGGCAACTGCACATCGGCGGGTACGGGGTCGCCCGGGGCTATCACGGGCGAGCTTCGATCACCGCCGAACGTTTCGTGCCGGACCCGTTCGGTGCGCCGGGCAGTCGCCTGTATCGCAGCGGCGACCTGGTACGCCTGCGGGATGACGGCGTGATGGATTACGTCGGCCGCGCCGACCATCAGGTCAAGGTGCGCGGTTTCCGTATCGAACTCGGCGAAATCGAAGCCTGCCTGCGCTTGCAGGACGGGGTCACCGACGCCGTGGTGATTGCCCGTGACGGTGTGTCCGGCAAGCAACTGCTCGGTTATGTGGTGTGTGACAGCGATGATGAGGCGCGCACTGTCGAGCGGCTCAAGAGCGAACTGCGTGCACGCTTGCCGGATTACATGGTGCCGGCGCAGATCATGTGTCTGGCGCGGCTGCCGGTTTCGCCCAACGGCAAACTCGATCGCAAAGCCTTGCCAGAGCCGCAGGTGCAGCTTGAACAGTACGTGGCGCCGCGCACCGAGGAAGAAGCCTTGCTCGCGCAAATCTGGGCAGAAGTGCTGCAGGTTGAGCAGGTGGGCTTGAGCGACAACTTCTTCGAACTCGGTGGCGACTCGATTCTGAGCCTGCAAGTGATCTCCCGGGCGCGTAACCATCCGCAGCTCAAACTCGATCTGAAACTGCGCGACCTGATGCGGTTCCAGACCATCGGCAATCTGTTCGACCAGCAAGCGGTTCACCGTGCCAGCGCCGAGGAGACTCGGGCGGCGCGCGAGGGCGCGTTCCCGCTGATCCCGATCCAGCAGTGGTTCTTCGACGAGGAAATGGCTGCGCCGCACCACTTCAACCAGGCACTGATCCTGCGGTCGCGTCAGGCGCTCGATGCGCTGGCGCTGGAGAAAAGCCTGATGGCCATGCTGGAGCAGCACGATGCGCTGCGCCTGCGCTTCGTCCGCGAGGGCGGCGTCTGGACCCAGCATTACCAGAGCCTCGACGCGTGCCGGCAACAGGCCCGGCAAACGCCGTTACTGTGGGTGCATCAAGTGGCCGACAAGGATGAACTGGAAGTGCTCGCCAATCAGGCGCAGCGCAGCCTGAAGCTGGGCGAGGGACCTCTGGTGCGTGGCTTGCTGGCGACGCTGCCGGACGGCGAGGCGCGGCTGTTGCTGGTCATCCATCACTTGGTGATCGACGGCGTGTCGTGGCGGGTTCTGTTGCAGGATCTGCAAACCGCATACGACGCCTATTGCCTGGGCGCCGAACCCGAACTGCCGGTGCGCACCAGCAGCTTTCGCGATTGGGCCGAACACCTCAGCGCGCACACCCGCACGCTGATTGACGAGGAGCTGGATTACTGGCTGCAAACCCTCGACCAGCCCGGCAAAGAGCTGCGTTGTGACAACCCGCGTGGCAAGAATCTGGTGCGCCATCGCGCCGAGGCGGTGATGAACCTCGATGAAACGTTGACCGCCAGTCTGCTCAAACAGGCACCGGCGGTTTACCAGACGCAGATCAACGACCTGTTGTTGACCGCGCTGGGTCGCGTGCTGTGCCGCTGGAACGATGAGTCGTCGGTGCTGGTGCAACTTGAGGGGCATGGTCGCGAAGACCTTTTCGAGGACCTCGACCTGAGCCGCACCCTGGGCTGGTTCACCACCATGTTCCCGGTGCGTCTGGCGCCCGGGCACGACACCGATATCGGCGAGGCGATCATCACGGTGCGCGATCAACTGCAGAGTCTGCCCAACAAGGGGGTCGGCTACGGCGCGTTGCGACACATGGCGGGCGCGCCGCTGGCGCAGCGTCTGGCGGCACTGCCGCAGGCGCGCGTGACTTTCAACTATCTGGGACAGTTCGATCAAAGCTTTGACGAGCAGGCCTTGCTGGTGCCGGCCGATGACAACATCGGCGACAGCTATGACATGGACGCGGGCATGGCCAACTGGCTGGAACTGGTGGGGCAGGTGTACAACGGCCGTTTGGCGTTCCGCTGCATTTACAGCACACGGCGTTACCGGACCAGCACCGTCGAGCGCCTCATGGCCGATTACCAGCGCGAGTTGCAAGCGCTGATCGAACACTGCCTGGCGCAGTCGGCGTGAGCCTTTTTTTGAACCTTCGATAGAGGGGCGGCCTGCGGGCCGCACCAGGATGTCCTTAATGTCTTTGAATCCGGAAATCGCTGCGTTTCTCGACTTGGTCGAGGCCAACCAGACAGACGCTACGCAGGCTTTTCATCAGCAGATGCCGGCACAGGCGCGGCAAGCGTTCGAACAATCTTCGGCGCGCATGCGCTGGCAAGTACCGCAGGTGCTGTCGCGCGACCTGAGTTACCCGACCCGTGACGGCGACTCGCTGGCGGTACGGATCTATACGCCAGTCACCGACAGCAAGCAGGCGCTGCCAGTGACGGTGTTCCTCCACGGCGGTGGTTTTGTAGTGGGCAGTCTCGATTCCCACGACGGTATTTGCCGCGAGTTCTGTCACCGCACGCCGTGTGCCGTGGTAGCGGTGGAATATCGTCGTGCGCCGGAGTTCAAGTTCCCCACGGCGTTGCACGATGCCGCCGACGCGCTGACCTGGCTGGCGCAGCAGGCTGGCGCGCTGAACATCGACAGCTCACGGCTGGCATTGGCCGGTGACAGCGTCGGCGCTACCCTGGCGACCGTGCTGGCGATTGAGGCGGCGGCCAGTGCGCAGGCGCTGCAACCGTGTCTGCAACTGCTGTGTTATCCAGTGACCGACGCGTCGCGCAGCACGGAATCGCGGGAACTCTTCAGCGAAGGTTATCTGCTGGAAAGTCCGACGCTGGAGTGGTTCTACGATCATTACGCGCGCACTGCAGAAGATCGCGCCGACTGGCGTTTCTCGCCGTTGCTGGCGCCGAACCTGCGCGGTGTCGCACCGGTTCACCTGGCGCTCGCCGGCTTCGATCCGCTGATCGATGAAGGCCATGCGTATGCGCAACGTCTGCAGGCGAGCGGTGTGGCAGTGCAGTGCAAGGAATACTCCGCACTGGTGCACGACTTCCTGCGCATGCCGATGGTCACTGGCGAGATTGAAAGCGTGTATCAGGAGCTGACCGAAGTGTTGCGCGAGGCGCTCTACCCATAAGACTGACCTGTCACACACCAAGGCCGGAGCGGGGCAAACCCTCCGGCCTTTTTTGTTGCCGATGAACGGCGGGCATAAAAAAACGCACCGTCAGACGGTGCGTTTCTTCAGGCCGTGGCCCGGGATCAGAAGCTGTACTTGAAGCTGGTCATGAAGTTGCGCGGAGCGCCGTACATGCCGTCGTAGTAGACCATCGAGTAGTACTCGCGGTCGAACAGGTTGTTGACGTTGAGCGAGGCGCTGAGGTTCTTGGTGATGTCGTAACGCGCCATCAGGTTGGTGACCGCGTAGCTGCCTTGTTCGTAGTAGCGCAGGTCTTCGCCGATCTTCGATTGCCAGTTCACGCCACCGCCGACGGTGACCTTGTCCAGCGCGCCGGGCAGGCGATACGAGGTGAAGGTCTTGAGCATGTGGCGCGGCGCGTTGGTGACGATGCGCGCGTCGTCGGCGTTGGTGGTGACGCTGTAGGCGTAGCCCGCAGAGGCTTGCCAGCCTTCAGCCAGTTCGCCGTTCAGCTCCAGTTCAACGCCCTTGGTCTCGGTGCTTTGCTCCAGGCGATAAGCCTGGGTGTCAGACATCCACACCGCGAGGTTGTCCTGCTCCAGTTTGAACAGGGCCAGGCTGGTGTTGAGTTTCTCGTCGAAGAACGTGCCCTTGACGCCCACTTCGTAGCCTTTGCCTTCGGTCGGTGCGAGCGATTTGTTGTTGATGTCGCGAACGTAAGACGCCTGCGGATTGAAGATCTTGGTGTAACTGGCGTACAGCGACCAGTTGTCATCCAGGTCGTACACCACACCGGTGTACGGCGTGAAGATACCGGTTTCACGTTCCTTCACGGTACTCGCTTCACCGCCGTATGGCTGGGTGTCGGTGTCACGTTTCCAGTCAGTCAGACGGCCGCCGAGGATGACGGTCAGGTCGTCGGTGACGTGGAAGCGTGAGGTCAGATAAGTACCCAGTTGCTTCTCTTCCATATGGCCCTTGCTGACGACAGGCGTGGCCGGTTTTGGCGAGTTGCCGTCCCAGTGGCTGATATCCGGAACGTTGAAGCTGTAGTCACGCAGCCAGTCGCCGTAGCTCGGCGTGGATTCCTTGTAGTTGGTCGCGGTTACGCCGAGGATCAACTCATGCTCGCGACCGAACAGCGAGAACGGGCCGGTGAAGTAGGCGTCGATGTTGTCCTGGCGCGGCGTACCGGACCAGCGGACCGGCAGCAGACCCGTGCCGGAGCCGGTGGCCTGGTCGAGGGTGCCGGTGGCCACGGCATAGAGCTGGTCGAACTTGTTCTCGGTGTGGCCGTATTCGATCTTGCCGCTCCAGCCGTTATCGAACTGATGCTCGACGGAGGTGAAGAAGTTGGTTTGATCGTGGTCGTTATAAGACCAGTCCGGCGAGGTATTCAGCGAGCGGTGAACGTGGGATTTTTCGCCGTTGGTGAAATACGACGGGTAGCCGCCGCGCATCGGCGAGTCGACCTGGGTTTTCTGGTAGCTGAAGCCGACGGTCAGCAGTGTCGCCTCGCTGAGGTCGAACTCGGTGATGCCGTAGACCAGTTGCGAATCCTGTTTGAAGCGATCAACCCACGAGCCCTGGGTCTTGTAATCGACGACCAGCCGCCCACGCACATTGCCGGATTCGGTCAGCGGGCCGGAAACGTCCATGCCGGTGCCGTAGCGATCCCAGTTGCCGGCCTCGCCCGTAACGCTGGCCTGGGCTTCAGCGGTCGGACGCTTGCGGATCAGGTTGATGGTTGCCGACGGGTTGCCCAGGCCACTGATCAGGCCTGTCGCGCCTCGGACGACTTCCACGCGGTCGTACATCGCGGTGCTTTGGGTGTAGTTGTCCAGGCGCGTGGATGTGGGTACGCCGTCTACTTCAAAGTTCTGGATCTGCGAGCCGCGCGACCAGTAAGTGTCGTTCTCGGTGCCCATGCCGTTGCGGGTCACGGTGATGCCGGCGGTGGCGTCGAGCACGTCGGTCAGGTTGGTCAGCTTCTGGTCATCCAGACGCTGGCGGGTCAACACGGTGACCGACTGCGGCGTTTCCCGCGGCGTCAGGTTCAGACGCGTCGAGCTACTCGACGAGTAGGTGGTGTACAGCCCGGTGCCTTCGGTCTGCGAGCCCGGTGCCTTGCCGGAAATCGAGATCGCGCCCAACTGCATGGCATCGCCGGCAGCGCCGCTGACCGGAATCAACGACACCGTGTTACCGGTAATCTGGTACGTCAGGCCGCTCCCCAGCAGCAGACGGTGCAAGGCCTCTTCCGGCTCCAGAGTGCCGGACACCGCGTTGGCTTTCAGCCCTTGCAGCAGCTGCGGGTCGTAGATGATCTGCAAGTTGGACTGTTGCCCGAGTTGCTGCAAGGCACTGGACAACGGCTGGGCCGCAACGTTGATGCTGGTCGGCGCCGCAAGGACCTCACCGGCACCCAGCAGAAGCAGGGTAGTCAGCAGGGCGCGGGGCAGGATCACCTGGCGCTGAGTCTGACGCTGGATCGCCGTGGCCAGTGGTGCGCGGGACAAGGATGGGCTGTGCATTACTTCAAATGCTCCTGAAAGGCGTGTGCAGTTTTGTAGTTAATGATAATTAGACGCAACAACCCGATGAAACCGGAAAAATAAATCCCGCACACTGCGAAAAAATCGTCTATCGCCAGCGACGGGATTGTCCGCACGCACTGTGTCGCGGTCAGGCCGGCGCCAGCTCCGTCATCACGCGACCCGCTTCCATGCGCACCAATTGGTCGGCGACGTCGAAATAACGGTCATCGTGGGAGATCACGATGATGGTTTTGCCCAGCCGCTTGAGGTCCGGCAACAGCTCGGTGTAGAAAATCCGCCGGAAGGTCGGGTCCTGGTCCGCCGCCCACTCGTCAAACACCAGCACCGGCCGTTCTTCGAGCCAGGCATTGACCAGCGCCAGACGCTTGCGTTGCCCGGTGGACAGGTCAGTGGTGGTGAAACTGCCGTCCTGCACGCTGACTTTGTGGGCGATTTCCAGACGTTGCAGGTACTTGTTGGCGTCATCGGGGATGTGCGTATCGCCTTGCACCACGTCGTCGAACAAGTAGTAGTCGGCAAAAATCGTGGTGAACAACTGGCGGTAATCGTCGCGGTTCTCGGCGTTTACAGGCTGCCCGTTGAGGCGGATTTCACCGTGTTGCGGCGGGTACAGGCCCAGCAGCAACTTGATCAGGGTGGTCTTGCCGCAGCCGTTTTCACCGACGATGAAAATGATCTCGCCCTGTTCGATCGTCACATTGACCGGGCCCAGACGGAACGCCTCGCTGCCCGGCACGGCAGGGAAGGCATAACTGACGTCCTTGAGTTCGAGGCGGGTAACGGCCGGGGCTTTCTGGCCGTGGTCGTCGAGCAACAGGTGCGGTTCGGGCGAGGAAAACTGTTCCGACAACTCGGCGATACGGCGGAACGCGATTTGCGCGCGGCTGACGATCGGCAGAGTCCCGACCAGATGTTCCAGCGGGCCTTTCATGTACAGCAACACCAGGACGAAACCGCTCATGACGGTTTTGTCGGCGCTCGGCCAGTAGGTCTGTAAGGCAAGCGCCAGGCCGATCACCACGAAGAACAGCATCGAGCCGAACGTCTTGGCGATCACGAACGTGTTGATCGAGCGGATCTGCGTGCGGCAGATGAACTCGGCCGTGGTTTTGATGCCGGCAACGAACATGCGCTGACGGCGCGGCCGGTGGATGCGCAGTTCCTTGGCGCCTTCGGCAATGGCGTTGTAGTGTTTTTGCAGCTCGTCTTCGGCGTCACGCGCGGCCATGAAGCCCTGGATACCTCGGCCCTGAGCGAAATACTGAATGCCGGTGCCGATGATGATCGCGACCACCATGATCAGGAACATCGGCCACGACAGCATCGCCAGATAACCCATGCAACCGAGCGTCACAGTCAGGGAAATCGCCAGCGGAGCGAAGGCGAAGGCAAAGTCGCTGATGGTGTCGACGTCGTGCGTCAGCACCGGGATCAGGCGATGGCTGCGATAGCGCTCGATTTGCTCGATCGGTGCCGACAGGACTTTCTCGCCCAGCTGTTTGCGCAAGGTGGCAATGATGTGTTGGCCGACGAAGTTGGTGCCGATGTCCGAGCAGATCGAACTGAGCAGCGCCAGCAGGCAGAGCCCGGCAAACAGGGCGACGACACCCTGGGTCAGGCCGGCTTCGGAGTGCAGCGCCGAATTGATCGTCGCCAGCAGCACCGTCACGCTGAGGCCGCCGACCATGCCCAGCAGGATCGACACAATGACGACGAGCCTGAAGGGCCTGAGAAGCGTGAACAATTCGTGGATGGCACCGCGTGGGGGCTGGGACATGGGGGAACAGTTCCTTGGGTCGTGGAGACAGATACCCAATAGAACGTCTGGTAACGCGCTTAATTTAGACGGTCAGCGACTGACGGTGGCCTGCAGATCGTCAAAGCTGTGGGAGTCGGCAAGCTTGTTCACGCAGTGGTTTTCGGTGATGCTCCTGACCGGTTCCGGCACAACCATCTGTGGGAGCGGGCTTGCCCGCGAAGAGGCCAGCACAGTCAACATCTCCACCGCTTGACCCACCGCTTCGCGAGCAAGCCCGCTCCCACACTGGCTTTTCGTGATGTTCCTGACCGGGGTCCGGCACAAAAACCTGTGGGAGCGGGCTTGCCCGCGAAGGCGTCAGGTCAGGCGACGCATCTGTAGCTGACAGTGCGCTTTCGCGAGCAAGCTCGCTCCCACCCGGATCTTGTCGTTGCGACGCGTTTCAGAGATCGCGCACTACGCGAAAGCCGATCCAGTCGCCGCGTGTGGAGGGGTAGATATTGTTGCGGTTGCCGGAGCGCGAGAATACCGGCGCTTCGCCCCAGTCGTTGCCGCGGATGTTGTACGACTCGCAACCGGGTTCGACCCAGGCGCTGCCATCGGTTGGCGCGCCAACATAGTTGGGATGTTCGCAGTCGGCGATCCATTCGTAGACATTGCCATGCATGTCGTACACGCCAAAGGCGTTCGGCGGATAGCTACCTACCGGCGAGCTGAAGCTGTAGCCATCGGTCGGGCCGTAGGTGTTGGCATGCTTGGCGATGCTGTATTCGCCCTCTGCATCGAACGGGAACGGGAAGGGCCCGGTCGAGCCGGCGCGCGCGGCGTATTCGCGTTGGGCTTCGCTGACCATGCGGTAGTTCTGCCCGGTCTTTTTCGACAGCCAGGCGACATACGCCTGCACGTCGGCAAAATCCATGCACACCGCCGGTTGTCGCGGTTCCTGTTTATAGCGTGGCTTGCTTGCCACGCATTCGCGACCAGGGCGCGTATCGCCGTCGGCGATCTTCACCCCGGTTTCCTTGACGTAGCTGTCCCATTCACCGGCGGTGATCTGGAAGCGGCTCATGGCGAACGCCTTGGCAAACGTCACTTCATGCATCGGGCCTTCGTCGGGCTCGCGGCCGACTTCGGTTTCCGGGGTGCCCATGGTGAATTTGCCCGCGGGCAGCACGACCATTTCCGGACAATTTTTGCAGTCCTTGAACACCTTGCCCGCCGGCAGCGGTTCGGCGGCCGCGGCGGTGCCCGGCAACAGGCCGGCGAGCGATGCGCTCAGCGCCAGCCCGGCCAGCAGTTTCAAGGTCGGGACGTGTCGCGTTGGGATAAGCATGTCACTGTTCATGTGGGGTCTCGAGCAAGGGAAGACAACAGTCGTGAAGGTCATAGCTGCGTGACCAGCAGCGTCATGAATCGATCAATTTCCGCTTCGGTGTTGAGCAGGCCCGGCGCGGTGCGCACCACCGGACCGACGTCGCGTTCCACGGCATCGACCACCACGCGGTTTTTCATCAGGTAGGCGGCGATTTTGTCGCAGTCGCGGTCCGTGACCCGGAAGAAGGTGAACCCGGCCGACAGTGCCGGGCTCAGCGGCGTCACCAGTTCGATCTGCGGATGTTCTTGCAGACGTCGCTTGAGATACGTGTTGAGTTCATGGATGCGTGCCTGCACCTCGGCCTTGCCCAGTTGCAGATGCAACTTGAACGCTTCGCTCAACGCCCAGCGATGTTCGAAGGCGTGATAGCCGCCGGGTGACATGCTGGTGGCGAAGTCGGTGTCTTGAGAGAACGTCGGCACGCTCGGCGTGACGTCCTTGAGCTGCTCGGAACGGGCACAGATGATCCCGGTGCCGCGCGGGCCGAACATCCATTTATGGGTGCCGGCAATGAAGAAATCGCAGTGCATGTCCGGGAAGCTGAGGTCTTCCACACCAAAGCCGTGAACGCCATCGACCACATAGAGAATTCGGTCGGCGTCGGCGCGCGTGCGGTTGACCTCATCGACCAGTTTGCCAATCTCGCCGATGGGCAGTTTCACGCCGCTGCCCGATTGCACCCAGGTCATGCCCAACACCCGAGTGTTGGGGCGAATCGCCCGGCGAATCGCGCTCAGCACTTCCTCTGTCGAGACCCGATGGGCGTCTTCGAACAGTTTGATCTTGCGAACCTGCGTGCCTTCCTTTTTTACCCGGAAGTCGAGGCTGAACTCGGTCGAATAATGCTCGTGAACGGTAGTGAGAATCTCCTGATCCGCACGCACATGAATACCGCCGTAGATCGCGGCGAGACCTTCGGTGGTGCTGCCCGTCAGGGCGATCTGCGCCGGTTTGGCTTGCAGATAACGCCCGGCCCATTCGCGCACCTCGGCCTCGTGCTTCCAGGTTTCCTCGAGGTCCCAGTCCATCATCAAGCCCGGGTTGCGGTCGAGGGTTGCGCGGTGCCGGTCGATGGCTTCCTGCACCGGGCGCGGGTGCGAAGTGATGAGGAAGTTGGAGAAGTGCAGGTAGGCGGGATCCTGATTGAACAGTTGGCGCAGTTGCGCCCACTTGTCCTTCGGCACGGCTGTCGCAATCGCTGCGGCGCCTGGCGCCGAGGCGTGAACGGCAGCGCCCAGCGGCAGGCTGGCGGCAAGGATGCCGGCCTGTTTGAGAAAAGTACGACGGTCAGTCATGGGGACGGTTCGCTTCTGCTCGCAAAGAAGAATTCATCGGCTGGCCACGGGTTTCGCGGATTTTTGCACCTGGTCCCAGACGCGCAGGAAGTTGCCGCCCCAGAGCTTGGCGATGTCGGCTTCGGAATAGCCGCGCTGCAACAGTTCGGCGGTGACGTTGCGGATCTCGCCGACGTTTTCCCAGCCTTTGACGCCGCCGCCCTCATTGAAGTCCGAGGCGATGCCGACGTGGTCGATGCCGATTTTGCGCACGGTGTAATCGATCGCATCGCCGAGATCCTTGAGCGTGGCTTTCGGCTCTTCTTCGAGGATTGCGTACAGCTGGCCGGCGTACTGGCCGAACTTCTGTTCCGGCCACGCGGCGATGATCGGATCGCCCGGCATCAACGCCATCGCCAGGTTCGGCAGCGGTGGCAGATCAAAGCGTGCGCGCAGGGCGTTGAGTTTGTCCTGGGTGCCTTGGGTCAGCGGTCGCAGGTAGGCCGAGAAACCGACCACTTGCACCACGCCACCGCTTTGCTTGATCAGTTGCATCTCCTTGTCGCTGAGGTTGCGCGGGATATCCACCGAGGCACGCGGCGCCGAATGCGAGGCGACCATGGGCGTGCGGCTCAGTTGTGCGACTTGCTCCAGGGCCTTGGTCGACATCTGCGAAACGTCGATGATCACGCCCAGGTCGTTGAGGCGGTGCACGGCTTGCTTGCCGACCTCCGAGAGGCCGTTGAGGGCGTCCGGGGAATCATTGAAAAACGGCAGCGGTCGCGACGAATCGCTCCACTGGTTGTTGCCGATGTAGCTGAAGCCGAACATGCGCATGCCGCGCGCAGCCCAGGTGTCCAGCAGGTCCAGATCGTTGCCCAGCGGATAGGCGTTAAGCATGCTGATGAAGATGGCAAACTTGCCTTCGCCGTGCAGACGGCGGAAGTCATCCGGGGTGTAGGCGATGGCGACCTGATTGGGGAAGTCGCGAACCATGCCGGAGATGATTTTGTAGCGCACCTCCTGCTGGTTGCGCGCCTCCTCGACAAAACCGTCGGTGGGCTTGTGGGGCGCGTTTGGGCCGTTCCACATTTCCGGCCAGCCAAAGATCGTCAGCGCTGCACCGGACAGCCGTCCGCGACTGGCCTTGACCAGGTCGAACTGGCCACTGCCGTCCTTGTCGACCTCGTTGCCGGCAGTACCGAAATCCAGCGGCACGGTGATGTGGCTGTCGAACGAGAGCAAGCGATCCTGCAGTTCATCGGCCTGTTTGAGCACCTTGGCCGGGTAGCCAGGGTTGTCCTTGAACCAGTGATCCCAGGCGGCAAAGCCTGCACCGGCGCTGATCGCCAGAGCCAGCGGCAGGCCGATGTATAGAGCCTTTTTCGAACGTGGTTTTGTCATTGCCATCTCAGTCAGTTCGCCGTCGAGGTGCAGGCGCAGAGGCCTTTGCTATCTGGAAAGAACGAGCGATTGGGCAGGAAATTTAGCTGGCCCGAAAAGATCGCAGCGCTCGCGTAAATTTGCCCGCTCAGCAAACGTTCTAGCTTGGATAAAGCCTGCTTCATGGCTGACACAGGTAGGGCAATGAAGATTTCTCGACGATGGTTCATGGCAGGCCTGGCGCTGACCGGCGCTGCCGTGCCGGCCGCGTTTTACGGGCATCGCCAATGGACGAAGCCTGATCCGACGATCACGCCCGGCGAAGCTACGGTCGATCTGGCGGACACGGCCGGTCAGCAATTGGCGAATGCCTTGCGCGGGGTCTGGAGCATTCGTTTCGACGGCGCGCGGATCGGCTTCGATGACTTGCCGCTGCACGGACTGGAACTGTTTCTTGATGTTGCCCAGCGCGGCCGCGGTTTGCGCGGCTATCTGGATAGCGCGCAACGCCTGCGCGGTGACGAGGAGCCGCGTTACCGAATCATTGGCGATCTGGCGCAGGGCAAACCTGCCGAATTGTACTGGCGTCTGATTGATTCACGGGCGGCGGACGGCGCGCCGACTTATGAACTGGCCGTGGTGCTGGATGAGGTCTGGGCGGATTTCGGCAATGCCGGCAGTGGCACGATCAGTGGGCGCATTGTGCGCCTGGATCGACCGCTGGGTCTGCCCGAGCAGGACAACCGTTTTGTCGCGCACAAACAGCTGTTTCCCGAGGCACGCCAGCGCATCGGTCTCAACCCGACCTTGCTGGCCTGGCTGATTTCTCCCGAACATCGTCTGTTCCATCAGCTCTGGCATGCATCGCGTGACAAGTGGCACACCTTGCCCGAGGACAAGCGCGAAGCCTTGCGCGGTATCGGCTGGCAGCCGGGGCCGCGCGACAAGGAACGGGATGCGCGCGGGCCGCGCAAAGACCGCAATGGCTCGGGCATCGACTTTTTTTTCATGCACCGGCACATGCTCGGTACGGCGCGCTCGATGCAGGACTTGCCGTCGTGGCCGGCCTTCCCGATGCCGCAGCCGGAGCTTGAACGTGATCGCCAGGGATTTGCCCGTTATTTCGATAACCATGACGGCTACGCCTTGCCCCCGACCTGGATCGCCAGCGATGACGCTGACTACACCCAGTGGGTCAGCGACATCAAAACGGCCGAGACCTATCACAGCAACTTTCAGGTCTGGGAGTCGCAGTACCGCGACCCGCGTTATCTGTCGAAGCTGACCCTGGGGCAATTGGGTTCAGAGATGGAGCTGGGTCTGCATGACTGGTTGCACATGCGCTGGGCCTCGGTACCGCGTGATCCGTCCAACGGTCAGCCAGTGCCGTTCGCCCGCGATCCGGCGGATTTCTCCGCGCGCTGGTACGCCGCTGAAAACGACTTTCTGGGCGATCCGTTTTCCTCCCATGTGAATCCGGTGTTCTGGCATTTTCACGGCTGGATCGATGACCGCCTCGAAGACTGGTTCAGGGCGCACGAGCGTTTTCATCCGGGCGAAGTCCATCGTCAGCAGGTCAATGGCGTGGACTGGTTCGCGCCGGGACGCTGGGTCGAGATCGATGATCCGTGGCTGGGCCCGGTCACCCATGGCTGCAGCACGACGCCGGGTTTGCAGGTCGGCAAGTCGATGGAAATGGACCCGGAAACCATGAAGCTGGCGCTGCGCATTACCTTCAGCGAAGACGAGAAAATCCTCTCCGGATTGTTCCGCCGCGTGCCGAAGCGCCCTTGGTATGCGCGCCATTTGAAGGTCAGGCAAAAAGAGGTTTGACGTCTGTCATGCGGGTTCAGTGGATATTTTGTCTGGACCCGCCACCGCCACCGCCTTCGCGAGCAGGCTCGCTCCCACAATGATTCTGTATTCGCAGGACAAAATGTGGGAGCGAGCCTGCTCGCGAAGACAGTTTCGCCGGCGCCGGATTACTGCGCCTGCCACCCCCCGCCCAGCGCCTTGTACAAGGCAATGCTTGCCTGCAACCGCGACAGTCGCAATTGCACGTTCTGATCCTGCGCCGCGTACAGCGTGCGCTGGGTTTCCAGCACGGTCAGCAAGTCTTCGGCGCCGGCCTGATAGCGGCTCTGGGCGATGTTGAAGGCAACCTGGGCCTGGTTCAGTTCTTCGCTTTGCCACTGCCGTTGTTCGTCCAGTCCGCGGATACTGTTGAGGGCTTTTTCGACGTCGGCAAAGCCGTTGATGATCGCGCCGCGATAGTTTTGCAACAGCTCTTCCTGGCGGGCGCTGGCCTTGTCGCGTTCGGCACCGAGACGGCCGTTGTTGAAGATCGGCGCCACCAGTCCGGCGGTCAGGTTGTAGAAAGGACTGCGCAGCATATCGCTGAACCGATCGGAGCCCGAACCCAGTTCGGCGCTGAGGGTGACGCTGGGCAGCATCTTCGCCCGAGCCACCGTGACGTCGGCACGGGCGGCGGCCAACTGCGCTTCGGCACGGGCGATGTCCGGACGGCGATTGAGCAGTTCACTCGGTACGCCGGCACCGATGACCGGCCATTGCAATTGATCAAAGTTTTCCTCGCTGGCCGGCAATTCCTGAACCGGGCGGCCGAGGAGGGCGGCGAGGGTGATTCTGGCTTCTTGCGCCTGTTGTTGCACTCGGGGTAATTGGCGCTGTTGCGCCGCTATCAGGCTTTTTTGCTGAGCCAGTTCAAGGGCCGTGGCCGAGCCTGAGTCGAAACGCGTCTGGACCAGCTTGAGTACGCTCAGGGCGTTGTTCAGATTGAGCTCGGCGATACGGCTTTGCTCGTTCAACGACAAGGTTTGCGCGTAGCTGTCGGCGACGCTGCCGAGCAGGGTCAGTTCAACCGTGGCCTGATCGAATTCGCTGGCGCGCAGGTTCAATTGTGCGCTGTCGCGGCTGGCGCGTTGGCCGCCCCAGAAGTCGATTTCATAGCTGGCGTTGAGATTGGCATCAAAGTAATCCACCGCCTTGTTACTGCTGTCGGCGTCCAGTTGGCTGTAGCCGTTGCCGCGCAGCAGCTTTTGTCGATTGGCGTTCATGCCTGCCTTGACCTCTGGCAGTAAGGAGCCGCCGGCGATGACGGTGGTGGCACGGGCCTGCTGCACGCGCGCGACAGCAGCGGCCAGGTCGAAACTGCCGGCCCGGGCCTGGCTGATCAAGCCGTCAAGTTCGCGGCTGCCGAACTGCGTCCACCATTGTGCGTCGTTGCGCACGAGGCGGTCGTTGTGCGGCATCTGCCACGCGGCGGGCGGCTGGATGCCGCTCTGCGGATGCTGCGCGGGGCTGCCGCAAGCGCTGAGCAACAGGCACACGGTCAAGACACTGAGACACGGTTTCATAGATCGATCATTCACTGGTAAGGGCCGTGACCGGGTCGAGCCGGGCAGCTTTGCGAGCGGGCATGAAGCCGAAGACGACGCCGGTGACCAGGGCGCAGCCAAACGCGCCGAGTACCGCCAGCAAGGAAAAGGCGACGGCGACTTCGCTGATCAGCAGGACCCCGCCGACCAGCAGCGCGAGGACGATGCCGGCCAGTCCGCCGACCACCGAAAGCATCACCGCCTCGGTGAGGAACTGCCGCAGAATGTCGCGTTGGCGCGCGCCGGTCGCCATGCGGATACCGATCTCGCGGGTGCGCTCGCGCACGGTCATGAGCATGATGTTCATCACGCCGATGCCGCCCACCAGCAGCGAGATCGCGGCAATCGAGCCGAGCATCAGCGACAGGGTGTTTTGCGTGCGGGCCTCGGCCTGGATCATCGCCGCGTTGTTGGTCAGTTCGTAATCGTGTTTGCCGTGCAGGCGTCGCATCAGGTCGTCGATGGCCAGCTCGGCTTCTTTGACCTTGCGTGCATCACTGGCGGCAATCACTACATATTCCGGCGTGTGCCCGCCGAGCAGGCGAATGGCCGCGGCGGAGTAGGGCACCGCGATCCGGTTGTCGCTGTCCTGGTCGCCGGAGCTTGCACCCTTCTCGGCAAGCACGCCGACCACCTGGAACGGCACGTTTTCGATCAGGATGTATTGACCGATCGGGTCGGCGACGCCTTTGAGCAGTTTGTCGCGAATCTTCGTGCCGATCACCGCCACCGGCGCTGCGTTGCGCTCGTCGGCGTCGGTGAAGTAGCTGCCCTGGATCACCGGCCAGTTGAAGATGCTCGGGAAGTTGGTGTCGTTGCCGCCGACATAAGCGCTCTGGTCGAGGTTGCCGAAACGCACCACCACTTCGGCGCCGGCCACCGGCATGATGCGTTTGACTTGTGGCAGGGTTTTCAGCGCCGCCACGTCATCCAGGGTGATGATGCCCTGCGGCGTGCGCGGATTGGGCGAGGCGCCACCCAGGTACAGCAGGTTCGAACCGAATGCGCCCATTTGCGCCATGACCTGGCGCTTGCTGCCTTCGCCGACCGCAAGCATGACCACCACCGAGGCGACGCCAATGACGATGCCGAGCAGGGTCAGCGCGGTGCGAAAGCGGTTGATCCACATGACTCGCCACGCCGCTTGCACGGCATCGACCAGTTCGCCTTTCCAGGCGCCCGTGGCTTCGGCGCCTTCGCTGAGGCGTTTGCGCAAGTCCACGGCCTGCAAGGCGCCGGGATTGGCCGGGGTTTGTGCGTGAGGAGTTTCCTCGGCGCTGTCACTGATGATCAGCCCGTCGCGAATCTCGATGATGCGCTTGGCGCGGGCGGCGACTTCGCGATCGTGCGTGATCAGAATCACCACGTGGCCCTGGCTCGCCAGCTCGTCGAGCAGCGCCATGACCTCTTTGCCGCTGTGGCTGTCGAGCGCACCGGTCGGTTCGTCGGCAAGGATGATATGGCCACCGTTCATCAAGGCCCGGGCAATCGAAACCCGCTGCTGCTGACCGCCGGATAATTGATGCGGGCGGTTGCCTGTGCGTTCAGCCAGACCCAGGCGCTGCAGCAGGGCCGCCGCCCGGGCGTGGCGTTCGGCGGCAGGCGTGCCGGCATAAATGGCCGGCATCTCGACGTTTTCCTGCGCGGAGCTCGACGGAATCAGGTGATAGCCCTGAAACACAAAGCCAAAGGCTTCGCGGCGCAACCAGGCCAGTTCATCGCTGCTCAGATGGGCGACGTTTTCCCCGGCGAACAGGTATTCGCCCGAGGTCGGCCGGTCGAGGCAGCCAAGGATGTTCATCAGTGTCGACTTGCCGGAGCCGGAAGCGCCGACGATCGCCACGAACTCGCCGGCATGAATCGACAGGTCGATCCCGCGCAGCACGTCGACTTGTGGCGTGTCCTGACCGCCGTAGGATTTGCGGATGTCTTTGAGGTCGATCAGCGGCGTTGGCATTTAGCTTCCGCTGCCTTCGGCCGGGCCGATCAACAGGTAATCACCTTCTTGCAGGCCGTCGAGGATCTGCACCTGCAAGCGGTCGCTGAGCCCGGTGCGGACTTGACGGTGCTCGATGTCGCCGTTCTTCGCCACGACGCGCGCGGTCTGGCTGCCGGCTTGCAGGCCGTCGCTGTGCAGGGCGGCGACCGGGGCAGTCAGCACGCCTTTGGCGGCGCCGGCGACGAAGAACACCTGGGTGGTCATCTCGGCCATCAGCGCGTTGTCGCCGTTTTCGACATCGAGCAACACCGTATAAAGCACCACACGGCCGCTGCCGCTTTTGTTGGTGCTATTGGGGCTGCCGCTGCCCTGACTGGTCTGGTCCAGCGGT
This sequence comes from Pseudomonas sp. SWRI81, assembly GCF_014268545.1. Classification (NCBI taxonomy): domain Bacteria; kingdom Pseudomonadati; phylum Pseudomonadota; class Gammaproteobacteria; order Pseudomonadales; family Pseudomonadaceae; genus Pseudomonas; species Pseudomonas sp. SWRI81. The sequence continues at coordinate 58,378 of NZ_JABWQS010000035.1, forward strand.
TTCGGTGGCACCGGCAGGATCTGCCGCACGGTGCTGCTCCAGCGCCGGTTGCCGCCGCTCAGGGTGGTGAAGTAAGCGCTCATGCCGGGTTTGACGTGGCCAATGTCGGCCTCGGACACCTCCGCCCACACGGTCATCGGCGACAGCTTGGCGATCCGCAGGATCAAGGGTGTCTGCTGCTGTGCATTGAGGGTCTGGCCTTCGCGGGCATCGATATTGACCACCGTGCCCGACATCGGCGCATAAATGCGCGTGTAACCCAGCTCGGCCTGATCGCTGCGCAGGCTCGCCTGGGCCTGGCGAATCTGTGCCTGGAACATGTCGATGCGCGCCTGGGTGGCTTTCAATTCAGCGCGGGCGGTCTGCACGTCTTCTTCACGGGTCGCGCCACCGGCGGCGAGGTTCTGCTGACGCTGGAATTTCTGTTGCGCCAGTTCGTGCTGGGCGCGTTGCTCCTGCAGTTGCGCCTTGAGATTCTCGATGGAGAACTGCCCGGCGTCGAGTTTGGCTTTTTGTGTCGACGGATCGATTTCCACCAACAACTGGCCTTCCTTGACCACGTCACCGACTTCCACGTGGATCTTCTGGATCTGGCCCGAGGCCTGCGCACCGACGTCCACGTAACGCCGCGGTTGCAGGGTGCCCAGCGCGGTGACGCTACTTTCTATATCACCCCGGGTGACTTGCACGGTGGTGAATTTATCCCGGCCTGGCGGCAGGAATTGCCACGCGGCATAAGCGACAACCGGGATCAGACAAAGGATTGCGAGCAGCGCGCGTCGGGCAGGGCGGGGACGTTTCATGCAGGGTTCCGGCCAGTGAAAATCGGCCCGTCGTTCTTGCTGGCAGACAGATTCGGGCAGCATGAACGCTGTCGCAGGGGCGCGACAGATACGGGGAGCTGTCCTGTAAACGATAGACAGGCGAGGGAATTTAAGCGCAGACACACGAAGTAACAGCTATAGACGAGGATTTTTTATCAGGCAATGACAAACACCACTTTAAATCTATATGAGAATTACTATAAATTACGCGGCTCAAGCTGCCACTATCTTGCTACTGCGTCTGACGCGCTCGTGGATCAGTGTGCCTAGCACAGAACCCGCAGGTTTGCGGCCGGGAGTCTTGTTGGAAAACTACTATCGAGAGCTGGTGTGTTTCCTGAACGCCAAGCTCGGCAACCGTCAGGTCGCCGAAGATGTGGTGCATGACGCTTATCTGCGTGTGCTGGAGCGTTCCAGCGACACGCCGATCGAGCAACCCCGGGCGTTTCTTTATCGCACGGCGCTGAATCTGGTCATCGATGACCATCGGCGCAATGCGCTGCGTCAGGTCGAGCCGCTGGAAGTACTCGATAACGAAGAGCGCTATTTCGCTCAATCTCCGCAGTGTCCTCTGGACCATGGTCAACGCCTGGACATGCTTCAGCGTGCATTGGCAGAACTGTCGCCAGCGTGCCGCGAGAGTTTTCTGCTGCGCAAGATCGAGGGCCTGTCGCACGCTGAAATTGCCGAACAGCTTGGCATTTCCAAAGCGCTGGTCGAGAAACACATTGTCAACGCCATGAAACATTGCCGCCTGCGCATCAAACAATGGGATGCCCATTGAGCTGCCGGCGTTAAATTTTATTTCACTGTCCTCGTTCCTACTCAACAGACGACCTGCTGTCCTGCACAAGGCCAGACGGGTTACTTAGGCTCTCCTTGCCCCTGTTGAGGGGTTCATCCAGAGGACACTGGAAATGACTCAGGCAATTGCATCGCCCATCGTTCACGACCTGATCGGCGTCGGTTTCGGCCCTTCGAACCTGGCGCTGGCCATCGCTCTGCAAGAGCGCGGTCCGAGCCACGGCGAGCTGGATGTGCTGTTCCTCGACAAGCAGGCCGACTACAGCTGGCACGGCAACACCCTGTCAACGCAAAGCGAGTTACAGATTTCCTTCCTCAAGGATCTGGTGACCTTGCGCAATCCGACCAGCCCGTATTCGTTCGTCAACTACCTCAAGCACCACGGGCGTCTGGTCGATTTCATCAACCTCGGCACTTTTTACCCGTGCCGCATGGAGTACAACGACTACCTGCGCTGGGTGGCCGGGCAGTTCACCGCGCAGAGCCGGTATGGCGAAGAAGTGCTGACCATCGAGCCGGTGCTGCACAACCATCAGGTTGAGGCGTTGCGGGTGATTTCCCGTGGCAGCGACGGCCAGCAGTTCGTGCGCACCACGCGTTCAGTGGTGGTCAGCGCCGGCGGCACGCCGCGTATTCCCGAGGCGTTCAAGGCGCTGAAAGGCGATCGCCGGGTGTTCCACCATTCGCAATACCTGTCGCAAATGGCCAAACAGCCGTGTGTAAACAATCAGCCGATGAGCATCGCGATCATCGGCGGCGGGCAGAGCGCGGCAGAAGCGTTCATTGACCTGAACGATTCGTTCCCGTCGGTGCAGGTCGACATGATTTTGCGCGGCTCGGCGCTGAAACCGGCGGACGACAGCCCGTTCGTCAACGAAGTGTTCTCGCCGGAGTTCACCGACCTGGTATTCCAGCAGAACAGCGCCGAGCGCGAGCGCCTGGTCAACGAGTACCACAACACCAACTATTCGGTGGTCGACATCGACCTGATCGAGCGCATCTACGGCATCTTCTATCGCCAGAAGGTCTCCGGTGTCGCCCGTCACGCCTTCCGCACTTTGACCACCGTCGAGAAAGCCACGGCGACCGAAAACGGTGTCGAACTGGCCGTGCGCAACAACGCCACGGGTGAGGTCACGGTGCGTCATTACGATGCCGTGGTCCTGGCCACCGGTTACGAACGCCAGATGCACCGCCAGTTGCTGGCGCCGCTGGAAGAATACCTGGGCGACTTCGAGGTCGATCGCAACTACAAACTGATCACTGACGAGCGCTGCAAGGCCGGTATCTACATGCAGGGTTTCTGTCAGGCCAGTCATGGTCTGAGCGATACACTGCTGTCGGTGCTGCCGATCCGTGCCGATGAAATTGCCGGCTCGTTGTACGAGCATGGCAAGCATCGCGGGCACAGCCGTTCGGTGGCAGACCTGTTGCTGGCCACCGCCAGCTGAGTTCTGCATCGCCCGACACACCGCCTTCGCGAGCAGGCTCGCTCCCACAATGATTCTGTGTACGCAGGACAAAGTGTGGGAGCGAGCCTGCTCGCGAAGGGGCCGTTGAACGCAGCGAAATGCTGAATCTGAACCCCTCCTGAACACCCGCCACATTCTCTCCGATCACCTCTTTTTCCGGTTTACTCCCCAGACATCGGGGCGTAAGCTTCGCGCGTTTTCAACCAAAGCGGAGACCCACAGTGGGTACTTGTTCGAGTGACAGTTGTCGGCCGGTCTCGGTAACCGGCAGATTCTCGGCAAGATAACGCGCAGCCTTTCTCTGCCGTTGTCTCGCCGAAAAAAGCGAGCAGCGGCATCCCGTGCATGGCCCGTCCCGGGGCATGTCTCGACGTCCTTCTCATCGACGCTGAACGATGCGTGATTGCGACTTGCTGTCGTGATCGCACGCTATCGACACGCCGGTCTTTTGACCGGCGCGCCACGCCTTGCCGTGCCGGCTTTTCCGGTGGCAGCGGCGCGGCCGTACCTGCTTGACGGTTTCCCGGCTGACCATAGGGGCCACAGCCATGAAACTGACGCTCAAGGAATTTTTCGCAGGTTTCCTGCGTACTCGCCACATCGCCCGGCACTTCCGTCGCCTGGCGCTGCTGGAATCGATCAACGACAGCACGGTCAGCCGTGAAGTGCCGCCAACCCTGGCCAATACCCTGGTCGATGCCGCCCAAGGCGACAGCGCCGCCGTGTTGTCCGCACTGGGTACGCACGGCGATGGCCTCAATGATGTCGAGGCTGCCGCGCTGCGTGTGCAATACGGACTCAATGAAGTCGAACACGAGCAGCCGCTGCCGTGGTGGGTGCACCTGTGGCACTGCTACAAAAACCCGTTCAACCTGCTGCTGACTTTGCTCGCGGTGATCTCGTGGCTGACTGAAGACCTCAAGGCCGCCGTGGTGATTTTTTCCATGGTGGTGCTGTCGACGCTGCTGCGCTTCTGGCAGGAAAGCAAATCCAACCAGGCCGCCGATGCGCTCAAAGCCATGGTCAGCAATACCGCTACGGTGCTGCGCCGTGATGCGCCGCGCCGCGAATTGCCGATCAAGCAACTGGTGCCGGGCGATCTCATTGCACTCTCGGCCGGCGACATGATTCCCGCCGATTGCCGGGTGCTCAGTGCCAAGGATCTGTTTGTCAGTCAGGCCGCGATGACGGGGGAATCGATGCCGGTGGAGAAATTCGCCCATCAGGCGCAACGCGACACGCGCAATCCACTGGAGCTGGACAACATTGTGTTCATGGGCACCAACGTGGTCTCCGGCACCGCGGTGGCGGTGGTCCTGACCACCGGCAACCGCACCTATTTCGGTGCGCTGGCGCAGCGCGTCGGAGCGACCGACCGAGCGGTGACGTCCTTCCAGATGGGCGTGAACAAAGTCAGTTGGCTATTGATCCGGTTCATGTTCGTGATGGCGCCGCTGGTGCTGTTCATCAACGGGTTCACCAAGGGCGACTGGACCGAAGCGCTGCTGTTCGCCCTGTCGATTGCCGTCGGCCTGACCCCGGAAATGCTGCCGATGATCGTCACCTCAACCCTGGCCAAGGGTGCGGTATTCCTGTCGCGCAAGAAAGTCATCGTCAAGCGCCTCGACGCGATCCAGAATTTCGGCGCGATGGACGTGCTGTGCACCGACAAAACCGGCACCCTGACTCAGGACAAGATCTTTCTGGCGCGCCACGTCGACGTCTGGGGCAAGGACTGCGACGACGTGCTGGAAATGGCCTATTTGAACAGCTACTACCAGACCGGCCTGAAAAACCTGCTGGATGTCGCCGTGCTGGAACACGTGGAAGTCCACCGCGAATTGAAAGTCGGCACGGCGTTTCGCAAAGTCGACGAGATCCCGTTCGACTTCAATCGGCGGCGCATGTCGGTGGTGGTTGAAGGGCGCGGCCAGCCGCATCAGTTGATCTGCAAAGGCGCGGTGGAAGAAGTGCTGGCGGTGTGCAGCCGCGTGCGTCACGGCGAGGTCGATGAAACCCTCAGTGAGGAATTGCTGGCGCGGATTCGTCAGATCACCGCAACCTTCAATGCCGAGGGCTTGCGCGTCGTTGCAGTGGCCGCGCGCTCGATGCCTCAAGGACGCGACACTTACAGCCTGGCCGATGAGCAGCAACTGACGCTGATCGGCTACGTGGCGTTCCTCGACCCACCCAAGGAAAGCACCGCGCCGGCGCTCAAGGCCCTGGCCGAACATGGCGTGGCGGTGAAGGTACTGACCGGCGACAACGAGCTGGTCACCGCCAAGATCTGCCGCGAAGTCGGCCTCGCCCAACAGGGGCTGCTACTGGGCAATGACGTCGAACGCATGAGCGATGCCGAACTGGCCGTGGCCGTGGAAACCACCAACGTTTTCGCCCGCCTGACGCCATCGCACAAAGAGCGCATCGTGCGTCTGCTAAAGGGCAATGGCCACGTGGTCGGGTTCATGGGGGACGGGATCAACGATGCGCCGGCATTGCGCACCGCCGACATCGGTATTTCCGTGGACAGCGCGGTAGACATTGCCAAGGAAGCGGCCGACATCATCCTCTTGGAAAAGAGCCTGATGGTGCTGGAGGAGGGCGTGCTCGAAGGGCGGCGTACCTTCGCCAACATGCTCAAGTACATCAAGATGACCGCCAGTTCCAACTTCGGCAACGTGTTCTCGGTACTGGTCGCCAGTGCATTCATTCCGTTTCTGCCGATGTTGCCGATGCACTTGCTGGTGCAGAACCTGCTCTATGACATTTCGCAGATCGCCATTCCGTTCGATAACGTCGATGAGGACATGCTGAAAAAACCACAGCGCTGGCAGCCGGGCGACGTCGGACGCTTCATGCTTTTCTTCGGCCCGATCAGTTCGATTTTCGACATCACCACGTTTGCCTTGATGTGGTACGTGTTCGCCGCCAACACGCCGGAGCAGCAGACTCTGTTCCAGTCCGGCTGGTTCGTGGTCGGGTTGCTGACCCAGACGCTGATCGTGCACATGATCCGCACGCCTAAGATTCCGTTCCTGCAGAGCCGTGCCGCAATGCCGTTGCTGGTGATGACCGGGATCATCATGGCGGTCGGTATCTTTCTGCCGATGGGACCGCTGGCGCACTACTTCAAACTGCAGGCGCTGCCGTCGCTGTACTTCGTGTTCCTGCCGGTGATTCTGCTGGCGTACATGGCGCTGACTCAAGCGGTGAAAGGGTTCTACATTCGCCGGTTTGGCTGGCAATAACACCACGGCCATCAGTATTTATTCCCTGAGGGGAGCGAGCTTGCTCGCGAAAGCGCAGTGTCAGTTGCAGATGCGTTGACTGGCCTGCCCCCTTCGCGAGCAAGCCCGCTCCCACAGGTTTCGGCGGTGTGTTCGCGATAACGGCAACACTGGAAAGCCAGTGTGGGAGCCAGCCTGCTCGCGAAAGCGCAGTGTCAGTTGCAGATGCGTTGACTGGCCTGACCCCTTCGCGGGCAAGCCCGCTCCCACAGGTTTCGGCGGTGTGTTCGCGATAGCGGCAACACTAAAAAACGATGTGGGAGCGAGCCTGCTCGCGAAAGCGCAATGTCAGTCGCAG
>NZ_JABWQS010000036.1:0-64790 GCF_014268545.1 Pseudomonas sp. SWRI81
CGCGAAAGCGGTGTGTCAGTCAATGCAAGTGTGAATGGCACACCGCTTTCGCGAGCAAGCCCGCTCCCACAAGGAAATTGGGGGGATTTCGGGGATTACAGAAAGCACAAAGGGGAGCCGAAGCTCCCCTTTAATTTTGTCGTCGCGTGCTCTTTTTTTATTATTGAGGGTCGGTCTGTTGTTGTTTTTGGCAACCGTGGCCCTTTACCGCTGTTTTGGCGACCCCCATCCGGGGTCAAGAGCAAACGTATTTTTTTGAGCGCTGATCTGCTTCCTCGCCAAGCGATCCAACCGATTCGGGAGCTACCTGAAGGTAGTTTTATTGTTCTCTGCCCGGTTGCGGGTCACTCCTGAGAGCACCCTGAAAAGCACACCTTCTCCAAAAAAATCTGTTAGCTGCGTCTCTGCCGTGTTGTTTTTGTTATGTCAGAGTCGTTTCGTCTTGTTTTTATTGGTTTGCGGCTTTTTATTCTTGTTATGCGATAGAGATAGCAGGTGTCGTGCCAACTTTTTAAAGCCCTTATAAATCAAGCGCTTAGGGTTTTCAGAGTTTTTCGGGTCGGAGCAATCCAGACAATTTGTTTCCGTGTTACTCGTTTTTGCCCCACATCGTCGACGCAGCGGTAACACCTCACTGTGCGCTGCGCGCCTTGGCCACGCGCGAGCCGCTGGGCCGACCGAGCACGGCGCTGATTTGCTGGCCCGCGACAATCAAGGCGTCCAGGTCGATGCCGGTCTCGATCCCCAGGCCGTTGAGCAGGTACACCACGTCCTCGGTGGCAACGTTACCGCTCGCGCCCTTGGCGTAAGGACAGCCGCCGAGGCCGGCGATCGAACTGTCGAACACGGCGATGCCTTCGAGCAGGCTGGCGTAAATGTTGGCCATGGCCTGGCCGTAAGTGTCGTGGAAATGCCCGGCGAGCTTGTCTCGCGGCACGTGCGCCGACACCACTTCGAACAGGCGTCGAGTCGCCCCGGCGGTCCCTGTGCCGATGGTGTCGCCCAGCGACACCTCGTAGCAGCCCATCGCGTACAGCTCGCGGGCGACCAGCGCCACTTGCTCCGGCGCGACCGTGCCTTCATACGGGCAGCCCAACACACAGGAAACGTAACCACGCACGGTAACGCCGTGTTGTCTGGCCGCCTCCATGATCGGTGCGAACCGCGCCAGGCTTTCGCTGATCGAGCAATTGATGTTGCGTTGCGAAAAGGCTTCGGAGGCGGCGGCAAACACCGCGACTTCCTTGACCCCGGCGGCAACGGCATCTTCGAAGCCGCGCAGGTTCGGCGCCAGTGCGCCGTAGGTCACCCCCGGTTTACGCTGGATCTGCGCGAACACCTCGGCCGACCCGGCCATCTGCGGCACCCACTTGGGCGAGACGAAACTGCCCACTTCGATATAGCCCAGGCCAGCAGCGCTGAGGGCATCGACCAGTTGCACCTTGTCGGCCACGCTGATGGGTTGGGCTTCGTTCTGCAGGCCATCGCGTGGGCCGACTTCGATCAGGCGTACTTGAGAGGGGAGGGACATGGCTGACCTGCTCTGTTGAATTCGTGGAGATCCCTTTGTAGGAGTGAGCCTGCTCGCGATAGCGGAGTGTCAGTCATCATATTTTTTTCTGATACACCGCTATCGCGAGCAGGCTCACTCCTACAGGGGGATGTGGTGTTTGCTAGACCACCTGCTGGCTCTTGAGCGTCTGCTCCAGCGCCTGCACACAGCGCTCTTCGGCGGTATCGAGTTCCAGTTTCATCTGTTCGATATCGAGCAACTGTTGCTCAAGCTGTTCACGGCGCTCGCTGATTTTCGCCAGCATGCTGTTGAGCTGTCTGGTGTTACCGCTCGACGGATCGTAGAGCTCGATCAGCTCGCGGCATTCGGCCAGCGAGAAGCCGATGCGTTTGCCACGCAGGATCAGTTTCAGCGTGACCTTGTCGCGCGGTGAGTAAATGCGTTCCTGGCCACGACGCTCAGGACTGAGCAGGCCTTGCTCTTCATAAAAGCGGATCGCCCGGGTGGTGATGTCCAGCTCGCGGGCGAGGTCGGAAATGCTGTAAGTCTGACTGCTCATGAAAGCGCTCGGAAAGGGGGCGTGGCGCTAAGCTAATCGGTGGTTTACGTTTACGTCAAGGCTCAAGATCTTCGCTGCATTTGTTGGCCTCTTCGCGAGCAAGCCCGCTCCCACATTGAATTGCATTCCAACTGAAGGAATGCGGTCGAATGTGGGAGCGGGCTTGCTCGCGAAGAACGATAACCCGGTAAAACGCCCTACACCTTATCCAGCTTCTTCTCCTGCGCCGTCACCTGCTGGCACAACTCGATCATCTGTTCGCGCATCCAGCGGTTGGCCGGGTCCTGGTCGGTGCTTTCATGCCAATACAGATGCGTCTCCACCGACGGCACATCGTTGACCGGCAAATTGAACGCCTGCAGTTCATGCCGGCGGGCAAACCGCTCCGGTACGGTCATGACCATGTCGGTCTGCTGCATCACTTGCGAGGCCATCAGATAATGCTGCGAGCGCAGTGCGATCTTGCGCTGGATGCCCATTTTGCCCAGTGCCAGATCGACATAACCCAGACCGCTGCGGCGGCTGGAAATATGGATGTGAGTCAGCGACAGGTAGTCATCGAGGCTGAGTTTGTCCTTGCCCGCCATCGGATGGCCCTTGCGCATCGCACAGACGTAACGGTCGTCCATCAGCTTGACGTGGCGCACCTGTGGGTCAGTGTTGAGCGGCGCATCCACGGCGAAATCCAGACGCCCGGCCGCCAGTTCCTTGGTGGTTTCCCGACGTTTGGACAGAAAGCTTTCGATAATCACCGTCGGCGCCAGGCGGCGCAAGCGCTGGAACAGTGGCGGCAGGATTATCGCTTCAGTGAGGTCGGTCATGCTGATGCGGTAGGTCTTGACCGCCTGCGCCGGGTTGAAAATGCGACTTTCCTGCACCGACACGCGCAATAGCGACAGGGCGTTGCGCACCGGGCCGATGATGTTCTGCGCCATCGGCGTCGGCACCATGCCTTGAGCCGTGCGCACAAACAGCGGGTCGTTGAAGGTTTCGCGCAACCGTGCCAGCGCGTTCGACACCGCCGGCTGCGTGATGCCGACAATCTGCCCGGCGCGGGTCAGGTTGGCTTCGGTGTAGATCGCGTCGAAGACGATGAAAAGGTTGAGGTCGACCTTACTCAGATTCATAACGCGGCTTCTCTTGTTATTAAGTGCAAGTGTTTTGGGGCTGACGATCAGCGGATCATATATTGGTGATGAATGTTTATACACGCCGAGAATAGGCTAGGTAAATGATCAGCGCTGTTCTAGCATCGATTGCATGACTTGAACAACCTCTGCAAGAACTGCCTTAACCATCGGGAGCTGCTCATGGATTTCGCTTATTCGCCCAAGGTGCAAGAACTGCGTGAGCGCGTGACTGCGTTCATGGACACTTACGTTTACCCGGCCGAAGCGGTGTTCGAACGCCAGGTCGCCGAAGGTGATCGCTGGCAGCCGACGGCGATCATGGAAGAGCTCAAAGCCAAGGCCAAGGCTGAAGGTCTGTGGAATCTGTTTCTGCCTGAGTCCGAACTCGGTGCCGGCCTGAGCAACCTCGAATACGCGCCGCTGGCGGAAATCATGGGCCGTTCCCTGCTGGGGCCGGAGCCGTTCAACTGCTCGGCGCCGGACACCGGCAACATGGAAGTGCTGGTGCGCTATGCCAACGAAGAGCAGAAACAGCGCTGGCTGGAACCGCTGCTGCGCGGCGAGATCCGTTCGGCGTTCGCCATGACCGAGCCGGACGTGGCGTCTTCGGACGCGACCAACATGGCCGCCAGCGCGGTGCGCGATGGCGATCAGTGGGTGATCAACGGCAAAAAATGGTGGACTTCCGGCGCCTGCGATCCGCGCTGCAAGATTCTGATCTTCATGGGCCTGAGCAATCCCGACGCCCCGCGTCACGCCCAGCACTCGATGATCCTCGTCCCGGTCGATACCCCCGGGGTAAAAATTGTCCGTCCGCTGCCGGTGTTCGGTTACGACGATGCACCGCACGGTCATGCCGAAGTGCTGTTCGACAACGTGCGCGTGCCTTACGAAAACGTCCTGCTTGGCGAAGGGCGCGGCTTCGAAATCGCTCAGGGTCGCCTCGGGCCGGGCCGGATTCATCACTGCATGCGTTCGATCGGCATGGCTGAACGTGCCTTGGAACTGATGTGCAAGCGTTCGGTGAGCCGCACCGCGTTCGGCAAACCGCTCGCACGCCTGGGCGGCAATGTCGACAAGATCGCCGACTCGCGGATGGAGATCGACATGGCGCGTCTGCTGACATTGAAAGCGGCGTACATGATGGACACGGTCGGCAACAAAGTGGCGAAAAGCGAAATCGCCCAGATCAAAGTGGTGGCGCCAAACGTTGCGCTGCGAGTGATCGACCGCGCCATTCAGATGCATGGCGGGGCGGGGGTGTCGAACGATTTCCCGCTGGCCTATATGTATGCCATGCAGCGCACCCTGCGCCTGGCCGATGGCCCGGACGAAGTGCACCGCGCGGCGATCGGCAAGTTCGAGATCGGCAAATATGTGCCGAAGGAGATGCTGCGTAGCGAGCGCTGATCCGAGACCGCGTCATCGTTCTTCGCGAGCAAGCCCGCTCCCACATTCGACCGCATTCGTCCAGTTGAAATGCGATCAAAATGTGGGAGCGGGCTTGCTCGCGAAGGGGCCTTCGAATTCACCACCACAGGATCCGGATCAATACACCCAAACCTCAACCCGCCGATTCTTGATCCGTCCCTCATCGGCGCTATTAGCCGCCACCGGCATCAACGCGCCGAACCCGCGCACCTCGCGCAACACCACGCCATTCTTGACCAGCTCGCGGCGCACCGTCATCGCCCGCAGTCTGGACAGCAGATCGGCGCGCGCCGGATCATCCTTGAGATCGCCAAAACCCACCAGCGTCACCGCCCGATCCATCTTGCCGTGACGCTTTATATAGTCGAACACCCGCGCCAGATCCTGCCGGGCCTTGTTGTCCAGGCTCGCGCTGCCTTCTTCAAAACGAAAATTCACCGTCAGACGCTGGGCGTGACGGCTGAGCGATTGATAGCCCTCGGGCATCAGCGCATTCGGCGCGACGGTCATGGCGTGTACGTTCTGACTGATAAACCCGCTGGCGGCGACAATCGCCTGGCCCTCGGGGCTTTGCGCAAACGCCGCCAAGGCCTGCGCCCACGGATTCTGGCTGTCGGGCGGCAGGTAGAAAAACAGCCGCCGGGATAACGGATAATCTTCGGTGGCGATCAGGCTGTTGAGCGGCAACATCGCTTGCGATGCGCCATCGGCAATCGCCAGCGCTTTGGCCTGACGCACATAAGGCAGGCCGATGAAACCGATGGCTTGCGGATCGCTGCTGACCGCATCGGACAATTGCTCGCTGGCTTCAAACCTTTTCGCTGCGCTGCTCAGACTTTTCCCATGACGACTGAGGACCAGTTCCTTGAACGTGTCGTACGTGCCGGACTGATCATCCCGCGCATATAAATGGATGGCCCCGCCACGACCGCCGAGGGCTTCCCAGGTTTTCACTTCACCGGCGAAGATTCGCGCCAGTTGGGCGGTGTCCAGTTGCTGAAGGGGATTGTCGGGATGAAGGATGATCGCCAGGCCATCGATGGCGATGACTTGTTCGGCGGCAGGACTCTTCAGATCGCCGAGTGATTGCAGGCTGAGCAGTTCGCTGTCCTTGATCTCACGGGAGGCGGCGGCCAGATCGGCGCTGGCGTTTTTCAACGCGGTGAAGCCGGTGCTGGAACCGTGGGCGGCAACGTCGACGACCACGCGTTGACCTTGGGCGGTCTGGCCGACGATGCGTTGTTCGTTGGCGGTGTCCGGGGTTTCGCGGTGGACTTTCAGCAAGCCCTGTTCCTGCAGCAGGCCTTCAACCAGCGCCGGGCCGAGTTCGGCGCCGATGGTGTTGGAACCTTGAATGCGCAACGCCGGGCCGTTTTCCGGAATGGGCAGGGCGGCGGCAGCCACCGTCAGCCAGGCACTCGAGAGAAAGACGAACAGAACACGCAGGGTCATGCCGGCACCGAATCAAGCCAAGGGGATTGCCGGGGAGATTAAGTCAGAAAGATGACTTGGAGATGACAACGGTCCTTTGTAGGAGTGAGCCTGCTCGCGATAGCCATATATCAGTCAACATTTGCGTCGACTGACACTACGCTATCGCGAGCAGGCTCACTCCTACAGGGGGATCGTGGTGATGCTGGAAATCAGGCCAGTTCAAGCCAGATCGGCGCATGGTCCGACGGCTTTTCCATCCCGCGCAGTTCGTAGTCCACACCGGCATCCTTGACCCGCGGCAGCAAGCCGTTGGACGCGAGAATCACGTCAATTCGCAGCCCGCGCTTGGGCTCATCCTCAAACCCACGGCTGCGGTAGTCGAACCAGCTGAACATGTCCGTCACGTCCGGGTTGAGATGACGATAGCTGTCGGTCAGGCCCCAGTTCTTCAGGCGCGCCATCCATTCGCGCTCTTCGGGCAGGAAGCTGCATTTGCCGGTTTTAAGCCAGCGCTTCATGTTGTCCGGGCCGATGCCAATGTCGCAGTCTTCCGGGGAAATGTTCACATCGCCCATCACCACCAGCGGCTGTTCGTTATGGAACTGGCTTTCCAGCAGCGCTTGCAGGTCGCTGTAGAAACGCTGCTTGGCGGGGAATTTGGTCGGGTGGTCGCGGCTTTCACCCTGGGGGAAATAGCCGTTCATGATCGTCACCGGCACGCCATTGGCATCAGCAAAAGTGCCCCAGATGAAACGGCGCTGGGCGTCTTCGTCGTCAGTGGCGAAGCCTTTGTGGATGGCAATCGGCTCGCGGCGTGACAGCAGGGCCACACCGTAGTGGCCTTTCTGGCCATGGAAATACACGTGGTAGCCGAGCGCGCGGATGTCGTCGAGGGGGAACTGGTCGTCGTGAACCTTGGTTTCCTGCAGGCCGATCACATCCGGCTGGTGTTTTTCGATCAGCGCTGCCAGCTGATGCGGACGGGCACGCAGTCCGTTGATGTTGAAGGAAACGATCTTCATGGTCGGCAGTCCTGGCAAAAGGGCGATGCTAGCTGACATGGGGGAGATGGGCCAGTGTGGGAGAAATCAATTTCACCTGTGGGATTCATGTTGTTAGTGATGACGCTATCGCGAGCAGGCTCACTCCTACAGGGGAACGCATTCCAAAATGTAGGCCTTCGCCTGCTCGCGATAGCGTCCCCACATTCGATGAAGATCCAGGGCTGGTCTAACCTGTGAGGGAACCACGCCACCGCGAAAAGGTTCGTACCAACAAGCGCGCCATCCTCCGAGCGCGCCCCGGGGAGATCCACCGTCATGCCTGAAACCCAGACCGCCATCGCCGACATTCATATGCTCGACCGCGGCTATTCCCGCGAAGCCCGCTCGTTGCTGTATCAGGCCTATCGCCACGAACCGACCTTCGGGTATCTGTTCGAAGCCGAGCGCCCCGGTTATGAACAGCGCGTGCGCGCGACGGTGCGCGAACTGGTCAAACAGCATTTTTTGCAGGACCTGCCCGCCATCGGCCTGCTGGTCAACGACCGACTGATCGGCATTGCCTTGATTGCACCGCCACAACGTCGCCTCGGTATCACCGAAAGTTGGGCATGGCGCCTGCGCATGGTGCTCAGCACCGGGTTTCGCTGCACCCGCCGCTATCTGGAATATCACGATGCCGTCGCGGCGTGCGTGCCCGGTGACTCGGTGCACATGCTGCCGTTGCTCGGCGTACACCCGCAGTTTCAGGGCAAGCACTACGGCGAACAATTGCTGACGGCGGTGCACAACTGGTGCGCGGTGGATGAAACCTCGCAAGGCGTGGTGCTCGACACCGGCAACCCGCGCTACCTGGAATTCTATAAAAGGCAGGGTTATCAGGAGATCGGCGAGGTTGCCGTCGGGCCGGTGCGCGAACACGTCTTTTTCCACGCCAATCCGCAGGTGTTACAAACAGCAACGGGTTAATCATCGAACTTCTTCAGAAATTTCCTGTTCTATCAGGCTCCCAAGCCCGTGATAGCATCCGCGCCTATGAAGTTTCCAGGAAGATTTACCAGTGGCGTGCTGATGCTGTTATCCAGCTGCGCGGCGCTGGCGCAAAGTGAATTGGATGTGCGGATCAAACCGTCCAACGATGAACTCAAGGCCAATATAGAAGGCTATATCGGCAGCCTCGGCGACCGCGACGAAGAAGCCTTGCAGCGCTTCAGTCGCGGTGCCGAGGAGCAGGCGCGCAAGGCTGCCCAGGCGTTGGGCTATTACCAGGCGCAGATTGAAAGTGACGTCAGGGGCGGCGATAAACCGCGCCTGGTGCTGAACATCGACCCCGGCGAGCCGATTCGCCTGCGCAACGTCATCATCCGCGTCGACGGCCCGGCGGCCTCGCTCAAATCCTTTCGCGTACCGAAGAGCGATCAGCTCAAATCCGGTGCGCCACTCAACCATGGCCGCTACGAAGACGCCAAGCGAGTGATCCAGAACCAGGCCTCGCGTTTCGGTTTCTTCAGCGGTCGCTTCACCAGCCAAAAGCTTTTGGTCGACCCGCGCGCGGGTGTGGCCGACATTGAATTGATCTACGACAGCGGCCCGCGTTATGCGCTGGGCAAAGTCAGTTTCGAAGGCGACACGCCGTTCGACGAAGACCTGCTGCAACGCATGGTGCCATTCAAGGCAGGCGAACCCTACGACTCCGAACTGATCGCCGAACTCAACCGCGACCTGCAATCGAGCGGCTATTTTGAAGGCGTGCGTGTCGACGCCGCGCCGACCGCGGCGAAGAACGATGTGATCCCGGTGGACGTCAAGCTCGACACGCGCAAACCACGGACCATGGGCCTGGGTCTCGGTTACTCGACCGACGTCGGCCCGCGAGTCAGGGCTAACTGGACGCGGCACTGGGTCAATCCGCAGGGCGACAGCTATGGTTGGGAAGCCGAGCTGTCGGCGCCACGGCAAAACGTCGGGCTGTTCTACGACATTCCCCTCGACCCGCCGCTGACCGACAAACTGCGCTGGGCCGGCGGTTATCAATTCGAGGACATTGAAGGCTCCGACACGTTGAGCAAACTGCTCACCTTCGGCCCGGAATGGCACAGCAAGTTGCCCAGCGGCTGGCAACGGGTGATCTCGTTGAAATGGCAGCGCGAGGAATACGAACTCGGCGACGACTCCGGTTTGAGTACCTTGCTGATGCCCGGCATCAGTTATTCGTACCTGAAAAGTGACAACCGCATCGACCCGCGCAACGGCTATCGCCTGAGTTTCGAAAGCAAAGTGGCGAAGGAAGGCCTCGGTTCGGACAACAACCTTCTTTATGGCACGGCGTTGGTCAAAGGCCTGACCACCGTCTTCGACAAGCACCGTCTGCTCGGTCGCGTACAAGTCGGCGGCAGCGCCACCAACGGCTACAACTCGATTCCGCCGTCGCTGCGCTTTTTTGCCGGTGGCGACCAGAGCGTGCGCGGTTACGACTATCAGAGCCTGTCGCCGAAAAACTCCAAGGGCGACCGCATCGGCGGCCGTTATATGGTCGCCGGCAGCGTCGAATATCAGTATTCGGTCGCCGAGAAATGGCGGGTCGCGACCTTTGTCGACCAGGGCAACTCTTTCAACAAACTCGAACTGCCGAACCTCAAGACCGGGGTCGGTGTGGGTGTGCGCTGGGTCTCGCCGGTCGGGCCGATCCGCCTCGACCTGGCCCACGCGCTGGACGACGACGGCGGCATCCGGCTGCACTTTTCCATGGGGCCTGAGCTGTGAAGCGTGGTTTGAAAATAACGGCGCTGACGGTTTTGGCGCTGGTCTTGTTGGCGGTCTTGAGCCTTGCGGCATTGCTTGGCACGCAGGCGGGCAGCCGCTGGGCGTTGGGCTTGGTGCCGGGCTTGAACGTGGAGAATTTCAACGGTCGCCTCGGTGGTCAATGGAGCGCCGATCATCTGCTCTGGGAGCAGGACACCAGCCGCGTCGAGCTGAACAAGGCCATCTTCGCCTGGTCGCCGCTGTGCCTGACACGCATGACCTTGTGCATCGATCAGCTCAAGGCCGATCAGGTGAGTCTGCAGTTTCCACCGAGCGAAGAAACCACCGAGAACGGCCCGATCAAACTGCCTGATCTGCAATTGCCGCTGGCTATTGAACTGGGCGATGTCGAGGTGGGCAGCCTGTTGTTCAACGGCAGCGAACAGCTCAAGGGCTTGCAACTGGCGGCGCACTGGACTGCTCAGGGCTTGCAGATCGACAGCGTGAAATTGCAGCGCGACGAACTCAGCCTGAACCTGTCCGGCCTGCTGCAACCGACCGGTAACTGGCCGCTAAACATCCAAGGCGATCTGACTTTGCCGGCGCCGGGCACTGAACCGTGGACACTGGCGCTGAAGGTCGACGGCGATTTGCTCAAAACCCTCAACCTGCAAGCCGACAGCCGTGGCTACCTCGACGGCCAGTTGAGCGGTGAACTGCAAGCGCTGGCGGAAAATCTCCCGGCCAAGGTGCGCATCACCAGCGACGCGTTCAAACCCAGCGCCGATCTGCCTGACACCCTGCAATTCAATCAACTTGTACTGACGGGCGAAGGCGACCTGAAAAACGGCTATCAACTGCTTGGCAACGCAACCTTGCCCGCCGAAAAATCGCCAGTGGCGCTGTTGCTCAAAGGCAAGGTCGACGCCAACGGCGCGCAAATCGCCGGGCTCGACCTCAACGCCAACGACACGCAAAGCCTCAAGCTCACCGGCAATGTCGACTGGAGCAAAGGCCTCAGCGCCCAGGCCAACATCAACTGGCAAGACTTCCCTTGGCATCGGCTCTATCCGGAGATCGACGAGCCGCAAGTCGCATTGCGCACATTCACCGGCGAAGTCTCCTACACCGACGGACAATATCTGGGCAACTTCGCCGCCGCGCTGGATGGCCCGGCCGGTGCGTTCACCCTGAGCAGTCCGTTCAGCGGCAGCCTCGAACAGATCGCCTTGCCGCAACTTGTCATGCAGGCCGGACAGGGCAAGGCAGAAGGGCACGTCAATGTGCGCTTCGCCGACGGTATCGCCTGGGATACCGCGCTGGATCTGTCGGCGCTCAACCCGGCGTATTGGGTCGCGGAACTGCCGGGCACCCTGGCCGGGCCGCTGAAGAGCAAAGGCGAGATGAAGAACGATCGGCTGAGCCTCAGCGCCGACCTCGACCTCAAAGGCAAACTGCGCGGTCAACCGGCGATTCTGCAAGCCAAGGCTGACGGTGCCGGCGAGCAGTGGAACCTCAACGCCCTGCAAATCCGCCTCGGCGATAACCACATCAGCGGCAAGGGCAGCCTGCACGAAAAACTCAGCGGACAGATCGACATCAAATTGCCGCGACTGGCCCAGCTGTGGCCGCAGTTGCGCGGGCAGATCAACGGCCAGCTCAACGCAGCCGGCACGCTGAAAACGCCGCAAGGCAAGTTGAATCTGCAAGGTTCGCAGCTGGTGTTTGAGGACAATCGCCTGCAAAGCCTTAACCTCGACGCCACCCTCGACAGTGCGCAACGGGCGAAGATCGATTTGAAAGGCAGCGGCATTCACGCGGGCGATACCTCGCTGGGCACCCTGACGGCCAATGCTCAGGGCGATATCAAAAGCCAGAAACTCAACCTCGACCTGATCGGACCGAAGCTGAAACTGGCGCTGGGTCTGGACGGCAATCTCGACAAGGGCAACTGGCGCGGGCGGCTGGCCAGCGGCGACATTCAGGTTGGCGGTCAGGACTGGAGGCTGCAAAGTCCGGCCAGACTGGAACGCCTGGCGGACGGCCAGATCAACTTCGGCGCGCATTGCTGGCTGTCCGGCAACGCCAGCCTGTGTGGTGAAGACCAGCGCCTGATGCCCGAGCCAAAACTGCGCTATCACCTCAAGCAATTCCCGATCGAAAGCCTCGCGCAATGGCTGCCGAAAGACTTCGCCTGGCAGGGCCGGCTCAACGCCGATCTGCAACTGGACCTGCCAGCGAGCGGCCCGAACGGCGTGGTCAGTGTCGATGCCAGTGGTGGCACCCTGCGTGTGCGTGACAAAGAGCAGTGGCTGGACTTTCCGTACCAGACGCTCAAGCTCACCAGCAAACTCACGCCCAAGCGCGTCGACACCGAACTCAACTTCGTCGGCGGCAAACTGGGCGAGTTGATGGTGCAGGCGCAGCTCAATCCACTGCCGAAAAACAAACCGCTGACGGGCTCGTTCCGCCTCACCGGTCTGGACGTGTCCGTGGCGCGGCCGTTTGTGCCGATGGTGGAGAAACTGACCGGGCACCTCAACGGCAGCGGCACGCTTTCCGGCGGCCTGCTCGCGCCATTGGTCAATGGCACCGTGCAGCTCAGCGACGGCGAAGTGTCTGGCGCCGAACTGCCGATGGAGTTGCAGGATTTGCAGCTCAAAGCGGTGATCGCTGGCGAAGCGGTGCGTCTGGACGGCGGCTGGAAAAGTGGCCCGCGCGGGCAGGGCAGCCTCAACGGTGATGTGGCCTGGGGGCCGGCGCTGGTGGTCGACCTGGCACTCAAGGGCACGCAATTGCCGGTCAGCGTCGAACCCTACGCCAAGCTTGAGATGGCCCCGGATCTGAAAATTTCCATGGCCGGCGATGAGCTGAAAATTGCCGGCAAGGTGCTGGTGCCAAAGGGCGAAATCACCGTGCGCGAGCTACCGCCGTCGACGGTGAAAGTCTCCGACGACACCATCATTGTCGGGGCGCAGACCGAAGAGGGCAAACCGCCCATCGCGATGAAAATGGACATCGATGTCATCGTCGGCCAGGACAAGTTGAGTTTTGCCGGTTTTGGCCTGACTGCCAATCTGCAAGGTCAGGTGCACATCGGCGACAACATGGACACCCGTGGCGAACTCTGGCTCAACGACGGCAAATACCGCGCCTACGGGCAGCGCCTGACGGTGCGGCGTGCGCGTCTGTTGTTTGCCGGCCCCATCGACCAGCCGTATCTGGACATCGAGGCGATTCGCCAGACCGACGACGTCATCGCCGGCATCCGGCTCAGTGGCAGCGCCGAACAGCCGACGACGCAAATCTTCTCCGAACCGGCCATGAGTCAGGAGCAAGCCTTGTCCTATCTGGTGCTGGGACGCCCGCTGAGCACCAATGGCGAAGACAACAACATGCTCGCGCAAGCCGCATTGGGCCTGGGCTTGATGGGCAGTGCCGGGGTGACCAGTGGCCTGGCCAAGGACTTGGGGATTCAGGATTTCCAGCTTGACACTCAGGGCAGCGGCAACGACACCAGCGTCGTCGCCAGCGGCAACATCTCCGAGAAACTCAGCCTGCGCTACGGCGTCGGCGTGTTCGAACCGGCCAGCACCATCGCCTTGCGCTACAAGCTGAGCAAGAAGGTCTATGTCGAAGCGGCCAGCGGCGTGGCCAGTTCGCTGGATATCTTCTACAAACGCGATTTCTAGCGCACACCTGCTCATTTGAACCGAGTCGCGCCCTTCGCGAGCAGGCTCGCTCCCACAGTTGGACTGCGTTCCCCTTGTAGGAGTGAGCCTGCTCGCGATAGCTATCTCAAAGATTCGAATGAATAGCGGGTCTACGCTAATCCCTGTGGGAGCTGGCTTGCCAGCGATGGCGGCCTTATAGCCGACCAGCCTCTGGCGGATATACCCGGTTCCAATTGTGGGAGCGAGCCTGCTCGCGTAAGCGCTGGGTCAGTCAACATGGAAATGGCTGTATGAATGCCTTCGCGAGCAGGTTCGCTCCTACAGGGGCGCCGGGCGGCATATCAGTGAGGCGCGTTCGTAGTTCAACGCCTTGTCACGCTCGGGCAGTGCATAGTGCGCTTCGCAGCGCTGGCCTTGCCATTTGATGGTCAAGGTGCCGGCGTCGTCCTCGACCAGGGCCAAGGCCTTGCCGCTCGGGTCGGAGATTGCCAGTTGCTTGCCGGCCGCGTCCTCCAGTGCGGCGCCGAACGGGATCGGCTGGTGCTGCGCGTCGAACAGCGAGAACTGCACCCGGCGTCCGGTCTTGCTCGCGTAGCGTGCCAGCACCACTGCACCTCGGCGCGGTACCACTTGCTGGGTGGCGTTTTCGATTTCGAAATCACCGCCCAGGTCGCGGGTGTCGAGGCTGATCCAGTTGACCCGATAGGGTTGCGCGTTGGACACCACGGCATAACCGTTGCCAGCGGTTTTCGCCCCGGAGAAGCTAGCGATCTTCACGCCTTCGACACCCTCGACCTGCGCCAATGCGAAGGTCTCGCCGACGGTCTGCCCAAGATTGATCCCGCCAGCGTGGCCGACTATCGAACCGGCAACGTTGAGATTCTGCGAGTTATAGCCACGTCCCTGGCTGTAACCGGCACTGATGTCCATCACCGAAGTTCGCGTGCTGAGGTTGGCCGAGCCCGTGCTGCCACCGGTACGGCTGCTGCCGCCCTGCACCGAGTAATAGGTGTCGCTGTCTTCGGACAGGAAGCCGTTGATGCCGACCTGGGTGCTGCTGTCATCTTTCTGCGTGCTGGCCGAAACGAACGCTCGCGGCGCGCGGGGCTTGGAGCCCAGCGGAAACGACACTGAGAGGTTGAACAAAGAGTCGTTGTTCGCCGGGCCATAGTTGCCGACATCCTTGGTGTAGGTCGCGCTGAGGTTGTAACTGACCTCGCCCCAATAATTGCTGTAGCCGGCCGACAGGCTTTGCGAACCGCCGCGTCCCCAGTAGCGCTGATCGCTAGCGTTGAGGTAGATGCTGCCGAACTGCTGGTTGCGCCCAAGGCTCTGGTTGACGGTCAGGTCGGTGCGGGTTTTCGAGTTGCCGCTGCGTTGCTCGCCCTCGCGGCTCAGCTCTTCGACGTGTTCGCTCAAGGTGCGATAGCCCTCGGTCGAATAGCGATAAGCGGCGAGGGTGAAGTTGGTGTCGGTGCCGGTGAACGTCTTGGCGTACAGCGCGCGCAGGCTGTTGCCCTTGACGGTCCTGCCGAAGGTGCGACTGCTGGAGTGGGTCAGGTCGAGGGAAACTGCACCGATCGCCGTATTGCGCCCGGCTCCTACCGACAGGGCCTGAAAATTTTCCGTGGCCTGGGTGCCGACAATCGCCGACAGGTTACTGCTGACGCCATAAGCCACGGTGCTGCTGATAAATTCCGGCGTTTGCTGGTCATCGCTGTTGCTGTTGTAGCGGCCCGCCGAGACGCTGTATTTCAGTTGCCCTTCGCGCACCATGATCGGCAGGCTGGAAAACGCCTGCACCGTCACCCGGCGCCGGCCATCGGCTTCGATAACAGTGATTTCCAGATCGCCATTGGAGCCGCTGGGGTAGATATCGCTGATCTCGAACGGGCCGGGGGGCACGTTGGCGGTGTAGAGAATGTAATCGTTCTGGCGAATTTCCACGGTAGCGCTGGATTGCGCGATGCCACGAATCACCGGCGCATAACCGCGCTCGCTGTCGGCGCGCATGCCGTTGTCCGACGCCAGTTTCAGGCCGCGATAGCGCACGCTGTCGAACAGGTCGGCGTCGGAAAAAATGTCGCCGGCGCTGAACTGGCCTTTCAGCGCGGTGACGTCATGTTGCAGATAGCTGCGGTTGCTCTTGAATGTGCTCGGTCGGCCGGTACTGCTATTGAAGTTGGACTCGTTGCGCAAGCGCCAGCCGCCCAGATTGATGCCGTTGCGCAGGCCGACGTTATTGGCAAATGTGGTATCGGCGTCGGTGCTGTTGCGATTGCTGCTCAGCTGATAGTTGATGAACGCCGCCGGTACACCTTCGTCCCACATCGCCGGGTCGACATAACCACGGCGGCCACGCTCCATGGCGCTTTGCGGCACGCTGACCAGCAAACGCAGGCGCGGCATGTCGTAGCGAACGGTGGCGTGGTCGATCAACGCGGGCAGGTCGAGGCAGGCGACCGGGTCGACGGCGTCGAGCTTGCCGCTGGCCTGCAGCTTGCCAATATCGACGCCTAGCTGGGTGAGCATGTCTACGGTCAGGCAGGCTTCGACCTTGTTGCTGTCGGGAAGGCGGCGAAAGTCGATATCGCGGCGGCCAACCAGCATGTCATTACCATACAGATCGATCCGATAAGTGCCGGGGAGGACGCGGCTGCCGGCGAGCAGCGATTGCAAATCGACGGCGGATGTCGCGCCTTGCAGAAACGAGGTATTGAATTGTTCTTCGCCGTCGGCCAGGCAAGTTGTACTGAATACCAGAGCAACCGAAAACGGCGCCAGGCCATCGCGCTTGAGTAAAAACATGCAGGAACCCTATATCACCTCCGATACGAACTAACGGAGCGAAGAGAAATACAGTGAAAGTGCGGCTGTTAAAGCAGCGCGCGAGTTATGGCGATTCTTTATCCAGGCTGGCGCTAACGTCGGCGCCGCTGGAAAGTTGCGCGACATAACGGTCTCTGGCGCCGTAGTCGTTGATGCTGCTGAATAACAGGCGCAGGGAACTGCCCGCGTGAAGTTGCTTGAGGGCGAACTCTTTTTGTTCGCCGGGCGCGATCATTGTTGAATCAAACGGGTGCTCGCTGGTTGCGCCGGATTGCACGGTGAGATCGGCAATCGACACGTGATACAGGCCAGGGTTTTTCATCACCAGCACGCTCTTGCCAGCGCGCTCGGTCAGTCGCCAGGTCAACTCGGCCGGTGCCTGCCAAGCGTTGTTTTTCAGCCCGGCAGGGCGGAAGAACACCTTGATGCGCTGGCGCACAGCCAGTTGCAGGGTGTTTGCGGTTTTCGCCGATTGAGGGATTTCCTGCACGTTCAACCACACCACCGACTCGCGGTCGCCGGGCATGCCGGCGCCTTCATAGATGACGCGTAGAATCTGCTGTTCATCGCCGCTGACCCGCACCAGCGGCGGGGTTACAGCGAAAGGTACCGTGCCGGCTTCGTCGCTGTCGGTATCAACCCAGGACTGGATCAACACGTCGGCGCCGCTGTTGCGCACGGTGATACTGGCTTCTTTATGCTTGCCGTCGAAGATTAGCCGGGTGCTGCTCAGGGAAATGCCGGCCGTGGCTTGATTGATGGCAAACAGGCCCAGAAGGCCCACGCAGAGGGACAGGGAATGACGTAGAAACATGACGAGTTACCGCGCAGAGTGAAGGAAAGTGCAGGGCCGTTGGCGGGCCCCGCACAGTGCTCGACGAATCGCGCGGTTTATTCGTATTGCAGGGTGAACGGCAGGGTCGCGTCGCCACGACCGGCAACCGCCAGTTTTGGATCGACCGTGGTCACGTAGGCTGCCGAGAATTTCAGCGTGGTATTGCTGTCCTGCAAGGTGTTTTCAATGCGCGCGGTGGTCGGCGAAGTCAGGTCGATCACTGCGCCATTGGAGTCAAGCAAGGCGATACCGATCCCTTTCGCCGCACCCAGACCGTCGATCAGGTTGAGCACCTTGGTGCCGGGTGCGATACCCGAGCCTGCGCCTTTGGTCGGCTCGAAGATCATCGCCACTTTGGTGCCGGCGTTGCAGTTGATCTTCATGTCGAAGTTCTCGGCGCTCAGGGTGCCGTTGCCTTTCGGCGCGGTGGCGGTGCCCATGTCCTTGATCGACACTTCGCCCATGTTCACCGAGATGGTTTTATCCTTGCCGGCGCCTTCGATCGAGCAGGCATCGTTGTTGATGTTACCGGTGAAACTGATGGTGCCGCTGCCAGCCTGGGTAGGCACAACCGGATCGGCCGCGAGAACATTACCGGCAGCGAAAATCGACAGGGCGAGAAGCGTGCGAGACAGCTTTTTCATGTTGCTTTTCCATTGGTGGGGTTAAAGCAATACGATAAAAGCCGGGCCCTCGGGGAAACATCAGACGATTCCTAGAAACAGCAAAGTTGCAACAACTGGGCACGCTTGATTAGTTGAACAAGTTGCGCTCTATGCAATAAGCCAACAATTCCTGATCACTGCTGACTTCCAGTTTGCGCATCGCAGAAACTTTCTGTGTGCTGATGGTTTTGGCACTCCGGTTCAATCCCCGGGCAATCTCGTTGACACCCTGTCCTTGAACAAACAGGCGCAGGATTTCATGTTCCTTGGGCGAGAGTCGGGAGAAACGTTCGTCCAGATCGGCGCCGTCGACCAGCACCGAGGTCGGCGCAGGCCCTTGCTGGCGCACCGGGTTGCCCTTGGCGATCGCTTTGAGTGCTACCTCGATTTCATTGTGCAGCTGATTTTTCTGAATCACCGCCAGCACGCCCATTTCCTGCAGGCGGGTGAGGATCAACGGGTTGGAAATCATGGTGAGAACCAGCACCCGCACGTCGGGAAAGTGCCGGGTCACGTACTCCACCAGTTTCAGGCCGTCACCATAGGGCGAGTCACCGGGCATGTTGAAATCGGTGATCAACAGGTCCACCGGTTGTGACTTCAGCAGCTCGATCAGACCATCGGAACACACCGCTTCGCCGACCACGCGAAAGCGTGGGTCACGCTCGACCAGTTCCCGCACCCCCAGCAGTACGATGGGATGATCGTCGGCGATGACAACGTTGAAGATTTCCATGGGTGCTTTATCCAGAGTGAAGTTATTCAAGGGTGTCGAGCAGCTCAGTCAGGCGCGCCAGTTGATGGCGCACCTCCACGGCCAGCGCTTGGGTGAGCGCCATGCCGGTCAGGCGACATTCCATTTCAATAAACGCGCGGGCCAGCGCTTCGATCTGCACCGCGCCCAGTGCCCCGGCCATACTGTGCAGTTGCTGCGCCACGCCATTGGCATCGGCTGCGTCCAGCGCGTCGAGAGTGGTCTGGATGTCCTGGCGCAAGGTCGCAACAAACAGCTCGCGCATTTTTGGCGCGAGCACAGGTGGGGCGGCAGCCACCGGCGCGAGAGCGGCCTGGCAATGGTTTTGTAGCTGTCCGCGCAGGGTTTCCAGGTTCAGCGGCTTGACCATCCACGCGTTCATGCCGACGGCGGCGCAGCGTTCGCCTTCTTCGCGCAAGGCATTGGCGGTGACGCCGATAATCGGCAGGGCAGCATCGTGCTCGCGCAGTGCTGCGGCCAGTTGGTAGCCGTTCATGACCGGCATGTTGACGTCGGTCAGCAGCAGATCGAAGCGGCCCGGCGCCCATTGCGCCAGCGCTTGTTCGCCATTTGCTGCGACGAAAACCGAGCAGCCCAGCGCCTCCAGTTGCTCCTTGATGATCGCCGCGTTGATCACGTTGTCTTCGGCCACCAGCACACGCAGATTCAGGTCGCGGGTCATGGTCTGGCGCGAGGCTGGACATTGTGCCGTAGCACCGTGTTGCGCCAGATAAACCGCCCAGGCAATGGCACGCACATCATCGGCATCGACGTGCCAGTCGGCGCCGCTCGGCTGCACCGGGTTGGGCCCGCTCGCGTCGGCGATAATCCGCGGGCCGCTGAACGGCGCGGCGTGGGCGAGGGGGGCGAGATCCACAAGCAACGCCGATGGTGGCGGCAACTCATGGGTCACCAAGCGGCAGTCGAGGCCAAAGCGGTTGAGCCAGCCAATCAGATGCTGTGCCAGCTCGGCGACCGGCGCGCGAACATAAACGGCAGCGCTGCCGACGGCGAACGCCGGACAATCGGCGAGATCGCCCGGCAAGCATTCGAGGGCCAGTTGCAGGGTAAAGCTGCTGCCCAGCCCCGGCTCGCTGACCACGCTTAACTCGCCGTGCATCAGTTCGCACAGCCATTTGCAGATGGCCAGGCCCAAGCCCGCGCCGGCATGACTGTCGGCTTCGTTGACTTGATAAAAGGGATCGAACAACTGTTGTTGCTGCGCCTGGGAAATGCCTACGCCCGAGTCGCTGACTTGCCACTGCACCTGGGCGGTGCCGTCGACGTTTTGCAGCACATGCACACGCATCACCACGCGACCGTTGTCGGTGAACTTGATCGCGTTGCTCAGCAGGTTATTGAGAATCTGCCGAATGCGCTGTGCGTCACCGAGCAGCCGATCCGGCAGTGCCGCATCGATGCAGGCGTACAGTTGCAGGCCTTTGCCACGGGCAAAGGCGCCGTAGCTGCGCACGATGTCTTCGGTCAGCTCCAGCGGACAGAACGGTTGAAGCTCAAGGTTCATCTGCCCGGCCTCGATCTTCGACACATCCAGCACGTCGCTGATGAGCTTGAACAGGCTGGCCGACGAGCGCTGAATGGTGTGCAGATATTCCTGCTGACGCGGTGCGAGCGCGGTCAGACCGAGCAGTTCCAGGGTGCCAAGCACGCCATACAACGGCGTGCGGATTTCATGGCTCATGGTCGCCAGAAAACGGCTCTTGGCCTTATTGGCCGAGTCGGCGGCCTGACGCGCAACTTCCAGCGCCGCCGCGTCTTCGACATGCCGGGTCACGTCATGCAACGCACACAGCCAAGCGTCCTGGCCCTGATAACGGGTCGAGACGAAGGCGACATGCACATGCCGGCCGTCGATTTCCAGTTCGGCGTGACCGTGGCCGGTGGCGGCTTGCTGGTCGAGCAGGCCGATCAGTTCTCGGGTGCCGTGCCATTGGTGGGCGCGCTGGTTTTGCAGCAGCACCTGATGGTCGCTGCGACGGATCACGCACAGGCCGGTCGGGGCGGTGTCGATGATTGCGCGGCTGAAGGCTTCGCTTTCGGCGATACTCGCATGGGCGCTTTGTGCCGGCAGAATGACTCGTTGCGTGTACCAGCGATTGAGCGCCCGGCTGCAGCCGAGCAGGGCCAGCACCAGGATCAACAGGCACAGCAGCGGCCACAGCGCGTAATCGAGAAACCTCTGCACGCTGATCACGTAGATCGCCGTCCAATGCTGTTCGCCGGGGCTGGTGAGCTTGAACACCAGCCCGTCACCGTTGAAGTTAACCCCATCATCAAGCACCTGCCCGGGCTTCAGCGCGCCGAGCAACACCGTGCCGCTGGGAGTGATCAAGGTGAAATCGTCGTAGATCGACCACTCCATCAAACGCTCGATGTTGTTGACCTGCGAGAGTTTCAAGAGTGAGCCGAGTACCGCCCACGAATTCGAACCTTCGATTTCCAGCATCGGTTTGTTCAGATTGATGCGCACGTAGGCCAGCAGGCTCGGAGTGACATCGTCATCCTGCATGAACGGATAGGGCACCCAGTGCACTTGGGCTGTGGCCTGCGGCCTTTTTTGCAGATTCTTTTGCGTCATGATCTCGACGAACCGCCCGACCGGCGTCGGCCCCGCGCCGCGCAAACGGCCGGTGGCGGGCACGGCGATGTCGAAGTTGTCCGGACCGTTGAGCAGGATCACCTGCGGCGACTGGTAATGCGAGGCCGCCCAGAAAGCGCTGTAGTAAGCCGCCAGATAACTGCCGAGGGCAAACACCTTGGGGTATTGGCCGGGGGCGATTCGCTCCGGGTCGATCTTCACGCTGAACGGCAGCGAAAACGGCAGGCCACGCGCTTCATAAATATTCGGGCCTTCTTCGGGCAATAATTTTTGCACCACCGGCGGCGCCACTGTCGTCGGGAAATACTCTCCCTTGGCGCTGGCCCGAGAGATATCGCCGAGGAACGCCTCCTGCTCGCTAATGTTTTCCATCAGCCTGGCGAAGTGGAACTGCAGGGTGTCGCGCTGTTCTTCGACCATGCGCTGCACGCCCAGATAGCTGATGCCCAGCAACAGCAACACCAGCGCGCCGAGAATCAGCAAACCCTTGTTCAGGCGCTGTGAGCTGCTGGCGAGTTTTTCCAGAAAGGCGTTGGGATGCGGCATTAGCACGCCTGTTCAGCGAGAGTGAAGGAACGTTTGAACACGATGGCCTCGCTGGCAAATGACTTTGGTCTGTGCGGCCTGCGGCTCACCAGGCATTTGCCGGCCCATCCTGGCAGAGCAACTGCTGGAACTGCTCCGAAGACACGGCGTGGGAAATCAGGAAACCCTGAACCTGAGTGCAGTCGATCTTACGCAACAGAGCAAGTTCTTGCGCGGTTTCCACGCCTTCGGCCACCACCGTCAGGCCAAGCTGCCGACCGAGGGTGACAATGCTGGTCAATGCCTGCGCCAGTTCGGCGTTGCTGTTGCAACCCTGCACCAGCGCACGGTCGATTTTCAGTTCGGTGAACGGCGCCGACACCAGGTTCATGTAGGAGCTGTAGCCCTTGCCAAAATCATCCTGGGACAGGCCGAAACCCTTGATACGCAAGCGGCAGGCTCCTGCGTAGAAATTGCTGATGTC
Organism: Pseudomonas sp. SWRI81; assembly: GCF_014268545.1. Classification (NCBI taxonomy): domain Bacteria; kingdom Pseudomonadati; phylum Pseudomonadota; class Gammaproteobacteria; order Pseudomonadales; family Pseudomonadaceae; genus Pseudomonas; species Pseudomonas sp. SWRI81. Next base: position 22,197 of record NZ_JABWQS010000036.1, read on the forward strand.
GTCGGGCACCGAGCACTCCATCAGTTCGAAACAGATGCGTGCCGGCAGGCCGTCGTGTTGCAGAACAAACGCGAGGATGCGATCGGGCAGGTCGTGGCTGTTTAGCAGGTGCGTGGGCAGGTTGATCGATACCGGAATGTCATAACCCTGCTGGCGCCACACCGTTTGGGCAGCCATGGCCTGTTCCAGCACCCGCCAGAGCAGACGCTCTTCAAGGTCGTAGGCGATCAGCGCCGGCAGAAAAACCCCCGGCAACAACATGCCGTGTTCTGGATGTACCCAGCGCACCAGTGCTTCGGCGGCGACGATGCGGCCATTGTCCAGAGCCTTCTTGGGTTGGAACCAGGCCTGCAGCTCACCGTTATCCAGCGCGCGCAGAATATTGGGCCGATCGATGCCTGCATGCGCTGCAACTGGCACGTCCTGACGCAGCGCCTGCAATTGCTCGATCAGGCAACGCAGGGCCGCGCTGTTGACCGGTTTGGAAATCAGCCCGATGACCTTCACCTGCAGGTTGCTCGCCACCAGGCTTGCGCCCATCAGCATGCGCCGCGAGGCAGCGCTCATGATCGCCAGTGCCGGACGCGATGTCTGCGCCGCGAGGCCTTGAATGAATTGCACGCCGTCCATGCCCGGCATCAGCAGATCGGTGAGCACGAGATCGAACTCGCGGTTTTTCAGGCGCCGCAAAGCCTCTTCACCGTCCTTGGCAAACTCCAGATCAAAGAGGCCCAGCTCGTTGAACAGATTCTGCAAATACAGATGCTGAAACGGGTGATCTTCGACAATCAGCAGGCTACAGGACTTCATGGGCGACTCGTTGGTAGGGAGCCAGGACAGTCGACAAGGCTCTTAGCGTAAAAGGTTTGATCAGACAGTGATTCATGCCGGCGGCGAGGCATAGCGCTTCTTCGCCGCGCAGGGCATTGGCAGTGGCTCCGATGATCGGCGTGGTGCAGCCCAGGCGTCGCAGGGCCTTCGCCAGTTCATAGCCGTTGACCCGGGGCATGTTGACGTCGGTGAGGACAATGTCGAAAACGTCGTCCTGCCACAGCGACAAGGCTTCTTCGCCATCGCTGGCCAGCGCCACCGCGCAGCCCAACTCTTGCAACTGGTCGCGCAGGATCAACTGATTGATCGCATTGTCTTCGGCGACGAGGATGTGCAGGTGCAACGGCGCCAGCGTCGGCGTTTCTGCCAGCTGTTGGTGCTCGATGACGGGGCCGCCCTGAGCCTGGCGCACGGCCTGACGGATTGCGCCCAGATCGTTCAGATTGACGGTCCAGCCGTTGTGATGAGTTTGCGCCTGCCAGGCGCCATCGCCTCTGGCCAATACGCGCGTTCCAGGCCAGTGCACTTCGCTGCGCTGTTCCATGGGCGCCGGGTACAGCTCCAGCAATACCCCGCCGTCGCCAGGCTCATGGTTGGCCGGCGCGCCGAGGTGCGGGCGCGCGCCCCAACGGCGCAGCCAGCCAGCGAGGCTCTCGGCCAGCTCGCGCACCGGCGACACCACGTAAACGGTTTCGCCGGCGAGCGTCGGCTTCATTTCTGGCAACGCATTGCCCGAACGCTGCTCCAGCGGCAGGGTCAGGGAAAAACTGCTACCCAGCCCCGGTTCGCTGACCATGCGCAGGGTGCCGTTCATGAGGTTGGTCAGACGCAGGCAGATCGGCAAACCCAGTCCGGTGCCGGCAACCACGTGGCTGTTGCCTTGGGTCTGGTAGAACGGCTCGAAGATAAAATCCTGATCCGCATGGGCAATGCCGCGCCCGGTGTCCGAGACTTGCCATTGCACGCAGACGCGCTCGCCTTCGCGCGACAGCACTTTGACCCGCAAGACCACACGCCCGGAATCGGTGAACTTGACTGCGTTGCTCAACAGGTTATTGAGGATCTGCCGCACGCGGCTGGCGTCACCGATCAGACTGTCGGGCAGTTGTGGATCGAAGCAGGCATACAACTGCAAACCTTTGCTCTGCGCCGCTGCGGCGTAGCCCTGCACCACTTCTTGCACCAGCGCCACAATGGAAAAATCGCTCAGTTCCAGCGCCAATTGCCCGGCCTCGATTTTCGATACATCGAGCACATCGCAGATCAATTGCAGCAGGGTCGCGGACGAACCTTCGATCGCTCGCAGGTAGCTTTGCTGCTGAGTGTCGAGCTGGGTGCGGGCGAGCAATTCGAGGGTACCGAGCACGCCGTACAGAGGCGTGCGGATTTCGTGGCTCATGGTCGCCAGAAACAGCGTCTTGGCTTCGTTGGCGGCATCGGCCGACTGCCGCGCCTGTTCCAGCGCCGCTTCGATTTGCCGCCGTGCGCTGATGTCACTGAAGGCGCAAAGCAACACGTCTTCGCCCTTGTAGCGGGTCGGCGCGCAGCTCAGGTACAGGTGTCGACCATCGGCGGTTTCGAAATAATCGGTCAGGCACGGTGGTTTCTCATCAAACGCATTGCGAATCCAGTCGGGCCCAAGCTGCTTGCTGCACTGGCCCAGCCACTGCTGGGCGAGGGTGTTTTCCAGCACGACCTGAGCGTCACTGCGGCGCAGCACGCACAGCGCCACTGGCGCGGTCTGGATCACGTCGCGGCTGAACAGCTCGCTTTCCACCAGCGCCTGAATCCGGTGCAGAGTCGGCGTGATAAAGCGATGCTCCAGGCGTCGGATCAGCAGCCACACCAGACTGATGCTCGCCAGACAGAACAGCAGCGCGCCAAGCATCTGCGGCCACAGTGTCCAAAGCACGGCGAGCAAGTTGATGGAGTAGGTCAATTGCCAGTCCGATGACTTCAGCTGTTTGCGTAACACCAACTGCTCGGGCAGCCAGCCGTCGCCGACGAAGCCGAAAAAATCCTGCTGGCGCAGCAACGGCAGATCCTGCCCGGGTGGCGGCTTGTGGCTGTTGCTGAAAAGCGGCATGCCTTGTGAGTTGAACATGGTGAACTCACCGGCGCTGTGGTCGCTCAAGGCGTTGGCGACTTCGCGATCATCCATTTCCAGACCCAGCCAGCCGGACTCCAGATCGCGATCATCCAGGCGAATGAAAATGTACAGCTGGGAGTGCCCGCGCGAGTCGTGGGTCAACCAGATTTCCTGCAGGGCGCTGGTGTTGTGACGCTTGAGGGTTTCCAGACGATTGAGCATCGCTTGCGGGAAGTCGCCGGCCATTGGCGTCGTGTTGTACAGGCGCCAGACCTGCGCATCGGCACCACTGCTGACATACAGCAGGTTCAACTTGCGCGCCTTGAGGTAGTCGCGCATGCGCTGGGTCAGCCAGATGCTCCACTGCTTGCCCGGCGTTTGCCCCAGCAGCAGGCGAATCTCTTCTTCGGACAACGGCGCGCTCAACGCAGTCTGGCGGGTCGCCGACAGACTCAGGCTTTCCAGCAACGCTTCGCGGGTGGTGAAAAAAGTGTGCGCTTCGGCGATGGCGCTGCTCATGTAGCTGCGCCGTTGAGAAATTTCATTGTTGAAGGTGAATAGCAGGAAGCTGTACACGCCGCCCAGAATACCTACCAGCAGCACCAACGCGAAAATGCGCAACAGGCGTCGCGCCGCGTGAGGCGTGGACAGCACCGGGCTGATCTGATGGAGGTAGTTCTTCAATCGCATGCCGGCACAGTAGGGCGGGCCGGGCATGACGAAAATCAGACGATTCCTAAAGAGGGCGCACGGACAATCCGCTATGCCAGCGCATCAGTAGACTCACAGGTAACTCATGACAAACGCGATGGTTGCGTTAGCTGATCCGGCGCGCATGCCCTTGTCAAACCCGCCATTTCCACCTGTTTCAGCGACGCGGAAGTACCGAGCGCTCAACGGGATTTTCAAGTTGCCTCCCGCAGAGGGATAGTCCGTGAATACATAGCTTTGATAAAAAACGAAGGGGTTTCCATCACTGTTCAGTACTTGCAATGCCACACCCTGAGCAGTCGAGTCGGCAGTCAGCTTTACGATGCCCCGCGTGGAGTCTTGTCCGGGGGAAGTTGAGGTCGGTTTGAGTGTATAAGTGACTTTGTTAATGCCTGATGGGCAGTTATTAAGACTGATGTCGAATTTGACCGGCTCAGAATATGCTCCGTTGTGGGCGAAAACACTCATGTCATGCGACCCCATGTCTACTTTGATGTCGGGCGTTTCACATGATTGAGGCACGATAGTTGTGCCGTTGGTTGCCATTGCTAGTGGTGAGACACCGTCTGCATGGAAAACCCCCAGTGTTCCGGCCGGGATTTTCTGCGCATCGATTACGTCCGCTATCTTGATTAGTCGTAGCACATGCCTTGTGGTGTCCCATCCGTATCCGCCTGCTTCTCGCCGAATACCCGGATAAATGGGTATGGTTACGCCTTCTTTGAAGGACCATTGCCATGCAAGCCCTGTGTTTGCGATGGCGTAAACCAGGTCGCCCGATTTGGATAGGCCGACCTTGTTCTGAACACCATATGAAAACTCGGCAGTGCATTTATACGAGCTGGGCGTAGGGCCAAGTGTTAATGCAGGGCTCTCATATATTACGGTGCCGTTAGGTGTGTCACGAGGAACCGAAAGTGTAGCCGGTACTTGCATAGTAATAGTTGTTTGATGATGACCCGGGTAGAACGAGCAATTAGCCGCGCCCGCGTAGCTGGACGCGAAGAGTAGCGTCAGACACAGCGTGTGAATCAATGTCGTCAGCGGGACAGGGCGCTGGAGTTGGAAACGCTTCATGAGGTGGGCTTTACGTATCGGTCAATAAGTGGCGTACGTTAAGCGTACGCAGTGGCCTTGGGCATCAGGCGATTCTTAGAGTTGTTTGCTCCCTTGGACCGCGTCGCTGCCTTCGCGAGCAGGCTCGCTCCCACATTTGGAATGCGTTCCCCTTGTAGGAGTGAGCCTGCTCGCGATGAGGCCATCAGCCGCACCATTGACGTTGAATGAAATGACGCCATCGCGAGCAGGCTCACTCCTACAGTGGAATGCATTCCAACGCCTCTCCATCGCTAAAACCCAGCCTAATTACCAAGCCCCCTAACTATTGCGTTGACATTCGCTGCCTAAGCAGTAACATCCCGACATACTTTCGCTGCCTAGGCAGTTATTAGGTGAGCACATGAAGCATTTCACCCCCGACGAATTCAAACATTGCCACCTCGGCCTGTTGCTTGGCCGTGCGGCGTTGCTCAAGGACCGGATCATCGACACCCACATGGAACCCCACGGCATCACCGCCGCGCAGTTCAAGGTGTTGATCATCATGGCCCAGTTCGGCGTGGACACCCCGGCCGAGCTGTGCCGGCATCTGTCGCTGGACAGCGGTTCGATGACGCGCATGCTTGATCGTCTGGAGCAGAAAGGTTTCCTGATCCGCCAGCGCAGCGAAGGCGATCGGCGTCAGGTGCAACTGAAACTGACTGAGCAGGGCCAGCACCTGGCCGATCGTCTGCCGTACATCGGCGCCGACGCGATGAACGAGCTGGCCGGCGCCATCTCCCGCGATGAGCTGAAAACCCTCGAATACATCCTCAAGAAAATCCTCCTGGCGGCCGGCGACCCGATCACCGTCCAGCGTTTAGGTGAACACAATGAGCGCTAAAACCTTGCGCAGCAGCCTGACGCTGTTGCTGTCGGCGATGATCCTCGCCGGTTGCGCCAACTACAGTGGCCTCGACACCGAAGGCCAGCGCCTCGATGCGGCGAAGCTTGAGACAGCGCAGTCTCTGAACGGCGTCAAGCTGTCACCGGCGGCGTGGCCGAAAAGCGATTGGTGGAGCAGCCTCGGCGATCCGCAGCTCGACGGTCTGATCCGCGAAGCCCTGCACGACAGCCCGGACATGCAAATCGCCGAAGCCCGCGCGCATCAGGCCAGTGCTGCCGCGTACGCCGCCGATGCCGAACGTTATCCGACCCTCGACGCCAGCGCCGGCATCAGCCGTTCGCGTCTGGCCCGCGACCAGGATCCGTTGGGGCAGGGCGGTGCCTATGCGACGGTGCGCAATGTCAGCGCCGGTTTCAATTACAACTTCGATTTATGGGGCGGCCAGCGCGATGCCTGGGAAGCCGCACTCGGCGAGGCTCGCGCTGCTGAAGTCGACCGTCAGGCCGCGCAGCTGACACTCGCCGCTGACGTCGCCCGCGCTTACAGCGATCTCGGCCAGGCGCACATCGTGTACGACCTCGCCAGTGAAGACCTCAAGCGCACCCGGCAAATGCTCGACCTCAGTCAGCGCCGCTTGAGTTCGGGGATCGACAGCCAGTACCAGTTCCAGCAAACCCAGAGCCTGGAAGCCAGTTCTCAGGCCAGCCTGATCGATGCGGAAAAGCGCCTGAACAGCGCGAAAATCGCTTTGGCTGTATTACTCGGCAAAGGCCCGGATCGCGGTAACGAAATCGCCCGACCGAAAGTCCTGCAAGCCAGCGCTGTGGCGGTGCCGTCGGTGTTGCCGGCGGAACTGCTCGGTCGCCGCCCGGATCTGGTCGCCGCGCGCTGGCGTGTCGAGGCGGCGAGCAAAGATATCGACGCGGCGAAAACCCGTTTCTATCCCAACCTCAACCTGTCGGCCTCGGCCGGCGCCGAGTCGTTGCTGGGTGATGCGATGTTCGGTTCGGCCAGTCGCTTCTTCAACATTGCCCCGACCGTGTCGCTGCCGATCTTCGATGGCGGACGCCTGCGCGCCAACCTCGATGCGCGCGATGCCGATTACGATCTGGCGGTGGCGCAGTACAACAAAAGTCTGGTGAAAGCCCTCGGCGATGTTGGCGACACGATCAACCAGTTGCGTGATATCGGTCGACAGATCGGCGCGCAGCAACACGCCACCGACATCGCTCAGGATTCTTACAACACCGTCGTCCAGCGTTACGGTTCCGGCATCGGCAACTACCTGGACGTGCTCAGCATCGAGCAGCAATTGCTCCAGGCCCAGCGCCAACTGGCGACCCTCAATGCCGAGCAGATCGACCTGTCGATTCAACTGATGCAAGCGCTGGGCGGCGGCTTCCAGGGTGAAAACCTGACCGCAGCCAACGCCACCCCAGCCACGCCGCACCCCTAATTCAAGGTATTTGTCATGGCCACTGCCGAAAACACCCAAGCTCAAGGCAACACCCCGGACACCGGTAACCCGCGCAAACGCAAAGTGCTGTTGCTGACCCTCGCCGTTGTGGTCGCACTCGCCTGCGCCGGCGTCTGGGCCTATCACGAGTTCATCGGGCGCTGGAACGAAAGCACCGATGATGCCTACGTCAACGGCAACGTGGTGGAAATTACGCCGCTGGTTACCGGCACCGTAGTCAGCATCGGCGCCGATGACGGTGATCTGGTCCACGAAGGCCAGGTACTGGTCAACTTCGACCCCAACGATGCCGAAGTCGGCCTGCAAAGTGCCAAGGCCAAACTGGCGCGCACCGTGCGTCAGGTGCGCGGCTTGTACAGCAACGTTGACGGCATGAAGGCCCAGGTCAACGCGCAACAGGCCGAAGTGCAGAAGGCCCAGGACAACTACAACCGGCGGAAAAATCTGGCCCAGGGCGGGGCGATTTCCCAGGAAGAGCTGTCCCACGCCCGCGATGACCTGACCTCGGCGCAGAACGCCTTGGCCAACGCCAAACAGCAACTGAAAACCACCAGCGCACTGGTCGACGACACCGTGGTCTCGTCGCATCCGGATGTGATGTCCGCCGCTGCCGATCTGCGTCAGGCCTACCTGACCAATGCCCGCAGCACTTTGATCGCGCCGGTCACCGGTTACGTCGCCAAACGCACCGTGCAGCTCGGTCAGCGCGTGCAGCCGGGCACCGCGCTGATGGCGGTGATTCCGCTGGATCAGTTGTGGATCGACGCCAACTTCAAGGAAACCCAACTGCGTGACATGCGCATCGGTCAGCCGGTCGATATCGAAGCCGACATCTATGGCAGCGACGTGAAATACAGCGGCACCGTCGACAGCCTCGGCGCCGGTACCGGCAGCGCGTTTGCCTTGCTGCCGGCGCAGAACGCCACCGGTAACTGGATCAAGATTGTGCAGCGCGTGCCGGTGCGCATTCACATCAATGCCGAAGAACTGGCCAGGCACCCATTGCGCGTGGGGCTGTCGACCAACGTTGAAGTGAATCTGCACGATCAGAGCGGCCCGGTACTGGCGCAGCAACCACCGCAAAAGGCCTCGTTCAGCACCAACGTCTACGACCGCCAACTGGCTGAAGCGGACGCGATGATTGCGCAGCTGATTCACGACAACAGCGCAGCGGCGGGCAAGACCGCGCAGCGCTGACACCACGATCTTTCAGGTGCGCTCCTTGTGGCTGAGGGGATTTATCTGTGGCTAGGGGATTTATCTGTGGCGAGGGGATTTATCCCCGCTGGGTCGCGAAGCGGCCCCTCTTTTGGCTCAGGAAAAACGGGCCTGCTGCGCAGTCCAGCGGGGATAAATCCCCTCGCCACAGATAAATCCCCTCGCCACAGGGGCCCGTTCCCACAAGGCCGGCTGTGTTCATCAGGACGCAGCGCCAACCCGGTTTCATAGGATTCACCATGAGCAATAACGCTTCTTTCACGCCGCCCAGCCTGTTGCTCAGCACCATCGGTCTGTCGCTGGCGACGTTCATGCAAGTGCTCGACACGACCATCGCCAACGTCGCACTGCCGACGATCTCCGGCAACCTCGGGGTGAGTTCGGAGCAGGGCACCTGGGTGATCACTTCGTTTGCGGTGAGCAACGCGATTGCGCTGCCGCTGACCGGTTGGCTCAGCCGCCGCTTCGGCGAGGTGAAGCTGTTTCTGTGGGCGACCATGCTGTTCGTGCTGGCGTCGTTTCTCTGCGGTATCTCGACCTCGATGCCCGAGCTGATCGGCTTTCGTGTGCTGCAAGGTCTGGTCGCCGGGCCGCTGTACCCGATGACCCAAACCCTGTTGATCGCGGTGTATCCGCCGGCGAAACGCGGGATGGCCCTGGCGTTATTGGCGATGGTCACGGTGGTCGCGCCGATTGCCGGGCCCATTCTCGGTGGCTGGATCACCGACAGTTACAGCTGGCCATGGATCTTCTTTATCAACGTGCCGATCGGCATCTTTGCGGTGATGGTGGTGCGTTCGCAACTGGCTAAACGGCCGGTCGTGACCAGCCGTCAGCCGATGGATTACGTCGGGTTGATTACGCTGATCATCGGCGTCGGTGCGTTGCAGGTGATCCTCGACAAGGGCAATGACCTGGACTGGTTCGAATCGAACTTCATCATCGTCGGCGCGGCGATTTCTGTGGTGGCGCTGGCGGTGTTCGTGATCTGGGAAATGACCGACCGCCATCCGGTGGTCAACCTGCGCCTGTTCGCCTATCGCAATTTCCGTATCGGCACGCTGGTGCTGGTGTTGGGGTACGCCGGTTTCTTCGGCATCAACCTGATCCTGCCGCAGTGGCTGCAAACGCAAATGGGCTACACCGCGACCTGGGCCGGTCTGGCCGTGGCACCGATCGGTATTTTGCCAGTGCTGCTGTCGCCATTTGTCGGCAAGTACGCGCACAAGTTCGACCTGCGTCTGCTCGCCGGCATTGCGTTTCTGGCGATTGGCCTGAGCTGCTTCATGCGCGCCGAGTTCACCAATGAGGTCGACTTCCAGCACATCGCCCTGGTGCAGTTGTTCATGGGTATCGGCGTGGCGCTGTTCTTCATGCCGACGTTGAGCATTCTGATGTCGGATCTGCCGCCGAGCCAGATTGCCGACGGTGCCGGTCTGGCGACATTTCTGCGTACGTTGGGCGGCAGCTTTGCGGCGTCGCTGACGACGTGGATCTGGATTCGCCGGGCCGATCAGCATCATGCCTACATGAGCGAGAGCATCAGCACGTTCGAGCCGGCGACGCGCGAGACGTTGAATACGCTGGGCGGGGCGAGTCAGTCGGCGTATGCGCAGATGGATCAGATTCTGACCAGTCAGGCGTACATGTTGTCGACCGTGGATTACTTCACGCTGCTCGGGTGGGGGTTCATGGGGTTGATCTTGATCGTGTGGCTGGCGAAGCCGCCGTTTGCCGCCAAGGCCGGACCTGCCGCCAGCGGTCATTGAGGCATTACGCGGTCAAAAATGTGGGAGCGGGCTTGCTCGCGAAGGCGATGTGTCATTCAGCGTTGATTTGTCTGATACACCGCTTTCGCGAGCAAGCCCGCTCCCACATTGGGTTTTGTGTTCGGCTTTAGAGAGTGGGGGCGGGCAGGGCAGGCGGCGGGGCGAAATCGAACGGCGCCAGCGCGTACCCGCTCTCATCCACCTGCAACGCCCAGCCCTGACGATCCCAATCGCCCAGAACAATCCGCTTCGCCGCCTGCTCACCGAGCTGCAACTTGTGAATCGCCGGGCGGTGGGTGTGCCCGTGAATCAGGGTTTTCACCCCGAACGCCTGCATGATCCGCGGAATTTCCTCCGGCGTGACGTCGACGATGTCATTGGCCTTCATCCGCACCTGCGCCCGGCTTTCGTTGCGCAGTTTGCGCGCCAGTTTCTGGCGGCTGCGCAACGGCAAGTGACGCAGGATAAACAGGGTGATCGGGTTACGCAGGTAGCGGCGCAGCTTCATATAGCCGACGTCGCGGGTGCACAGGCTGTCGCCGTGCATCAGCAGCACCGGCTCGCCGTAGAACTGCACGACACTCGGGTCCTTCAACAGCGTGCAGCCGGCCTCTTTGCAGAACGCCTTGCCGAGCATGAAGTCGCGATTGCCGTGCATCAGAAAGATGGCCGTGCCGCTGTCGCTCAAATCGCGCAGGGCCTGGCAGATGGAACGCTGAAAGGGCGTCATGGCGTCGTCGCCAATCCACGCCTCGAAAAAGTCGCCAAGGATGTACAACGCACTCGCCGAGCGGGCGCGTCCGGCGAGCAAATCCAGAAACGCCCGGGTAATGTCCGGGCGCTCCTCTTCCAGATGCAAGTCTGAAATCAGCAATATCACGCTGCGATGATCTCGGCTTTCTCGATGATCACGTCGTCAGCAGGTACGTCCTGGTGGCCGGCCTTGGAAGTGGTCGACACGCCTTTGATCTTGTCGACAACGTCGGTGCCTTCGGTGACTTTACCGAATACCGCGTAGCCCCAGCCCTGCACGTTCTTGCCGCTGTGGTTGAGGAAGGTGTTGTCGGCAACGTTGATGAAAAACTGCGCCGAAGCCGAATGCGGCTCCATGGTGCGGGCCATGGCGACGGTGTACTTGTCGTTGGAAAGACCGTTGTCCGCTTCGTTCTGGATGCTTGGACGCTTGTCTTTCTTTTCTTTCATGCCAGGCTCGAAACCGCCGCCCTGGATCATGAAGTTACCGATGACGCGGTGGAAAACGGTGTTTTCGTAGTGACCGGCCTTCACGTATTCGATGAAGTTGGCAACGGTGATCGGCGCCTTTTCAGCGTTCAGTTCGATGACGATGTCGCCATGGTTGGTGGTCAGTTTGACTTGAGTCATGGTCATTACTCTGTATAGGGAATTCGTGGTTTTCCGACACCTGGCCCGAAAACCGGTTCAGCCTGCTTCGGCCAAGGTGCGCAGTTTAGCGTGACAGGCGCGAATTTCGAGGCGGTTTTTCATTTCGCGGCGATTAAATGCATGCCTTTATAGGGCCTGCTCTGTCAGGCCCTTGACAGCATCGGCTATGATAGCGGCTTTGTTTTGTCTGGCCCCTCTTTGCGGCCGCGCACATGTAAGTCAAGGATCCTATGAGCAAGCCCACTGTCGACCCTACCTCGAATGCCAAGTCCGGCCCTGCCGTGCCGGTCAACTTCCTGCGGCCGATCATCCAGGCAGACCTGGACTCGGGCAAGCACACCCAGATCGTGACCCGCTTCCCGCCGGAGCCTAACGGCTACCTGCACATCGGCCACGCCAAGTCGATCTGCGTGAACTTCGGCCTGGCCCAGGAGTTCGGTGGCGTCACGCACCTGCGTTTCGACGACACCAACCCGGCCAAGGAAGATCAGGAATACATCGACGCGATCAAAAGCGACGTGCGGTGGCTGGGCTTCGAATGGGCCGGCGAAGTGCGCTACGCCTCGCAGTATTTCGACCAGTTGCACGACTGGGCGGTCGAGCTGATCAAGGCCGGCAAGGCCTACGTCGATGACCTGACCCCCGAGCAGGCCAAGGAATACCGTGGCAGCCTGACCGAGCCGGGCAAGAACAGCCCGTTCCGCGACCGTTCCGTGGAAGAGAACCTCGACTTGTTCGCGCGCATGAAGGCCGGTGAATTCCCGGACGGCGCTCGCGTGCTGCGCGCGAAGATCGACATGGCTTCGCCGAACATGAACCTGCGCGACCCGATCATGTACCGCATTCGCCACGCCCATCACCACCAGACCGGTGACAAGTGGTGCATCTACCCGAACTACGACTTCACTCACGGTCAGTCGGACGCGATCGAAGGCATCACCCACTCGATCTGCACCCTCGAGTTCGAAAGCCATCGTCCGCTGTACGAGTGGTTCCTCGACGCGCTGCCAGTGCCGGCGCACCCGCGTCAGTACGAGTTCAGCCGTCTGAACCTCAACTACACCATCACCAGCAAGCGCAAGCTCAAGCAACTGGTTGACGAAAAGCACGTCAATGGCTGGGACGATCCGCGCATGTCCACGCTGTCGGGCTTCCGCCGCCGTGGCTACACGCCGAAATCGATCCGCAACTTCTGCGAAATGATCGGCACCAACCGTTCCGACGGCGTGGTTGACTTCGGCATGCTCGAATTCAGCATCCGTGACGACCTCGACCACAGCGCACCGCGCGCCATGTGCGTGCTGCGTCCGCTGAAAGTGGTCATCACCAACTACCCGGAAGGCCAGGTCGAAAACCTCGAGCTGCCACGCCACCCGAAAGAAGACATGGGCGTGCGCGCCTTGCCGTTCGCCCGGGAAATCTACATCGACCGTGAAGACTTCATGGAAGAGCCGCCGAAGGGCTACAAGCGCCTGGAACCGGCCGGTGAAGTGCGTCTGCGCGGCAGCTACGTGATCCGTGCCGACGAAGCGATCAAGGACGCCGACGGCAACATCGTCGAACTGCGTTGCTCGTACGACCCGGACACCCTCGGCAAGAACCCGGAAGGGCGCAAGGTCAAAGGCGTGATCCACTGGGTGCCGGCCGCCGCCAGCGTCGAGTGCGAAGTGCGTCTGTACGATCGCCTGTTCCGTTCGCCAAACCCGGAAAAGGCCGAAGACAGCGCCAGTTTCCTCGACAACATCAACCCTGACTCGCTGCAAGTGCTGACCGGTTGTCGCGCTGAGCCATCGCTCGGCAACGCACAGCCGGAAGACCGTTTCCAGTTCGAGCGCGAAGGTTACTTCGTCGCTGATTTGAAGGACTCGAAACCCGGTCAGCCGGTATTCAACCGTACTGTGACCCTGCGTGATTCGTGGGGCCAGTGAGTGAGTCAAGGAACTAACGTGCTAACGATCTACAACACGCTCACCAAGAGCAAAGAAGTCTTCAAGCCGCTGGATGGCAACAAGGTGCGCATGTACGTCTGCGGGATGACCGTGTACGACTACTGCCACCTCGGCCACGGCCGCAGCATGGTCGCGTTCGACCTGGTGACGCGCTGGTTGCGCTTCAGCGGTTATGACCTGACCTACGTGCGCAACATCACCGACATCGACGACAAAATCATCAATCGTGCTCGCGAGAACGGTGAATCGTTCGAAGCGCTGACCGAGCGCATGATCGCCGCGATGCACGAAGACGAAGCGCGCCTGAATATCAAAAAGCCGGACATGGAACCGCGTGCCACCGATCATATCGCTGGCATGCACGCGATGATCCAGACCCTGATCGACAAGGGCTACGCTTACGCGCCAGGCAATGGTGACGTGTACTACCGCGTCGCCAAATTCATGGGCTACGGCAAGCTGTCGCGCAAGAAGATCGAAGACCTGCGCATCGGCGCACGCATCGAAGTCGACGAGTCGAAGGAAGACCCGCTCGACTTCGTCCTGTGGAAAGCTGCCAAGCCGGGCGAGCCGAGCTGGGAATCGCCATGGGGCGCCGGACGTCCGGGCTGGCACATCGAGTGCTCGGTCATGTCGACCTGCTGCCTCGGCGAGACCTTCGACATTCATGGCGGCGGCAGCGACCTGGAGTTCCCGCACCACGAAAACGAAATCGCCCAGAGCGAAGCGGCTACCGGCAAGACGTACGCCAACGCGTGGATGCATTGCGGGATGATTCGCATCAATGGCGAGAAGATGTCCAAGTCGTTGAACAACTTCTTCACCATCCGCGACGTGCTCGACAAGTACCACCCGGAAGTCGTGCGCTACCTGCTGGTGTCGAGCCACTACCGCAGCGCGATCAACTACTCGGAAGACAACCTCAAGGACGCCAAGGGCGCACTGGAGCGTTTCTACCACGCGCTGAAAGGTCTGCCGACCGTTGCGCCGGCGGGCGGCGAAGCGTTCGTCGAGCGTTTCACCGCGGTGATGAACGACGACTTCGGCACCCCCGAAGCGTGCGCCGTGCTGTTCGAGATGGTGCGCGAGATCAACCGTCTGCGTGAGAGTGATCTTGATGCGGCGGCCGGTCTGGCGGCACGTCTGAAAGAACTGGCGAGTGTGCTGGGTGTGTTGCAGTTGGAGGCGGATGACTTCCTACAGGCCGGCGCTGAGGGGCGGGTCGATGCGGCTGAGGTTGATGCGCTAATTGCGGCGCGTCTGGCGGCTCGGGCTGCGAAAGACTGGGCCGAGTCGGACCGGATTCGTGATCAGCTGACGGCGATGGGTGTCGTGTTGGAAGATGGCAAGGGTGGGACTACCTGGCGTCTGGCTGACTGATGAGCCCGGCTTAAAAACAAAGCCCGCCTTGTGCGTAATGCTGTTCATTTAAAAATTACGTTGTAACTGTGGCGAGAGATAAAAAACCCTCGGCACAGTTACGCTTCGGCTTTCCTGAGTTCTGTTGTTAAACTTGGGTGAATGCTGGGTAAATCATGGTTTTTATCGCGAATTCGTCTTGCGAACTGTCATTTGTTACAGGTGTTTTTTCCGGGTGATAGCTTATTTTAAAACTTCAGTAGAAGTGGCGCGAAGGTCAGGAGTTAAAACCAAGAAGCGCTCACGTTTCTTTTTGTTACCTGAATGAAAGAGGACCAGACAATGACAGATTCTGCTCGGATGATAATGAATTTTTACTCAAGGCCATATGGACACGCCTTCCAAGTACTTAAAGCCAATGAAGCGCAGGGCAGTTTTACCGGGAAATATTTAAAGGCGGACAGCAGCAGCCCTGTGGATATTTCGGGTTATTTTCATTTTCATAAAGACAAACAGCTAACTACGCTAAACTTCACTGCGCAGGGATTCAACTTTCAACTCGCAGCTCCTTACGAAAAACATGCGCCAGCGTTCAAAGTATGGAAGGGCGAGCGGATAAAGGCAGATGCTCCTGATAGCATTGAGCCGGTGGAGTTTGATCCGATAGAAGAGGTTAATCATGTTTATGGTATCCCCGCAGAACTTCATCTTTAGTCGAACAGTTCTTGCACTGCGCTTAGCCGCACCTGATAAGCGAAGGACATGATTGCTCCGAAAGGCCAATTAAAGTCAATAATACAGCCTTCGGCAGCTCCTACATGGAAACGCGATCCCTGTAGGAGCTGCCGAAGGCTGGGATCTTTTGATCTGGCTTTTAATTGCCAATCTGCCGCAACCGCTTATACAGCGTATTCCGGCTCACCCCCAACCGCCGCGCCAGATGCGAAATATTCCCCCCAGCCGCCTTCAACTCCCGATTCAACGCTTCAACATCATTCAAATCCAGCCCCAGCGGCGGCGCCGTCTCCACCGGCTCCATCTCCAGATCGACAAAAAAATCATCCGGCAAATGCTCCGGTCGCACCGGTTGCTCTTCAGCCATCGCCAACGCCACCTGCATCACGCTGCTGACCTGTCGCAAATTCCCCGGCCACGGATGCTTTTCAAACAATTCCAGTACCTCTGGGCTCAGCCCCGCCCATTGCGTCGGCTCGCGATGCTGCTCCCACAGTCGCTTGAACAACGCCTGTTTATCACTGCGCTCACGCAGCGGCGGCAGTTCCAGGGTCAGGCCGCCGATGCGGTAATACAGATCTTCACGGAAGCGGCCCAACTGCACTTGCTCGCGCAACGAGCGATTGGTCGCCGAGATAATTCGCAGATCCACCGGGAACAATTCGCTGCTGCCCACCGGTTGCACGCAACGTTCCTGCAACACTCGCAACAGGCGCGCCTGGGTTGGCAGCGGCATATCGCCGATCTCATCGAGGAACAGCGTGCCTTTGTCGGCCTTGCGGATCAGGCCGATGCTGCCTTTCTGGTTGGCGCCGGTAAACGCGCCTTTCTCGTAGCCAAACAATTCAGATTCGACCAGTTCGGCGGGGATCGCTGCGCAGTTCACCGCTATGAATGCCTGTTTGCTTCGCGAGCTGGCCTGATGCAGGGCTTTGACGAAGACTTCCTTGCCGACCCCGGTTTCACCGTGGATCAACAGCGGAATGTCTTTCTCCAATAACCGTTCGGCCTGGCGCACGGCTTTTTCTACGCGGCTGTCGCCGAAATGCAGGCTGTTGAGGCTGATCGCTGCGGGCGCGGCGGGTTTCGCTTCTGGGCTAAACACCCGCGCCTGAACCGGCGCCTGTTTCGGTCGTTTCAACAAGCATTGAAAACGGTTGCGCCCGGAAGTCTGCAAGGCAAACGGCAACCCCTCGGGCTGATTGATCAGCTCCAGCAGCGAGACCTTGAACAGGCTTTCGACGCTGACCCGTGACAGGCGCACACCGAGCAAGTTGTCGGCGCGGCGATTGGCCGAGAGCACCTGACCGCTTTCATCGAAAATCAACAACCCCGCCCACTGGCTGTCGAGGTTGTTCAACCCGGTGTTGAAGGTCAGTTGAAAATGCTGGCCATGAAACAGGTTGAGGATCAGCCGGTTCTCCACGGTCTGGCTCATCATTTTGACCATGCCCAAGGTGTGCGAGGGCGGCAGGTAGCTGTCGCTGGACACATCCAGCACGGCGATGACCTTGCGCTCGGCATCGAAAATCGGCGCGGCGGAGCCGGTCATGAAGCGGTTGACCTTGAGAAAATGCTCGTCGTGTTCGATGTGCACTGCCTGTTCGCAGGCCAGCGCGGTGCCGATCGCATTGGTGCCGCTGCTGCGTTCCATCCAGCTCGCCCCGGCCTGAAAGCCCCGCGCCAGGTTCGGCTCGATAAACCGCTGCGTGCCCCACGAAGTCAGCACCTGACCCTGATTGTCGGCGAGCATGATCAGGCAATTGGAGTTGCTGAGGATGTTTTCGTAATAGGGCAGGACCTCTTGGTGGGTGGTCTGCACCAGCGAATGATGACTGTCGAGCAGGCGCGCAATGCCGGCCGCAGGCAATTGATCGAAGGCCGGTGTGCTCTGATGGTCGAGACCGAACGCGCGGCAACGTTGCCAGGAAGTCTGGACGATCGCGTCGTGGGACAGCGGCGAAGCAGGTGCGGCCATGGGGGGCGAGCCTCTGAGTGCAGCGATTTTATTATTGTTATGAACCCGATCTTCAAAACTACACAAATCCCCCTGTGGGAGCGAGCCTGCTCGCGAAAGCGTCGGTTCAGTCAATGGATTCATTCAATGACACACCGCTTTCGCGAGCAGGCTCGCTCCCACAGGGATCCCGTTGCATTCAGGATTGGGGAAAAGCGTCCATAGAGTGTTGTTCACTATTGTTCATTGTCAATCACCCCACTGTTCAAAAGTGTTCAGCTGTGAACGCCTCGTTTCCACGTAATCAGCGATTCTCAAACCAAATCAACCACTTGCCATTTCTGGCACGAATGTCGCTCTGTTGCTTCGGTCGCTTGACTCCAAAAAATAAAAAAGGCCGAGCCATGTCACTCACCCTGGAGCACGTCAGCCGTACCGTCGAGGGCCAGATCTGGATCGACGATGCGTGCCTGAAATTCGAACCCGGATCTTTCAACGTTCTGCTCGGGCGCACTCTGTCCGGCAAGACCAGTCTCATGCGCCTGATGGCCGGCCTCGACAAGCCCGACAGCGGTCGCGTGCTGATGAACGGCGTCGATGTCACCCAGCGCCCGGTGCGGCTGCGCAATGTGTCGATGGTCTATCAGCAGTTCATTAATTACCCGACCATGACGGTGTTCGAGAACATCGCCTCGCCGCTGCGCCAGGCCGGTATCGCCAAAGAGATCATCCACAGCAAGGTGCAGGAAACCGCACGCATGCTGCGCATCGAGAAGTTCTTGCAGCGCTATCCGCTGGAACTCTCCGGCGGTCAGCAGCAGCGCACGGCCATGGCCCGCGCGCTGGTCAAGGACGCCGAACTGATCCTCTTCGACGAGCCGTTGGTCAACCTCGACTACAAGCTGCGCGAAGAGCTGCGTCAGGAAATGCGGGAGCTGTTCAAGGCGCGCCACACCATCGCCATCTACGCCACCACCGAACCCAACGAAGCGCTGGCCCTCGGCGGCACCACGACCATCCTGCACGAAGGCCGGGTGATCCAGAGTGGGCCGTCGACCGAGGTTTACCATCAGCCGCAAACGGTACTGGCGGCGGAGTTGTTCTCCGAGCCGCCGATCAACCTGATGCCCGGGCGCATCGCCGGCAACGAAGTCAGCTTTGCCAACTTCGTACACTTTCCGTTGAACGTCGATCTGCGCCCGGTGGGCGAGGGCGAGTTCCGTTTCGGCGTACGCCCCAGCCATATCTCGCTGGTGCCGAGCAACGACGACGATCTGGAATTGGCCGTGACCGTCGAAGTCGCCGAGATCAGCGGTTCGGAAACCTTCCTGCACGTGCGCAACGAGCATTTCCTGCTGGTGCTGCACCTGCCCGGGGTTCACGAATACGACGTCGATGCGCCGATCCGCATTTATATCCCGACCCATAAACTGTTCGTTTTCGATGCGCAGGGCCGTCTGGTGCAAGCACCTGGCCGGCGTATCGCGAGGGTTGCCTGATGGCCGAAATCCGATTGCAGCACCTCGCCCACAGTTACAGCAAAACCCCGAGCGGCGCGGAAGATTATGCGATCCGCGAAATGGACCACATCTGGGAGCAGGGCGGGGCGTACGCCTTGCTCGGTCCGTCCGGATGCGGCAAGTCGACCTTGCTCAACATCATTTCCGGCCTGCTCAGCCCTTCACAGGGCCACGTGCTGTTCGATGGTAAAGCGGTCAACGACCTGACCCCGGAGAAGCGCAACATCGCTCAGGTTTTCCAGTTTCCGGTGGTCTACGACACCATGACCGTGTTCGATAACCTCGCCTTTCCCCTGCGAAATCAGGGCATGGCCGAGGCGAAAGTGCACAGCAAGGTGCAGGAAATTGCCGAAGTGCTCGACCTGCAGAATCTGTTGAGCAAAAAGGCGCGCAACCTCACCGCCGACGAAAAACAGAAAGTCTCGATGGGCCGTGGTCTGGTGCGCGACGACGTTTCGGCGATTCTCTTCGACGAGCCGCTGACGGTGATCGACCCGCACCTGAAATGGAAGCTGCGGCGCAAGCTCAAGCAGATCCACGAGCAGTTCAACATCACCATGGTCTACGTCACCCACGATCAGCTGGAGGCCTCGACCTTTGCCGACAAGATCGCGGTGATGTACGGCGGCCAGATCGTCCAGTTCGGTACGCCACGGGAATTGTTCGAGCGGCCGAGCCACACCTTTGTCGGCTATTTCATCGGCAGCCCGGGGATGAATCTGATTGAGGTGCAGGCGCAACCCGGTGGCGTCGGTTTCGCCTCGACCCACCTGCCCCTGTCCGACGCCATGCAGCGTCATATCGAGCACGGTCAGTGGAAAAATCTGAAGGTCGGCATCCGTCCCGAGTTTATTCATGTCTGGGACGAGCCGTTTGACGATGCGATGCAGGCAAAAGTCGTACACGTCGAAGACCTCGGCACCTACAAGATCATGACCCTCAACCTCGATGGTGCGCCGTTGAAGGTGCGTCTGGCCGAAGACAAACCGGTGCCGCAGGGCACGGCGTACATCAGTTTCCCGGCGCAGTGGCTGATGGTCTATGCCGATGAATTTTTGCTGGAAGTCAGCGACGAGGAGGCGCAGCCATGAACAAGGTGCAGAACAACAAGGCCTGGTGGCTGGTGTTGCCGGTGTTCCTGCTGGTGGCGTTCAGCGCGGTGATCCCGATGATGACCGTGGTCAACTATTCGGTGCAGGACATCTTCGACCAGTCCAGCCGCTACTTCGTCGGTGCCGACTGGTACAAGCAGGTACTGCTCGACCCGCGTTTGCACGATTCGCTGCTGCGCCAGTTCATCTATTCGGCCTGCGTTCTGCTGATCGAAATCCCGCTGGGCATCGCCGTCGCGCTGACCATGCCGACCAAGGGCCGCTGGTCCTCGGTGGTGCTGATCATCCTGGCGATTCCGCTGCTGATCCCGTGGAACGTGGTCGGCACCATCTGGCAAATCTTCGGCCGCGCCGACATCGGCCTGCTCGGCTCCAGCCTCAACGCGATGGGCATCAGCTACAACTACGCGGCCAACACCATGGACGCCTGGGTGACCGTGTTGGTGATGGACGTCTGGCACTGGACCTCGCTGGTCGCGCTGCTGTGTTTCTCCGGTTTGCGCGCGATTCCCGATGTGTATTACCAGGCCGCACGGATTGATCGGGCCTCGGCCTGGGCGGTGTTCCGCCACATTCAACTGCCCAAGCTGAAGAGCGTGCTGCTGATCGCCGTGATGCTGCGCTTCATGGACAGCTTCATGATCTACACCGAGCCGTTCGTGCTCACCGGCGGCGGGCCGGGTAATGCCACGACCTTCTTGAGTCAGACGTTGACGCAGATGGCGGTAGGGCAATTCGACCTCGGTCCGGCAGCGGCGTTTTCGCTGGTGTACTTCCTGATCATTCTGTTGGTGTCCTGGCTGTTCTATACCGCCATGACGCACTCCGACGCCAACCGCTGAGGCCCGGCCATGAGCAAGAGAAAGCTGATTCCGTTGCTGATCTACATCCTGTTCCTGCTGGTGCCGATCTACTGGCTGCTGAACATGTCGTTCAAGAGCAACACCGAAATCCTCGGCGGCCTGACGCTTTTCCCACAGGACTTCACGCTGGCGAACTACAAGGTGATCTTCACTGATCCTAGCTGGTACACCGGCTATCTGAACTCGCTGTATTACGTCAGCCTCAACACCGTGATTTCTTTGAGTGTGGCGCTTCCGGCGGCCTATGCGTTTTCACGCTATCGTTTCCTCGGCGACAAGCACCTGTTCTTCTGGCTGCTGACCAATCGCATGGCGCCGCCGGCGGTGTTTTTGCTGCCGTTTTTCCAGTTGTATTCGTCAATCGGACTGTTTGACACGCACATCGCCGTGGCCTTGGCGCACTGCCTGTTCAACGTACCGCTGGCGGTGTGGATTCTTGAAGGTTTCATGTCCGGCGTGCCCAAGGAGATTGACGAAACGGCTTACATCGACGGCTACAGTTTCCCCAAGTTTTTCGTGAAGATTTTCATCCCGTTGATTGGCTCCGGCATTGGTGTCACGGCGTTTTTCTGCTTCATGTTTTCCTGGGTCGAACTGCTGCTGGCGCGCACCCTGACCTCGGTCAACGCCAAGCCGATTGCGGCGGTGATGACGCGAACGGTGTCGGCATCGGGGATCGATTGGGGCGTGCTGGCAGCGGCGGGGGTGTTGACGATCCTGCCGGGCATGCTGGTGATCTGGTTTGTGCGCAACCACGTGGCCAAGGGCTTTGCCCTCGGTCGAGTCTGAGGAACTGATGATGGAATGGATGAGCTGGACGACACCGACCGCCGCGTTCTTCATCGGCATCGGTCTGATTCTGGTCGGCATGACCACTTGGGAACTGCGTTCGCCGAGCATCTTGCGGCGAGGGTTTTTGCCGATTGCCACCACCCGTGGCGATCGCTTGTTTATCGGTCTTCTCGGCAGCGCCTACCTGCATCTGCTGGTAATCGGCGTCACCGACTGGAGCATCTGGGTCGCGTCCGCGTTATCCCTGGTGTGGCTGTTGGCTGTGATGCGTTGGGGCTAGTCGAATCGTTCGGCAACGCGGCTCCACAACTTAAACAGGAGGTCTCTATGTTCGATAAAAACAATAAGCTGCGACATAGCATTTCATTGGCAGCCATGCTGGCACTCAGCGGTTTGAGCGCATCTGCCTGGGCCGACGCCTATGAAGATGCTGCGAAAAAATGGATCGGCAGCGAGTTCAAGCCCTCGACCCTGACGGCCGAACAGCAGCTCGAAGAACTGAAGTGGTTCATCAAGGCCGCCGAGCCGTTTCGCGGCATGGACATCAAGGTCGTTTCCGAGACCCTGACCACCCACGAATACGAGTCCAAAGTGCTGGCCAAGGCCTTCAGCGAAATCACCGGAATCAAGCTCACCCACGACTTGCTGCAGGAAGGCGACGTGGTCGAGAAAATGCAGACAGTGATGCAGTCGGACAAGAACATCTATGACGGCTGGGTCAATGACTCCGACCTGATCGGTACGCACTTTCGCTACGGCAAGACCGAATCGATCACCGACCTGATGGCCAACGAAGGCAAGAACTTCACTTCGCCGACTCTCGACCTCAAGGACTTCATCGGTATCTCCTTCACCACCGCGCCGGACGGCAAAATCTATCAATTGCCCGACCAGCAATTCGCCAACCTGTACTGGTTCCGCGCCGACTGGTTCGAGCGCGCCGATCTGAAAGCCAAGTTCAAGGAGAAGTACGGTTACGAGCTGGGCGTGCCGGTGAACTGGTCGGCCTATGAAGACATCGCCAAATTTTTCAGCGAAGACGTCAAGGAAATCGACGGCAAGCGCGTCTATGGTCACATGGACTACGGCAAGAAAGACCCGTCGCTGGGCTGGCGCTTCACCGATGCCTGGTTCTCCATGGCCGGCGGCGGCGATAAGGGCATTCCCAACGGTTTGCCGGTGGACGAGTGGGGCATTCGCGTCGAAGACTGCCACCCGGTCGGCTCCAGCGTGACCCGTGGCGGCGACACCAACGGCCCGGCGGCAGTGTTCGCGACCACCAAATACGTTGACTGGCTGAAAAAATACGCGCCACCGGAAGCGGCCGGCATGACCTTCTCCGAGTCCGGCCCGGTGCCGTCGCAAGGCAACATCGCCCAGCAGATTTTCTGGTACACCGCGTTCACCGCCGACATGACCAAACCGGGCCTGCCGGTGGTCAATGCCGACGGCACGCCGAAATGGCGCATGGCGCCGTCGCCGCGCGGGCCGTATTGGGAAGAGGGCATGAAGCTCGGTTATCAGGACGTGGGGTCGTGGACGTTCATGAAGTCCACGCCTGAGAAGCAGAAACTGGCGGCGTGGCTGTACGCGCAGTTCGTCACGTCGAAAACCGTCTCGCTGAAGAAAACCATCGTCGGCCTGACGCCGATCCGTGAGTCGGACATCAACTCCCAGGCGATGACCGATCTGGCACCGAAGCTCGGCGGCCTGGTGGAGTTCTACCGCAGCCCGGCCCGCGTGCAATGGACCCCGACCGGGACCAACGTGCCGGACTATCCGCGTCTGGCCCAGCTGTGGTGGAGCCACATCGCCGAAGCGGCCAGTGGCGAGAAGACTCCGCAACAGGCGCTTGATGGCCTGGCGAAGGATCAGGACCGCATCATGGAACGCCTCGAACGCTCCAAGGCTCAGGCGGTTTGTGCTCCGAAGATGAACCCGGAGCGCGATGCTCAGTATTGGTTCGATCAGCCGGGCGCACCGAAGCCGAAACTGGCGAACGAGAAGCCGAAGGGTGAAACCGTGAGTTACAACGAACTGCTGAAATCGTGGGCGGATGCGCGTAAGTGATGTTGCAAATGTGAGAAGCGAACGGCACTGGGAGGTGCCGTTTTTTTTGGTGCTTGATCTGCCGCTTTCGTGAGCAGGCTCGCCTTACAGGTTTTTATGGTAATAAATCGTGGTGAGGTGGGCGGGCGCCGCTGCATCGTTTATCAGGCGCGCATCTTTCATTGAGACGACCCGACCTGCAGGACCATGCGTCGTTTGATTGACTCGCGCGTCGGCAGGTCCAGCGGGAGCGCTGCGCCAATAGCTGATCGAGCGTATCGCCAGATGGCGTGAGTCGATTACCGTCAGTGCAGGGGTGTGGTCGTGCAGGCTGGAAATCCTGGCTGGCATGGTTGATCAGTCTCACTGAGGTCTTTTTGAAAATGCAATGAAGTTACCTGTCGCTCGCTGCCTGTTGCCGGGCGCGCCCGCATCCATCAAAACCACATCGGATTGATCAATCACACCCAGCGCACTGGAGTCTCCGCCGTCCAGATTGACCGACCAGCCTGGCACCGCGTTCAACCGATCGATTCTGGCCATGACCTGTGCCCACTCCGGCATTGTAAATCCGGAGGAGTCGTCACTGCGGCGATTGTCCCCGATGCCAACCACCAACCGTGTGCGGGCTGACGTATCACTCTGTGCAGAGGCCAGACTGATCGCCGAACGGTTGTTGGGGCGGTTGGCATGCCCGAGTTCGCCCGGAATATTGCTCGAGGGGTCGAACTGAAATCTGCTTTCTTCAAGATGTTGGCTGGTAAAGACAGCCTTGCCGTCGCGGGCAAGCATTGGACCTGTCTGTATGAACGAGCCATTGCTCATTTGCAGATCGACATAGGTATCAGCGTAGCCAGCAGGAACCTGCACTGAAGGTTTGTATTGCCCATCGATGAAACTGCTACCGATCGACGCCCATGGAGGCGCCAGCGTGGAAGCTCGTTGGCCGTGATTATAAAACCCGCCGTTGAGGAACGCGGTCCATTTTGAGTCCGGTCCACTGATGGCCGCGTTCAAACCCGCCGCTGAAGCCGTTTTCAGACGCAAAGGTTGATCGCCGCCAACTATGCGGCCTTCGTAACTTGAATCAATCGAAAGATAAAAAAGTGCCCGCTCACGCCTGAACCTTCGTGAAAGATCAAAACCCGCCTGGTCGAAAACCTCGGTACTTCCCTGGAGAGCAACAGCGATGATGCCAGGCGCTATCGTAACGATGTCCCGGTTCTCCCTTTGCTGCAAGACGCTGTCGATGGCAAACCTCCATAACCCCCGCGCTCTTTTCGAGTCGAGGCCATCAGGGTCAATGTTGGCGATAGGATTGCCATCGACAAACCGAAAATAGTTCAGTCCGGCGAGGTCTGCGGCGGGATCCGGATTCAACCATCGCTGCCACTGCGCCGCGTAATACCTGAACCCATAATAATAAAGCCCCGTCGCATCGCGCTCTTTGCCTGAATAGCGCAACGTTTTATAGCTCGCCTCGATTTCCCCACGCCCGGCAAACCACGCGGTGGTGCCGAAAGGGTGATAGCGCTCATGGCTGATCACCTGGCCTTCGGCGTCGAGTTCCAAAGTGCAAGAGCCCAAGTGGTCGTTGAGGCTGTAGCGCTGTTGATCGTTGTCCATTTCTTTCGGCGGTTCAGACTCCCAGTGCAAAACCCGCACACTGCTGCGTCCCGCCTGAGCGCTGATGACGTGCAACCGTTCACCCGTACCGCTGTGGGTGCGGATTTCCAGGTTCGGCAGGTAACGAACTTCAGCGGTCAAGGTGCGGACATTGGTCTGCGTCTGCCGTATTTTGCGCACGCGCATGCCATCAGCGCCGTAAATGTATTGCTCGCCATCGTCTGCATCAACTGCACGCACAACCGTTCGGACTTCGCGCAATTGGTTACATATATCCCAACTCAGCCATTGCCCGGGTTGCAGGCTGAGCAAGTTGCCGTTGGCATCGAAGCCGTTGCGAAAGTCTTCCTCGCCCGGTTCCGCGCCATCGCGCACTGGCAAACAGCGGTTGCTGTGCGCGGCAGCGATCAGGCGATGGCCGTGACTTTGCGGGCCTTCGTGGGTCAGTTCGAGCAGGTTGCCGGCGCGGTCATAGCGGTAGGTCTGGGTGTAGTTGGCGCAGGCAGCAGGGTCAGCGAACGGTGAGAATGTGGAGGTCTGGCCAGCCTCGCATCCTGTTGCCTTGATTAACTGATAGAGGCTGTCGTAATCGAAGTGGCTGACCGGTTCGATCCGCTGGTTGGCGAAGTAGCGGATTGGCAAAGCGGCGTCTTCAATGCTCAGTACGTTGCCCACCGGGTCATAGGCATAGCGCAAGTCTTGCAGAAGATCGTTGCCGCCCCTCGCTTGCAGCCGGGTCAAGCGGCCGTCATCCGGGGCGTATTGCAGTGTGGTAATCACGCCGTTGCCGGCCATTTCCTGAGCTGTCCGGCCATCCGCGTTGTACTGGATGGCGCTGACCAGGGTTTTCGCCTGCGCCTGATGGCTGAGTTGCAAGCGAACTTCGCGCAATTGGCCGTCGAGGGTCAGGCCGAAGAACTGCTGGTTGCCCTTGGCATCGGTCTGTCTGATCGTTTCGCCGAGTGGGTTGAGCACCGTTCGGCTGATCGCCCCTTCACCAGGCTCGAGCAACGCGTCGCGCTCGGCCAGCGACTCGGGCCAGTCGGGTGCTTCCAGTGTGCGCAGAAAATGCCGAGTCTGCTGCAAAACCCCACCGGTCAATCCGAACTGTTCGAACAACTGCGTGCCCGCCGGATCATCGTGGCGAATCAATTGCCCACACTGGTTGCGCGCGGCGAAGGCCGGATCGTCGCCACCATATTCGTAGCGCTCCACGCATAAAGGCTCACCACCCAGAGCTTGTTCGGATATCGCCACCACGCGTATCTGCTCGTCATATTCGAGGACGCGCTGGCTGCCCCGACCATCCCAACTGTGCAGGGTCTGATTTGCTTCGCCCGGCAGCATGACGCGCCACCCGGCATCGACACTGACGGTACTCAGCACCTGGCCTGTCAGCGAGTGACTCGTGGTGAGGTTGGCGGGTGCCGACGGGTCGCTCATCAACCGCGGATCGCGCTGCGCCACCAACCGCGCGGCGGCATCGTGCTGCTGCGTGGTGTTGCGTGTTTCGGGAGCACGGGCATCCTCGCGCCAGTAGGCAACCTGGCGCACCGGTAAACCGCGGCTGTCAGTGGCGAACAGGTGCGGCGTATGCGCGTGGATGTGCATTCAGGACCACCAATTGCGTCGGCCCTGTTCGGGAGGGGGTTCGAACAAATCGTTTTCGTCGAACGCCACGTTGCACCAGATCCAGTACCAGGTCTCTCGGCGCAACGGTTTTAAAGCTGGCGGATCGCCTTGCAGCATTTGTTTGGCCAGCACGGTTTCGGTCGGACGGCCTGCGGCGTCGTAGAACTGTTGGTCGTGGAAGAGGTGTCGACGCATCGACTCAACTTTCATGTAGCACGGTTTATTGATGAAACTCGGGCGGTAGATGCGGACGGTTTTGCCCTTGTTGTTATATTCCACCGGTTCGCTACAGCGCCAGCGCCTGGGGGCTTCGGCCTCCAAAGGTGTGCCATCTTCGTTGAGAATCAGTTCACACTGTTCGTCGAGCTGCCACGATTTGCCAGGTTCGACTTCCTGCAGGGTTTGCAGCGTGCGGCCGAAGCCGTCCAGGCAGGTGATGCTGAGCCGCACCTGCATGTCGGGGTCTTCGGGGTTTATGGGGGCTTCGGGGTCTTTGGGGTAGCTGTCGGAGAGCAGCATGGCCGCATACACCGGCTGACGCATTGCCGCGTCCATCTGCTGCTTCAGGATCACCTCGTTGGCATCGGGATTCACCAGACCGGCAACATGCTGCCGAGCCCTGTCGCAGAAATGCCCACTGGGCAAGACAAAACCTTCCCCCCTGGCCCAGGCAAGCCATGCCGGGGAGGGTGGCGCGGTGCGTGACAGACGTCCCATCCAGCTGAACAGGTCGGCGAATCCGGCGCTGGCGAAGTTGCCGATGGCCAGCTTGGGATCGGCAATGGCAATGGCAGGATCGCGATCCAGCGGTGGGATGTAGCTCTTCAGCTCGTGAAAACCTACGGGCTGTCCCGATTCAGTGCCGCGGAAACTGGTCACCAATGGTTCGCCAAAGGCGTTGTACCGCGCCTCCTGGATATTGCAATTGGCGTCCTCGATCATCGCCGGCAGGAACGTCCGGTAATCAATATCGAGGCTGCGCGTGGTGCACTTGTCCGGCAGGGTCACTGCGGTAGTCAGGCAGGCGTAATTATCCCAGGTCACCTCGGTCTCGCCGTGGCTACGGGTTTCCCGGTACTTGCAGATGTTATAAAAACCGGCCAACCCCAAATAGCTTGGGAAGCCTCGGTGGACCGACCACAAGTAATTTTTTGCATCGCCCGGATCCTGTAGCGCTGGCCGAGGCGCATCAGGCAGAAACAGGTCCATGATGTGGTAACCCACTTCGGGGGATTCCAGCTTTTCTTTCAGGTTGAAGGGCATGTTGCCGTTTTGCAGGAGAACGTCGTAGGCGCTCAGGGCGGGGGCGTCCAGCTCTGCCGTTTCCGTATGGCCCGGCAAACCTTCCAGAGTCGCCACGCCCGGCGCCAGGGGCTGACCGTTTGCGGGATTGATGTAGTGCTGCAGGGACAATCCCGCCAGCACCGACTGTTTTGCCCACTCGCCGTCGTCCTTGCTCTGGGCAAGAAAATAGTCGTGGTTGATCTTCGTGGGATCCAGTGCGATTTTTTCCAGGACCAGGGCATTGTTGCGGGCTTGGTAAGGCAGGCCCAGGCGCCATGCCTCTGGATCCGCCAGGTGAATGAGCTTCGAGCGAGCTTGGATCAGGTACCACTTTTGCTGCGCGGGATCATGGGCATCCTTCCACCAGGTCTGCTGATATGTGTCAGCGAAGGGCGGCGAATCGTCGACGGTTTTGCGACGTGCATAGTTCACGCTGAAAGAGTGAACGCAGGTGCCGTATTCGTCCCACTTCAGGTTGATCTGGTGCAGGCACAACGGGTCGTCGGCAATGGTCGGTTCGTACTGGTAACTGAGGGATTCCAGGTTTAACGCTTGCAGTACTGAGTAGGGCTGGTGTTCACCTTTGGGGCGTAATATTCGCACCAGAGCGCGGTTTTCCTGAACGGTATAGGGCACCGCGGTGGCCGGGTCATCGTCAGCCGCGAAGGTCTCCGAGCGCAGCACTCTGCCACTCAACGCCCGGGCGACTTCTCGGGCGGTGTCTTCGTCAGGGTCATTGAGGGGCTGCGCCGCCCGATCATTGAAGTGGTAGTTCTGCAACAGCGTGGGCTGCAAGGGCTGCGCCAGTGTGTCGCGATCATAATAGCCAGTTCTTGCAGGATCAATGGCCGCACCGGTGTGGAACCAGGTCTTGCTCAGGATCGGTGCGCTGAACCCGGCTGTCGCCCGTTCCGCCGCCGAGGCTTCAGTGTCGGTCTGCATCAATAGCCGAAAGCCGCGGAACTCGCGTTCGAAGCGATCGTAATAGCCACCGCGATAGCTGAAACCTTGTGTCAGCCGGTTACCGGTGATGTCGTCGAGCTGCGTTTGCCGGCTGACCAGGTGCATGGCAAACGGCAATTGGGAAATCGGGTTTTCGACCCCGGCGGCGTGTTGTTCCTGTTTTTCATCCAGCCATTCCTGGGCCGAACTGCGATAGGTGACGCTGCTGCTGGCGCCCATGTTGTTGCAGGAACGGTTGATCAGATAGGGTTTGGCTTTGACGAAGTCGTAGCGCCAGTGCCGTGGTGCCATGTGCGGCACGGTCAGGATAATGCTGGAGCAACCCAGACCTTGCAGGTCCGCGGTGCTGACCTGGCAGAGCCGGTCGTATTGCACGTTTTCCGGCCATGACAGGTCGCTGGACGTTTGCTCGTAACGCTCGCCGCAACGATTCATGAACACCCGCAGGCGATTGGTTTCCAGGTAAATCAGGTCGACCGCTCCCGAGCCGTCGAGGTCGGCCAGCAGCACCTGGGCGGCATTGAACTCGCTTTCGGCAAACGGCAGGGCGCACAAGACAAAGCCTTTGCCAAAACGCCCACGGCCCAGGTTGGGCCAGCATTTGACTTCGTTGTGGCGGATCCGCACCAGATGCTGCTGGCCGCTACCGAGCACATCAGCGAAGGCGATCAGTTCGAGCGCTGTTCTGCTCAGCGACGGCAGTTCGTCGTCGTCGCCCTCGGCGGTCTTCGCCAAATGGGGCACGTCGATGCCGTCAGCAAAACCTTGCTCACGCAGGTTGGCATACAACCGTACGCTACGGGTGCCAATCAGTGCGAGGTCGCTCAAGCCGTCACCCATCAGATCGGCCATTTGCGCCATGGGGTGGAGGAACTCGCCGGGAAATGCCTCGAAGGGCACAAAACCGGCCCAGTTGCGCTGCGGATCAAGGGTAAAGAAACCGTTCATTCCGGGCATGGCCAGCACCCAGTCGAGCTTGCCATCACCGGTCAGGTCGGTGAGCGACTGGTGAACGGATTTGCTGCTATCGGCCAGCGGAATCTGCTCCAGACGTTTCCATTCGCTATAGCAGACGTTATCGCCGCCGGATTCGCAGCGCAGCGGTTCGCGGTAATACCAGGCCTGATCGTAACGACACAGCACCCCCGGCATACCCTCGCCGTACAGGTCGACCAGTTGATAATGCTGGCCGTCGTTGAGCCCGGGCATGTCCGGAAACTGCGCCCAGCCTTGGGGTTGCGGGGCGAGGTCAAAGGCGTTGTAGCTGAACTCCGTCGGTGGCCGGCTTTCAATCTGGCGCAGCTTGTCGTAGGCCTGCACGTGCGCCGCGGTCAGGTGGTTATAGCCCAACGAATCGGCCCGATGCTCAAACAGCAGACGCTGGACCAGGGCCGGTTCCGGGCCCAGTTCTTCGGGGAAATGATGAAACATCAATACCTGCCGGCAAAGGCGCCGGGTGCCCAGTTCGAAGCCGTAGGCGTAATTCCAGAACGGATCACTGCGTTCAAGCCAGGGCTGCGGTTCCTCGAAGGTCGGTAATTCTTCCAGATCAGTGCTGCGCTCGCCATAATCGAATATCAGGTGAAAATGCCATTGCTGGTCCTTCCAGCTATCTGTCTTCCAGGCATACAGATGCGGATGGGCCACGGCATTGCCGTAGTACACGTGTTTGAGGAAGCGCTGGGCACGGTAGTCGTGCCATTGCGGCTCTGCGGGCAAATCGGTTTCGGCCTGGTATTCGTAGACTATGTGTTCGCCGCGGGTGTTAAGGCTTTCATCGATCAACCAGACGCCGACGCGTTGTGAATTATTCGGGTCGGCACGGCGCGAGCTTTCGGTGCGGCCGTACACATGCAGGGTGCCGTCGGCCCCGTGAATCAGCCAGAATCCCGCCGTGTCGGTGGGGGTGGACCAATGCTCGATCAGGGCGAACTCACCCTCGACCCGAGGCCAGTGACGCACCACCGTGCAGGTTTCTGCCAGCGGCTCACCGTTGTAGGCATTGGCGGTGCGGGCAATCAACGAGCCGTCACTTTCATTGCGTTCGGGCATCCACAGATCACCGCCAGGGCCTTGCGCCAGGTCCGTGCCGTCGTATCCGGGTACTCCGCCGGTGGTGCGCAAGGTGATGGCATTGACTGTGTTCGTCCAGCCGATGCCGAATGCGCTGTTGCCCACATTGCTTTGGTAACTCAAACCCAGCGCCGGGGCGAAGCCGCGCCCGGGCGAAATCGGCAGCGGCAATTCCAGCGAGGCGGCACCACTGGTGCCGACGGCGCCCCAACCCTTGCCGATACTTTGGATGGCGCCGCCCATTTTTGGCAGCGTGGGGGTGTTGATCTGCAGCGTCGACTGTTGCTGTGGCTGTTGTTCGTTCATAGCGATCCCCCCTCGCGTCTGGCCGTGTAGCTGACGTGCACGATGATGTCGGTGAGGGATTTGAGCAGCGCTGCCTGGGCCACGAGGTTGGGGAAGGTCAGGTTCCAGCGCGACACCGCTCCGGTGTATTCGAACGGCAGATAGCGTTCATCCTGGAAGTTGAGCTGGAACATGCCGTTATCGTCGATACCGTGGGACAGGGCGATCTGTTGGCTGGCGCGCAGGTTTTCCTTGACGGTGCCGATGGTGGCGGCCATCTCGACCTTGCTGTAGCTCTGCGTCAGTACGGCGCAGATGTCTTTGTACGGTCCGATGCTGACCGGCAAAGTGATGCTGATGGTCTTGATCCGGCGCAGGTAGTGATTCTGATCCTTGTAGTCATCGTCGAACATTTTTTGCGTCAGTTCGAATTCACAACTGCCGGTGGTAATCAGGTCTTGTTTGATCTCCTCCCAGGTCTTGTTTACCGCTTGATCCAGAGCCTTGAGGTGTTTGAGCGAGACGGTTTTACGGATTTCCAGGTCGCGCCTGTTGTTCTTCAGGTAATCGGCGTGCATTTGCTGCAGGCTCATTTTCAACTCTTCGCCCGCACCGAGGCCACGGTAGGTCGCGTTCCACGCACCTGGGCGGATGAAGCTCCGGGCGAAATCGCCCATTTCGTATTGCCAGCAAGCTTCGGCCGCCTGACACAGGGACTGGGCCGTGGTGTAGGCGCTGCTATAGAACCCGGAGAATTTGCTGTTGAGCCAGTCGTAGGTCTGCGAGCGGCTGAAACGGTTACTGCCCAGCAGAAAATCGTGGGTCGCCTTGGCCTGCTCCAGTGCGGTTCGCGCCTGGCGCAGTTGCAGTTGGGTGGCCTTGTGCTGTTCTTCGTAGACGGCGAGTTGCGCCTCGACTTGTTTCTCTTCGAGTTTTGCCTGGTCGCGGGCCTGGGTCCACTCTTGGGCGCGGCGACGGTATTGTTCGAGGCGATCGATGAGCTGACCAGCGGAGGAAAGGCCTGCAGAAACTCCGAATAGAGTGGTCGCGGCTTTATTGGGCACGCCTTCCGGGCGCGCGCCACCGATGGCAAAGCCGAATATGTTTGGTAGGACTTTGCTCAGTTCCGCGTTTG
This sequence comes from Pseudomonas sp. SWRI81, assembly GCF_014268545.1. Taxonomy (NCBI): domain Bacteria; kingdom Pseudomonadati; phylum Pseudomonadota; class Gammaproteobacteria; order Pseudomonadales; family Pseudomonadaceae; genus Pseudomonas; species Pseudomonas sp. SWRI81. Next base: position 54,975 of record NZ_JABWQS010000036.1, read on the forward strand.
CCTGAATCTCATAGGACACGACTTGGGCTGCACCAGCCAGATAGTGATAATCCGCTGCGGCTATTTCCAGGATGCTTACACCGTCGTTTAACAGGTTCTCGTAATAGTTGAGTCTCGCCGCGATGATCGCCTGACTGGCCACCAACGCCTCCTTGTTCTTTTCATCAACTTTTATCGCTTGAGTCTGTATCTCCACCGCGATCTTCGCCAGATTCCACGCCTGTTGCTGTTGCAGCTCAAGGTACTGCGCCGATTCCTTGCGTTCGATCAAGGACAGCAACGTCGCGCCGAACTGGATCACACTGTCCACCGCGTTCTGCGCCAGGGCGAACATGAAGGTGAAGCGGTAATGGGGAATCTGCGGATTCAACAGGCGGCTCAGGGCGGCGCCCGACAAACCCTGGCCCCAGGCGGCGAGCAGCGCGCGCGGGTCCAGCGGCGCGGCAAACAGGCGCAGGTTCAATGGATTGCCTGCCATGTCGAGGTTATGCCGCAGGTTGTACAGCCGACTCTCGGCGCGTTCCCAGCTCTGGATCAGTTCGCGGTTGAAGGGGCGACGCAGATAGGGGTTGTCAACGCCGGCCAGCGACGAGTCCTCGTTATAAGGCCGCAGGCAAAGTAACGGCACGGCCTCCGCGGCCGGAGCCTTGCCGATGCGCAAGGGGGGCTGTGCTCGCCCTTGTTGATGCGCGCTGTTCAGTTGCAGTTCGAATTCACGCAACTGCTCATTCTTCGCAGTGCTCAACTCGTCGAGCCGTACAGGTCGCCAATGGTCGACCTGTCGCACATCCGGCCGCCGCCCCAGCAAATCCAGGACACGCACATAGCGCAATTTCGCTTCGGCCAGGCCGTCCGGGGTCAGTTCCCGAAAGGCCTGGTCAGCCTGATTGAGCTCGATATCAATATAGAGTCGGTACAGCGCCTTTCGAAAGTGCACCGGAAAACTCAAGGCGATCTGAAACGGGTCGTCCGGGTACAAAACAGCCTGGCTGGGGTCTGGCGGGGTTGGCCATACCGGCTCTTCCAGTGGCACTGATTGCCAGTAACCGGGTGACCGGCGTCACCGCTCTGGCGGGAAGGGTCAAAGAGAAACGACAGGCAGCGTCTAGCCTCGTCGTACTGTTGTTCCTGGTTCAGGCGATGCGCCACCAACCAAAAGGTGTACAGGAACAGTTCGCAGAACTGCGTCGAGTACGCGCCGGAAAAATCCATAGGCTGCGGACCGAGTCCGTCAGAGATCGGCGGTTCCATTCGCGCTGTCTGGGTTGCATAACTTAACAGCGCCTCCATTCCGCTCTCGGCGAGATTGATCAAGGCCCTGGCGAAGACTGTATTCATTCGAATGGGGGCTCGCCATCCAACCGAGGCGTCCGCGTCAGTGTAGCGAATACTTGAACCCGCGAAATCAATGAACTGAGCTGTACCCAGCGATTGGCTTTCGTAATTGTTAATGGTCGGGGCAATTTGCTGTGTTGGAACCAGTGTTTCGCCCCACGTCAATTTCAACGCTTTGAGAGCGCCACCTTGATTAATCCAGCCGAAGATGCGGTGCGAGTGGTGAACCCGCACGCCATAAATCAATGGGATTTTGATATCTTCTTTGTCTGGCCATTCGACGTCCCAACCGTCGGGCTGTAAGGTCGTCTGGTCAATTGAGAAGACGTGGGCGAACGTCGAATCCCTAGGCAAGCTATTAACGATGGATGAACGGTACAACGGCACGGTATCAAAATACGTTGCAGGCAAGTCAGGCGATATGACATCCGACGGACGCATTATCACCTGTTCGTAACCCACTCTGCCTTGAAAGTAGGTATATCCATCAAACTGTTGAGCGGCAGCGTTGGGTGTCAATCTCTTGAGCTTAAATGGATACTTTCTCTCGTAAAAATACTCAAGAAGAAGATTATAAATTAGCTTTCCCGTGAGCGACGTAGTTTCGGTGATGGCAGTACGGGGCACGGAGAAGGTTAGACCGTCACCCGGATCGGTGATCAGGCTTTCTTTGATGCGCGATATCAACAAAATAGAAAACTTTCCGCCCTCTATATCCATCAAATCAGTGCTGCTTGCCTTGATTTCGGACCCCTCAAGTAGCGTCGCATATTTTAAACCAGCCTCTTTTTCTGGATAAATCAACGTCAGCTCAATGATAGGGACATTTTTAATCAAAAAAGCAATGGTTGTACGCAACGTTGCCGGAAATTCGCTCTCCTGCTTGACTATCAATCGCACATTGGCATTGTCCCGATCATAGAAAAACTCTTGGTCTTTTCTGCTGTCCTTGATATTTTGTTGTAATTGTTCAAAGTTCCAGAAAGCGGTGGCGGGATACTTTTCAGGCCGCTCAATATTGCCAAAATGCGGAGTGCCGGTAGGCAGCCAGTACTGGAAGCGACCAGCATTAATGTTCGCGAATAACCGGCCCACCGATTGCACATGTGCTGCGGCAGGATCTTCAGCTACGGTGTTCAGGGCTTCTTGCTGTTTAGGTGCGTGATGAACAAATCCCATTAGCGGATACAGCTCAGCCACGTTGAAGTTTTTGTCGATTCGCCGGGTCCTCAGAAAATCGTAGCTGTCTTTATCTCCGGTCTGGCTGTCTCCGGCGTGATAGTTAGAATACAAGGCGATAAACATCGATTCAGGCGAAGTCGAGTGATCGTAGACGGCGATCGTCTGGGTTTCCTGCATGAACTGTTCTGGGGTTTTACCAGCCTCTAAAGTCTTACAATAGCTTTCAATGTAAACCCGTGGCGTACTCCAACTGTCATCGTATTTCTTGTAGCTGGCGTACAGCCGGAACCGTGGATTCACTTTGACGGACGGATCAGCGCGCGTTTCGTCCGCCGTTGCTTCCTCGTCCTGCAGTTCAACCTCGGCCCAGATTACAAACAGGCGATTGTTGAACCAGCACGGCCGGACCGTGTGTTCCAGCGCTTTCTCCGAAATCGGCACGTTGGCTTTCTGCCAATCCGTCCACGCATTGGGCAGGGGTTTATCGTATTTGTGTGGGATGTCGGCAACTGTTCGCGCGGGCTCCCTTACCGGACGCTGGCTCATGTCCAGCGAGCGCCAGTACCAGGCGTTTTCTGCCGGCGATTTTGCAATGAAGTAATAGGTACTGTTAGCGAAATTTTCGCCATCGATGTAGCCGTTGCAGATCTTCAGGTTGGCCACTTCCTCGAAGCGCGCAAGGTAAGCCAACAACGCTGCCTGCACCGTTTCAGGTTGAATCTGGGCCTGATTGAGGTCGCTTTCCAATTGCTTGAAATTGTCGGTCTTGTTCAGCCGCAGGCTCGGGTCCAGATAGATGTCCGGGAAATAGTGCAACTGCTGGATGGCGGCCCAGACCGGGTATCGATTCAGGCCGTTCTGCCAGGTTTTTATTTGCTGCGGCGTCAGGCTGTCATCGCTGTAACCGGGCTCCATGTTCAGCATCATGCTGTTGACCAGTTGCTGCAAGCTGGCGATGGCACAGGCCACCGGGCTGGTCGGTACATTCTGGCTGACCAGCACATCCAGCAACCAATACTCATACAGGTCGTTGGGTGTCTTGATTTGCGTGGCCAGTCCTTGGGCGATCAGGTAGGGATCATTGGGCACGGCTTCGTGCAGATAGAGCGCGAGCATCGCGCTGCGATAGCGCTCGTTCAACGCGGCGGCGAAGGTAGTCGTCATGATCGTTCCTTAATCCGGGACAGATATTGAGGAGGCCTCAGCGCTGGCGGTCATGACCGCGTCACCGACAGCTTTCCAGGCATCGAGCGGGCTTCGCACACTCAGGTCAGTGGCTTGCAGCAACGCTTTGGCTGACAGCCCGCTGGCCAGGCAGGCGGCCTGGCAACGACGTACCCAGTCCACGTCGGCCATCGAGCAAGCGCGGTTCTGCGTGAGCGTCTCGGTCAGAATGGCAACTTCCGTCTCCGACCATTCCAGAAGCCTGGCAAGGGCCATGTTGGCCGTTTCGCTGACAGCCTTGCGCAAGGCTTTGTTTTTCAGTTTGGCTGCGGGCGGATTGGCCAGGCTGAAGTAGCTCAGCAGGCTGTCTTCCGATTGGCTCTGGTGGCGGAACCAATGACTGAAACGTTCGAACAGATACAGGTCGCTGAACGAGGGCTCGCTGTTGCTCACAGGGTAAAGGCCAAGCCACAGCGGATTTACCAGAAACAGGCGCAGCGCGCTGTTACTCAAACGCAGTTGCACGGCAATCTCGGCATGGCGCGAAATGCGCTGGAAATACCCTCCAGTGCGGAATCGGATTCTTGCGCGAGCGCTTCACGCAACAGGCTGTAGACCGACTCGTGGCCCCAGTGAATGACCGCAACGCAACGCTCTGGCGGTAGCTTGGCGGTTTCCTGAAACAAGCCTTCGATCAGTTGTGTTTGCCGGTCGTGCGCATCAAGGAAAAACTCGACGAGTTTTTCCTCGCAGATGGCTTTGGCCTCCGGGCTCAGGTTGATCAGGGCGAGCGCCTTTTCAATGTCTGTCTTGAGCCAGATGTCCGGCGCGTCAACCAGACTCAGTCGCTTATCAAGCCCAGGCAACAACCCGTCGTTATCGAGCAGTTGGTGGCTGACCAGTAATTCAAACCATGAAATATCAGCTTGTCTGGATTTGCCATCAGTCCTGAGGGGCAAACCCAGTGCGGCAAGCTGCTTTCGAGTGACTACGCAATTTATGACGTCATTGCGCAACCGGACCAGGCGTTCGCGCAGGTTATCTGGCAGAGGGGCAAGCCCGGCCAGCCTGGCTTGCGTGCGATCTTGCGGTTCTTCGGCTGTCAGCGCGGCGGTGGTCGCCAGACGCTGCTGCAATTGCGCTACGGTCTGTTGGCTGTCCGTGAGCCAGGTGAAGACAAAGTCGAGTTGCATCACCACGTCAAGAATGTCCGGCGCTGGCGTTGGCGCGGGTTCCGTCGCTGGTGTCGCGGAAGTTGTCTGCAGACTCAACCTGCCACTGGCCAATGCCTTTCTGTAGGGGCCGCCGCCGAGCAACCCCGCCAGCGTCAGCAGATCGCCAACCGGGCAATCAAACATCCGGGCGAGTCGGGCCTGGCGATAGAGTGAAGATACGCTGGTCAGGTCGCGCTTGAGCGGCCCCACGTAGCTTGTGGTCTGCTTCGCAATCAACAGCAACGAGTCTTCGGTCGGTTGCAAGCCAAGGCCGGCGCACAGCTGCAGCAGGGTTTTTTGTGTCGCGGCATCAGTGGCGTCGAGGTTGATCAGCGCTTGATCAAGGATCAGAGGCGTGTCGAACAGCCGCGGGCTGTTGAACACCTGATCGAACAACGGCACGGCATTCTCACCACTGGCATAGGGCGTGAGGTCGTGTAGCAGCGCGGCGAATTCCTCAGGCTTTATGCCGTAACGCTGGTTCAGATAACGATAGACACCGAGGGCGCGCAAAGTGTTTTCGCTGAGTTCCATCCCAAGGTTGGCGTCACCCTCGGCGCGGATGGCGCTGATGATCAGGGTGTCCAGTTGGGCAAAGGGGATGTCGGTCCAGCGTTGCAGGCGGATCATGCGTTGCAGGCGGTCGAGGCGATCCAGTGAGGTCTTGGTCAGGCGCCACTGCTTGCTGTCTCCCAGCGTGTTTTGCTCCAGGTCCATGGCATTGTCGAACTGGTCGCGAATGATCGATTCGGGAGTTGGTGTGAGTTCACTGTCGTACAGGTCCGCGCCGGTGCCGGTGCCATTGACGTAGCAGGCGCCATAGTGGTTTGGGTACGGGAATGGCAACACCTTGTCCGCACTGCCCGGGAGGGTCACACCGGTGTGCTGCGGATTAAGGCTCGGACAGTTCGGTGACAGGCGTACAGCGTAGGTGCGACGGCACAGGAGCATTTCGACCTGTTCGGCGTTCAGGCCGGTATGTGCCATGAAGTCGGGCAGCAGGGTCAGGTGCCACAGCGGCGAGCTTTGGGAGGCTTCGACACCATAGGATTGTTTGAAAAAGGCTTGTTCGGCGGCATTGAGGTTGTACTCATCATCGAGCGTGAGGGTAAAACTTTGCCTGGCCAGTTTTATCGGTGCAGCGATGGTGCCTGTGACAGTGAGCAAATTGAATCTGGCGGTGTATCCCGGCGCATCGGGTTCGGCGAGTTCCGGGCTGGCTTTGAGGGAGGAAACCAAAATATTCGCTTGCGCGGCGCGCAGGCGATTCACCAACCAGCTAGAGGGGCTGTCCTGGGTGGTGGAGCTGATATTCACCTTGGCGACCTGCGTTAGCGCCGCGTTGTGAAAGGTAATGTCTGCGATGTTGTGCGGGCCATCGGCGTCTGTAGGATCAAGGGCCGCTGGGTTGACGTTGGCGATATCCTGTTGATCCGGCGCAAGCAGATAACAGCTGTCCATCGCTGCGTGAGGACTCAAATGGGTGGTGCCGGCACTTTTCCAGCCCTTGTTCAGGTCATGGCGGGTCAGATAAAAGTTGCTGAACACCGAGGGCTCGATCAGCAAGCTTTGTTGCTGCGGGCTCAACCCACACAACAACCGTTGCGCTTGCAATACAGGCTCCTGTACTTCGCCATATTCATTTTTCGCGATCTGCTTGATCGGCAACAGCCGGCTGACCCGGTAGTTCAATTCGCCCAGCTGCGGTTTTGTACCGGTCAGGCCCAGTTGGCACTGATGGTGGTAGAAGTTGTAGGGCATTTCGAAGGGGTAGCGCCGATCGGCCAGTACCTGGTGAATTGGCTGTGAGTTCTTGCGTGAAATTCCATCCAGATATCGACGCAGATTGCGCTCCAGGACCTCGTTGACGATGTCCAGCATCGGCCTTGGCGTGTGGGTGCTTTCCTGGTCGATCAGTAGGTCTTTCAAGTCAGGGCGGCGGTCGTCCAGCAAGATGCGCTTGACGTCTGTACTGGTCGCTTCCAGTTGCTTGATGAATTTGCGCAGTGCACTCAGATAGGCCACCGGTGAGTCGATGGCGGCCAGCGCGCCGACCTTGCAGAACTCGTCCCAGTTCTCCTTGAACAGATTGGCATATGTTGGCCCCACCGGAACCAGCGCGCGTACGCCGCTGCGCTGGGCCAGCTGCTGGAATGTCCCCGACGAAGTTGTGTGCTCACGGTACAGCCGCGCAATCAGCGCCGCGTAAGCCATGGCATTGTCATAGGCAAGTGTGGCGTCGTCATCGCTGTATTGGGCGAGTTGGCGCACAAACGCCGGTTTAGGCAGGCGGACGATGTCGAAGACCGACGTGAAGCCCATTTTCTGCATGGCCGTGGCGAAGTCGATCCGCCCTTTTTTCAACGGACTTTCAGTGTTGACGAGCGAATTGATCAGCGAGGTGCTGTCATCGGCCATGACGGTGAGGCTCCTACCAGAAGGGTGGCATTGATGGATGCAATGCCCGGCAGGATCACGCTAACGGTAAATGGGGGGGGCGTAACCTGTCAGACCTGACAGGTGTAGACTTCTTGTCTATATCTTATGAGTCTAAATACTGTCTTTTTAAGTCCGATTTCGCCAGCGAACGGAATTTCTCCGTTTAAACCCTTGCGGGTGGTTTTCCCCATGCATGGCCGGCAAAGACGTGTTGATGACCGTTTATCTGGACTGTCAGTTCTTACAGGTGGTTTTTTCCGCGCCATCGATGAAAGTTGTGCGGCGCACATAATTCAACGGTGCAGGGTCAAGCCATGGCAAACGACGACGGAATAATTGAAGACGAAAGTGAAGGTGGCGGTAAACATGATGACCCGGAAGTCTTGTGGGTCGCCCCTGTCATCCTGAAGCCCATGCCAGGCAGGGTTTATCAGGGGTTCGACATTGATGCGCTTATCGTTATACCTGGGGCTTTGTTATGGAACATCGACATTTATATCGGCCCCACCAGGCTGAAGAGGTTTTCAGGATGGCCCCTAGGAGGTGTGGGAATCTTCCAAACGGTCCCCCCCGGTTTGATTCCCCCCGGCGCGTGGTTCTATTTCAAAATCGAATATAAAATGCCCATTGGCTGGAGTGCGTGGGCATGGTCAGGGGACATGGAGATGGCCGCGTTGCCCAAGCCGGCGATCACTGGCGTGACTGTGTCTGCCGACAGGACGCCCACCATTAGCGGAACAGGCGGGGTCCAGGGGGCGGTGCTTGAAATCTGGTACTCGGGCGGCGGTGGCGGGGTTCAGTTATCCCAAACGCTTGATTCGGATGGCGCTTGGTCGATTACCGCGTCTTCGCCGTGGCCAGTCAAGGAACACATCATCACTGCAAAACAGAACAAATATGGTGACTCAGGCTGGGCGGACGCTTATACGTTCACTGTAAGGCCGCCGACGCCGGTGATTGGCGCGGTCACTGTTTCGGTAGATTTGAAACCGACCATAAGCGGAACAGGCGGGATCAAGGGGGCGGTGCTTGAGATCTTTAACTCGGGCGCCATCGGCGGAGTTCAGTTATCCAAGACCCTTGCTTCTGATGGCGATTGGTCGATCGCTGCGTCTTCGCCATGGCCAGTCAAGAAACACAGCATCAGTGCAAGACAGACTCTGGGTTCTCACTCAGGCTGGGCAAAGGAATATGAATTCACTGTAAGCCCGCCGGCGACGCCGGTGATTGGTGGGGTCACTGTTTCGGTCGATTTGAAACCGACCATAAGCGGAACGGGCGGGATCAGTGGTGCCCTGCTCCAAATTTTTAACACGGGCGGCAGCGGCGGTGTTCAGCTATCCAAGACCCTTGCTTCGAATGGCGCTTGGTCGATTGCTGCGTCTGCGCCGTGGTCAGTCAAGAAACACAGCATCACTGCAAAACAGAACCTGGGTTCTGACTCAGGCTGGGCGGACGCTTATGAGTTCACTGTAAGGCCAACGACGCCGGTGATTGGCGCGGTCAGTGTTTCGGTAGATTTGAAGCCGACCATAAGCGGAGCAGGCGGAATCAAGGGGGCGGTGCTTGAAATTTTTAACTCGGGCGCCATCGGCGGAGTTCAGTTATCCAAGACCCTTGCTTCTGATGGCGATTGGTCGATCGCTGCGTCTTCGCCATGGCCAGTCAAGAAACACAGCATCAGTGCAAGACAGACTCTGGGTTCTCACTCAGGCTGGGCAAAGGAATATGAATTCACTGTAAGCCCGCCGGCGACGCCGGTGATTGGTGGGGTCACTGTTTCGGTCGATTTGAAACCGACCATAAGCGGAACGGGCGGGATCAGTGGTGCCCTGCTCCAAATTTTTAACACGGGCGGCAGCGGCGGTGTTCAGCTATCCAAAACCCTTGCTACGAATGGCGCCTGGTCGATTACCGCGTCTGCGCCGTGGTCAGTCAAGAAACACAGCATTACTGCAAAACAGAACCTGGGTTCTGACTCAGGCTGGGCGGACGACTATGAGTTCACTGTAAGGCCGGCGACGCCAACAATTACCGAACCGCCGCCCAAAACCAACCATCTGGGCAATGTGCTGGTGAAAGGAGCGTGCATGACGGGGGCGACGGTTGTGGTGCAAGACTCTAACGGAAACCCCATTGCAGGTACTCTGAGCTACAGCGCAACCACATGGTCTTTTGCTTATACCTGGCCGCCGGGAGCAAAACACATCAAGGCGGTGCAGACGGTAGACGGGCAGACGTCCGCTGCAACTGATTTGCTTGAGTTCTACATCACGCCTCCACTGCCAACAATTACCGAACCGCTGCCCAAAAGCGGTCATCTGGGCAATGTGCTGGTGAAAGGAGCCTGCATGACGGGGGCGACGGTTGTGGTGCAAGACTCTAGCGGTAACCCCATTGCAGGCACTCTGAGCTACAACGCAACCACATGGTCTTTTGCTTATACCTGGCCGCCGGGAGCAAAACACATCAAGGCGGTGCA
>NZ_JABWQS010000037.1:0-64682 GCF_014268545.1 Pseudomonas sp. SWRI81
CCTGAAAGGGAACTCAGCGTGACCGTGAAAGTGGCATAGCAACATCGCTGACGCGACAACTACCTTGAAAAACGCCGCCACATTTGGAATGCAATCCCCTGTGGGAGCGAGCTTGCTCGCGAAGGCGGTCTTGCAGGATGGAAGCAATTTCGTCTTTTTCAGAAAAACTTCAATCCCGCTATTGACTTAGCTTCGCCACCTGCGTAAATTTCGCGGCCTCGGAGATGCAAACGGGTGATTAGCTCAGCTGGGAGAGCGTCTGCCTTACAAGCAGAATGTCGGCGGTTCGATCCCGTCATCACCCACCACTCCCGAGAAGCTTGCGCAAGCAAGAGAGTAGGCTGAAAGTGCCTGCACCGACGCGCAGCGGTAGTTCAGTCGGTTAGAATACCGGCCTGTCACGCCGGGGGTCGCGGGTTCGAGTCCCGTCCGCTGCGCCATATTTTACGAGTCAGACATGTCTGGTTCGCGATTGCAAAGCACCGAAGCTTTCAATCAAAACGAGTTACTTGAGCGCAAGCTCAAAGCGATACGCAGCGGTAGTTCAGTCGGTTAGAATACCGGCCTGTCACGCCGGGGGTCGCGGGTTCGAGTCCCGTCCGCTGCGCCATATCTGTTTCAAGGACCACTGAACGCCTTGGAACACCGAAGTCAGCCGTTGGTTGAGTCGGAATCGATAGCAAAGACCCTGGTCGAAAGACCGGGGTTTTTTGTGTCTGAAATTTGTCCTTTCCTCTTCCTTTCTCGAAACTTCGCACAAGTCCTGTAGGAGTGAGCTTGCTCGCGATAGCGGTTTGTCAGTCACGAACATCGGCGACTGGAATACTGCTATCGCGAGCAGGCTCACTCCTACAGGGATCTGATTTCAAATCACATGGTGCGATGCCACGTCGCATTGATTTTTTGATTATTTAGTCAGGTTTTTGTAACTGGTTGTTTGCTGCGGCCTCAGAAACCTTTAAAGTTAACCTTTCGGTCAGCTTTGCACTGTCAACACAGCTCTTTGCTTCGCCAGAAAGGGCTTCTGCACGACTCGAGATTCCCAGTACATAACCAAAAGGGCGGACCCATAACCGCCCAGAGGATGATCCATGTCCAACCGTGAAATATCCCGGCGCTCGTTCCTTCAGGGCGGGCTGGTGGCGGGTGTGAGCGTCACGCTGACACCGCTCAGCAGTCAGGCGCTGGCTGCCTTGATGGAAACCAGTGTGACCGTGCCCTCCGAGCAGTGGCTCGGCAACAACGGCAAGGCGCGGCAGCGTAACGACGCCTTGTCCAAGGTCTGCGGGGCCAAGGTGTTTGCCCGCGACATCCGTGCCAAGGACATGCCGGGCTGGCCGCAGCAGCAAGGTCACGCCATGCTGCTGAAAACCATCAAGGCCGACCGCATCTATGACGGCTACGACTTGTCGTGGCTCGGCGCCGATCTGCAGCCGGACCGCATCGTCACCGCCGCCGACCTGGACAAGGACGGTATCGTCTTCCCCGAAGAACACGCCCCCGATCCGTTGCTGCCGCAAGGCAAGGTGCCGATGTTCATTGGTCACCCGGTGGCGATCCTGATCTGGAATGATTTCGAGCGCTTTCGCCAGGCCAAGAACCAACTCAAGTTCAATGACAAGGCGATTCGTTACGGCGCCAAAGTGCCGTTCTACGAAGGCGATCCCTACGGCAGCTTCCGCTATGTGCGCGTCGGCGGCCCGACCTCGGCAGACGAAGACGAGTTCGCCAGCCTCAAGGACTCGATCCTGTTCCCGATGCTGAAAAACCGCCGGCCGGTGTGGAACTCCCAGCCGAACCTGCACGGCAACCTGACCGAGCGTGGTCTGTTCTACGCCGAGCGGATGAAGAAACAGATCGATATCCCGCCAGACAACTGGCTGGTGTTCGATGAGCGCTACAAGACGCCATCGATCGAGCCGGCTGCACTGGAGCCGGACAACGGCAACGGCTGGTACGACCCGAAAACCAAGACCCTGCATTTCGTTGTGGCGACTCAGTGCCCGCTGGAAGTGGCGACCGATACCGCGAAAATGATCGCGCCGTCGCGCTTTGGTCTCGCCAATTTGAACATGCACCCAGGTTACACCGTCGGTTACGGCTCCAAGGACCACAACATTTTCGTCTACTACGCAGCCCTCGCTGCGCTGTATGGCGCCGGTGTGCCGGTGCGTCTGGCCAATGATCGCTACGAGCAGTTCCAGAGCGGCATCAAGCGCCACCCGTTCGACATCCGCTACCAATTGGCCGTGGACAAGAACGACTACACCTTCAAGATCTTCCGCGCCGAGATGAGCGTCGACGGCGGTGGCCGGATCAACTACAGCCCGTCGGTGGCCGCGGTTGGCGCCACTGCGGCGCAGTCGATCTACTACATGCCGCAGAATGACCTGCAGGTCACCGCGTATCACTCGCGGGCGGTAGAGGCGGGTTCGATGCGCGGCTATGGCACTCTGCAGAGCATGGCGTCGACCGAGATGATGGTTGACGAAATCGCCAATCGCCTGGGTGTCGACGCGATCGATTTACGCCGCAAGAACGCTCTGCGTTCGGGGATGAAAAACACTCAGGGCGCGATCCCGGCCGGTGCGCTGCGCCTGCACGAGATTCTCGACAAGGCCGCAGTCCACGAAGTCTGGAAGAATCGCGACGCGATCAAGCAGCAGCGCGAAGCGGCTGACCCGGACAACTGGTATGGCGTCGGTTTCGCCATCTGCCAGAAAGACTTCGGCACCGGTTCCGAAGCGCCGATGGCCAGCATCGAGTTCACCGCCGACGGGCGCATCACCTTGCGCCACATCGGTATCGAGATCGGCACCGGAATGTCCACCTCGCAAGCCTTGGTCGTGGCAGATTTCCTCGGCAGCCCGGCGCACGAAGTGAAGACCGGTGAAACCGAATGGAAGGAGATGCAGCTGATCACCAGCGGCAACCCTTACATCATGAGTCAGGCCGAGCAAGACACGCTGCTGCGCAACCCGCGCTGGGTCGGCAAATTGGCGTCGGCGTCGTCGGCGACCAACTCGGCTTACTACTTCAGTCACGCCACCCGTGAAGCCGCGCGCGTACTGTTCAATCACGGCTTGTGGCCGGCAGCGCTGGAGATCTGGCGTCAGGGCCCGTATGGCGGCCAGGCCAACCCTTACGTGGTGCGTCGCGAAGATGCGCATTGGGTCGACGGCAAGCTGACCGCCAACGGCATGCAGCCACTGAGTTTCGAGGAGTTGGCCAAGCGTGCCCACGAACGCGGTCTGGTGACAGGTGCCACGGTGCACGGTTTCAACCGCTGGAGCTGGGCCGAGGCTGAATACAGCATCGACGGCGTGCGCGAGCGGCTGCCGCTCGACGGTCTGGCGGTGAAGTACGGTGAAGGTGCGCCACAAGCGAAAAAGGCGCAGATGAACAGTGCCGGTTTCCACTTGCTCGATCGCCAGAACGTCAACTACCCGGTGGTTCAACTGAACAACGCAGCAGTGACTTACTACAGCCCGGTCGCCACGCTGGTCGAACTCAAAGTCAACAAAGGCTCGGCGCAAGTTGAAGTACTCAACCACCATTCATGGGTCGAGTGCGGGCGTGTGTTGGTTGAAGAGCTGGTCAAGGGCCAGCTCGAAGGCGGTATCGCCATGGGTATTGGTCACGCGCTGATGGAAGAAATGCCGTTGTACGAAGGCGGGCCGGGGGAGGGTGACTGGAACTTCAACCGTTACCGTTTGCCGATGGCGCGCCACGTTGCGGTGTGGAAACAGACCGCGGAAATTCTGCCGCCGCTGTCGCCAAGCGATCCGTCCAAAGGCATCGCCGAGGTGGTGATGATCCCGATTGTCGGTGCTATCGGTAACGCCGTGGCCCATGCCATCGGTAAACGTGTTCGCGATCTGCCCATCACTGCTGCGCGCATCAAGGAGGCCCTCAATGGCTAACCGTCCGCTTCAACTGACTCTTAACGGTCAATCCGTCGGCCCGGTGGACATCCCTGATGACCTGCCGATGATCGACTATCTGCACGAATACAAAAACCTCACCGGTTCGCGCCTGGGTTGCGGCCAAGGCATCTGCCATGCCTGTGTGGTGATCGTCGACAACCCCGACGGCACCAGCGAAGAAGTGCGCACCTGCATCACCGGCGCGCATTACTTCGAGGGCAAGAAGGTTCGCACGATTGAAGGCCATGCGACCCGCGACGAGCAGGGTCAGGTCACCGCGCTGAACCCGATCCAGCAACGCTTCGTCGATGAGTTCGCCTTCCAGTGCAGCTACTGCGCGCCGGGCTTCGTCAACGCCGCGACGGTGCTGGTTGAAAAGCTGCAACGCCAGCCAATCGTCAAAAGCCAGCTCGAACAGGTCATCGAGGAAAGCCTCGGTCATCACGTCTGCCGTTGTACAGGGTACGTGCGTTATTACAACGCTACCCGCAACGTGCTGACTGATCTCGGTTTGGTCAAGGAGGGTTGAGCATGAAGCTGTTACTGACCCGCCTGACCCTGACGCTCGGGCTGGCTGCGCCGCTGCTGTTTGTTCATGCCGACGATCAGGTCAAGCGCGGCGAGTACCTCGCCCGCGCCGCCGACTGCATGGCCTGCCACACCGCGCCGGGTGGCGCGCCTTATGCGGGCGGCCTGCCGATCGTGTCGCCGTTCGGCACGATCTACGGCACCAACATCACGCCGAGCAAGGAACATGGCATCGGTTTGTATAACGACGACGAGTTCTTTGCGGCGCTGACCGAGGGCAAGCGGCGGGATGGTGCGAACCTGTATCCGGCGATGCCGTATACCTCGTATCACCTGATGCCGCGCGCCGACTCCGATGCGATTCACGCGTACCTGAAAACTATCGAGCCGATCGAACGTGCTGCACCGGTGACCAGCCTCAGCTTTCCATTCAACGTCCGTCTGGGCCTGACCGGCTGGAACATGCTGTACGGCAAAGACCTCAAGCTGGAGCCAGCCGAAGGTAAAAGCGAAGCGTGGAAGCGTGGCCAATACATGGTCGATGTGCTCGGCCACTGCGGTGAATGCCACACCCCGCGCGGCCTGCCCGGCGCGATGCAACTGGACAAGCGCATGACCGGCGGCATCCTCAATGGTTATCTGGCGCCGAGTCTGCTGGCCACTGACCTGGCGGCACGCGGCTGGAACCAGGAGGATCTGAGCACGTTTCTTAAGCACGGCATGAGCGCGCAAGGGACGATGTTCAACGAGATGTTCCCGGTGTTCCACAACAGCACGCAAGGCCTCAGCGACGCCGATCTGGCGGCAATGGCGACGTTCTTGCTCGGCGACAAACCGCCGGCAGCCCAAGCGCTTGTTGAAGTACCGGTAGAGAAGCTTGGCGCCAGCGCCCAGCGCGGCCGTCAGGAATATTTGAACGTCTGCGCCGGATGCCACGCGGTCGGTGGCGAAGGCAAACCGCATATCGCGGTGGCCATGCGTGGCAACACCACGTTGCGTCTGGACGACCCACGCAATCTGTTGCGCGTCATCGAAGATGGTATCGGTGAGCAGAAGTTCTCCGGCTTTGAACACATGCAGCCGATGCCTGGCTTCGCCGACAAACTCAGCCCGGAGCAATTGACCGATCTGCTCAATTACCTGCGCCAAGGCTGGGGCGGGCAACCCGCTGAACTGGCGGTGAGCGAAGTGCAGAAGCTGCAAGCGGATGCGCCGTCCATCGAGCACAAGGCGCACTGACATGCAGCATCTTGATCTGCAAGTGGTGCGGCGGGCGCTGGAGTGGTCGGCAGCGGGGCGGCGCATTTGGTTGTGCACGGTGCTGACGACTTACGGTTCGGCACCGCGTGCGCCAGGATCGCTGCTGGCGGTGAACGATGGTGGACAGTGGATCGGTTCGCTGTCCGGTGGCTGCGTCGAAGAGGATTTTCTCGAACGCGTCGCCGAAGGTGCGTTTCTCGATCCGGTCAGCATCGTGCGTTACGGCGCCGGCGAGGATCCGCGCTCGCGGGTCAGCCTGCCGTGTGGCGGCATTCTCGATGTGCTGGTCGAGAAACTCGACGCCGACTGCGCGGTGCAGATGCACTTGCGAGAACTGCAATCGGCGCTGCTAGGGCAGCGTCGCTTGATTCGCCAGATCAATCTGGTCAGTGGTGCGCGCAGTCTGTTCGCTGATGGCGAGCAGGGTGCGCGGATTGCGCGCGAAAACGATCGGGTACGCATTCGTGTGGGCGCGGCGCAGCGCTTGTTGCTCGCCGGCTATTCCAGTGTGGCGCAGGCGTGCGCCGAGTTTGCGCTTGGGCTCGGGTTTGAAGTGATTCTCTGCGATCCGCGCGACGAGGTGCTTGAAGGTGTGCTGCTCGACGGCGTGGAAATCCGTCGGCAATTGCCATCGATGTTTATTGCCGATGGCGGTTGTCATCGCGACACGGCGGTGGTGGCGCTGACCCACGATCCGCGCATCGACGATCTGGCGATGATGGAAGCGGTGCGCACTGACGCGTTCTACATCGGCGTGATGGGATCGCAGCAGACATCGCAGAAGCGTTTCGAGCGCTTGCGGCGCATTGGTGGTTTGAGTGAGGCGGAACTGGCGCGGATTCATGCGCCGATCGGTCTTAATCTTGGCAGCAAGACACCGGCAGAAATTGCCTTGGCGGTGCTGGCGGATATCCTGCGGATTCGCAGCGGAATTGCCCGCGACCAGCTCTGATCCAAAGCCTTGCTGAATCTACTGTGGCGAGGGGATAAATCCCCTCGCCACAATGGTGTTTATAGGCCGTACTTATCCCGCAACCCGTAATACCAGGCCCCCATCGCCGCAAACGGCGTACGCAGCAATTGCCCGCCCGGGAACGGGTAATGCGGCAGATCAGCGAACGCATCGAAACGCTCAGCCTGCCCACGCAACGCCTCGGCCAGCACCTTGCCGGCGAGGTGCGTATAAGTCACGCCGTGGCCGCTGCAGCCCTGCGAGTAATAAATGTTGTCACCCAGACGCCCAACCTGCGGCAGGCGCGACAAGGTCAGCAGGAAGTTGCCCGTCCAGGCGTAATCAATTTTTACATCCTTGAGTTGCGGAAAGGCCTTGAGCATTTTCGGGCGAATGATCGCTTCGATATTCGCCGGGTCCCGCGCGCCGTACACCACGCCGCCGCCGAAGATCAGGCGTTTGTCAGCCGTCAGGCGGTAGTAATCGAGCAAGTAATTGCAGTCTTCGACGCAGTAATCCTGCGGCAACAGGGTCTTTGCCAGCTCATCGCCCAGCGGTTGCGTGGCGATCACCTGCGTGCCGCAGGGCATCGATTTGGCGGCCAGTTCCGGCACCAGATTGCCGAGGTAGGCGTTGCCGGCAACGATGATGAATTTCGCCCTGACCTTGCCTTGCGGGGTGTGCACGACCGGATTGGCGCCGCGCTCAATGCGCACCGCAGGCGACTGCTCATAAATAGTGCCACCGAGGGATTCGACAGCAGCCGCTTCGCCGAGCGCCAGGTTCAGCGGATGAATATGTCCGCCGCTCATGTCGAGCATGCCGCCCACGTACTGATCGCAAGCCACGACTTCGCGGATCCGGCGCTGATCGAGCAGTTCGAGTTGGCTATGGCCGAAGCGCTCCCAAAGGCGCTTTTGCGATTCCAGGTGGCCCATCTGCTTCGCCGTCAGGGCGGCGAACACGCCGCCGTCCTTCAAATCGCACTGGATGTTGTACGTGGACACGCGTTCACGAATGATCCGGCCGCCTTCGAAAGCCATCTGCCCAAGCATCTGCGCCTGCCGAGGGCCAACGCTGCGCTCGATCACATCAATATCACGGCTATAGCTATTAACGATCTGCCCGCCATTGCGCCCCGAGGCACCGAAACCGACCCTGGCCGCTTCCAGTACCGTCACGCGAAAACCGCTCTCCAGCAGGAAGAGGGCAGAGGACAGCCCGGTATACCCGGCGCCGATCACGCAGACATCCGTCTCCACATCATCCTGCAGGACAGGGCGTGGCGGTGCGGGATTGGCCGACGCCGCATAATAAGACTCTGGGTAAGGGGTGTTCGCCATCCTGCAGCCTCTGTTTAATATATTTTACGAGTGCGCCGATCCTACCCGAGTTGAAAAACCTCCGCCAGCCACCGAAAATCTCTGTCGGCACGCCGAAATTAAAAATTTTGCATATTCATAGGGTTAGGTGAAAAAAAGGTGTTGACACCCCTACGGAATTCCGTAGAATGCCGCCTCACAGCAGGCACGTAGCTCAGTTGGTTAGAGCACCACCTTGACATGGTGGGGGTCGTTGGTTCGAGTCCAATCGCGCCTACCAAACAAAATCCGCTCTGCTGGGCGGTCTGGAAGGGCTCACCGAAAGGTGGGCCCTTTTTTGTTGTCTGCGATTTGCAAGACTTTTGCAGAGGCCCCATTCCTGTACTTTTAGACATGCCGACTTAAACAACCTCTGCCTTGCCGCCATGCTTGCCCCCACGATTGTGGCCGCTCAAGAATGCATGATTCAGTCTGGACGTTCTGGGAAAGAGGTTGATGCCGGACGAAGCGTAAATCTGTCGGATATTGAACAGGTTACGAGTTTTTTTAACCGACCGGTTATCCAAAAAGCCTTGTTGAGGGTTGTGAATTTAAGTAACATCCGTCCCGCGTTCACCACCACGGTTTATGCATTTTTAAATCCCAAGCTTCCATCAGCTGCTTGGGATTTTTTTTGCCTGCGATTTGGCTTCTCCTGCCCCCTCGTTTTTTCTTCGCTGTCTCGCGACACCCGCGATACGCCGCGGCACGTTGCGGTTTTTTCGACTACTACTGACTGGCCGATTTTCTAACGATTGCCGATTGGGGGTAGCGATGCTGAGTCACTGGTTCCTCGCCGCTGTGCATCTTCTGGCTTTTGCCTTGGGCTTCTGGGCCGTGCTGACGCGTGGTGCGGCGTTCAGTCGTCTGGCGAGCGGTACGGGAGAGGTCGGGCGGGTTTTGCTGGCCGATAATCTCTGGGGAGTGTCGGCGCTGATCTTGCTCATCACCGGCGGGATGCGAGCCTTTGGTGGCTACGAAAAGGGTGCTGACTATTACCTTCATCAGCCGCTGTTTCATCTGAAGATGACGCTGTTTGTACTGATTCTGCTAATTGAGCTTGCACCGATGATTACATTGATCAAATGGCGGATCGGCAAGGCGCGGGGAGTGGTGTCTGATACCGGGCGAGCAAGGTTGTTTGCGCGTCTCAGTCACGTCGAAGCGCTGCTGCTGGCGCTCATGGTCATCGCGGCGACGGGTATGGCGCGGGGCATCTCTTTGGGGTAGGAGCGCAAATTCCCCGTGCGCTATCGGAAACGTCCGACAGTCAGTGACAGGAATGGCAGGTAGTATCGTGCGGCAAGAGGGAAGGGGAGGCGTAACGAAGTGTTCCGGTGTTTCAAGCGCCGTACCCAGTTGAGTGGGGAGCGGATGGCAAAACGGCGCGTGAATCTTTAGCCAGTCATTGCGCGCAGGCACACGAACTGGCTACTGACTGCGGGTGGCTCAGGGCGTCTGTGGCTTGTCTGGGGCGGTCAGGCCAGCCTGGATGCGCTGATAGATTTCTTCACGGTGCACGGCAACGTTTTTCGGAGCGTTGATACCGATGCGGACCTGTTGGCCGCTGACGCCCAGAATGGTGATGGTGATGTCATCACCGATGTTTATGCTTTCACCGACTTTGCGGGTGAGTATCAGCATGGTCTTCTCCTTGATTGCTTTGTAGGGCACCTGATTCAGACAGTGCAGAAGTCGGTGGTACGTATAGATTAGTGCGAAGTCTCACGGTTTGGGTGCCTCTTTCTGACGCGCAGAAGCGGCATTAATTCCCAGGGCGTAACTATACAGAGGCTGCAATCATCAATCTCGTTGTTTTGTGCCCATTTTGCGGGGCTCGCGAAGTATTTATGAATGTTAAGATCGCCGCTTTGAGAATTCCGAGGAAAGCGTTGTGCGCAAATTGGTTTGGTTGGTCGTGGCACTGGCATTGGCAGGGTGTGGTGAAGGCAAGCCTGTAGAGGAGCAAAAACCCAAAGCGGCGGTTGCGCCGGCGGTGGCATCGGCGCCGCAGTGGGATCTCGAAGTGCGTGGCGAAACCCCTCAGGCCGTCAGCGATCTGAGTGGCTGGTTGATCGAGCATGCTTTCGTTCCGACCGTTATCAAGGACAGCAGCGGCAAGACGCGGATTCTCATCGGTCCGTTCAATTCCAGGGCTGAAGCTGAAGCGCGAAAGGTGCAGGTTGATGCGGCTTTGGTGAAAGCCAAAAAGCAGAACATTGAATCGGTGTTGGTCGAGCATCCGATCGCGCCGTAAGCATGCCATTCGGCGGAGTTGCCTAAAGGCGATCCGGCGCGATTCGTTTTCAAGGGAATCGCTGATGATTTCCACAAGGAGCGCCCGATGGCTTGCGCCAATCCCTACAGGCTGTTCGATGTCACCTTGCACCGCAAAACGCAATTGAGTCCACACATGATGCGGCTCACGCTGACGGGGCCGCCAGTCACCGAAATGGCAACGTGGGCACCGGACCAACGAGTAAAGCTGTTTTTTCCTGCCGCTGACGGCACGCACTCAAAGCTTGTCCGGGAAGAAGGTTGGTACGCTCGATTCAAGTCGATGCTTGCGGATCGTCGTCCCGCAATGCGCACTTATACCATCCGGCATCTGCGTGCCGAACAGGGCGAGGTGGATATCGATTTTGTATTGCATGGGGAAACCGGTCCGGCATCGCGTTGGGCGTTGCGAGCGCAGCCAGGGGACTCGATGCAGATTCTTGCGCCTGACAAGCAGTTTTCAGCGAAAGAAACCGGTGGGTTTGAATGGAAGCCCCCAAAAACGCTCACGCAGTTGCTGATTGTCGCGGATGCGACGGCATTGCCGGCGGCCATGGGGATTCTCGACGAGTTGGCGACCCTCGCGAAGCCACCGCAAACGCAGGCATTCTTCGAAGTCGACAGCGCGCAAGACATGCTCGCCGTGCCGGACTGGCCGGGGCTCGCGGTGCAATGGCTGATTCGCGATCAAGCCGACGCGGTGGTTGCCGGTGCTCTGATGGTGGAGGCAGTGCGTCATGCAATCCTGCCCGTGCAGCCAGCTGCGGGGCAGGCGGTAGAGCTGGCTGAGGTCGATATCGATAAAGACATTCTCTGGGAAGTTGCCGAGACGGCCAGTGAAGGTTTCTATGGCTGGATCGCCGGAGAAAGTGCCGCGGTCATGAGCCTGCGCAGGTACTTGATCAAGGAGTGCGGCATTCCCCGCGAAGCGCTCAACCTGATGGGCTATTGGCGCGACACCAAGCCTGGTGTTCAGGCGTAAAAAAGGGCCTCGAATATTTCTGTTCGAGGCCCTTTTTTTGTCGCGATTGATCAGCCGCAAGCTTTCAGATTAACCGGGCCGACGAACTCGTTGCCTCGTCCCATCACGCACGCCACGCTTTGATTGCGCTGACGCTCCCAGTCCTGCACCGGGTAGGTCTTGTCCCATGCTTCGTACAAGCGCCGATCCTGTTTCGACAGGCGCAAGCCGTATTGCTTGCTCATGTAGAAATAGGTGCGCGCGATCATTCCGCGAATCGACGGGCGGGGCATGACCTTCTTTGCCTTGAAGTCGACTTGGGTCAGGCATGAGCCGTACTGGCCGGACTGTACTGGCAGCCAGCCGAAGCTGAAGTTGCTGCGGTCACCGTTGACCTCGCCGATGCTCGGTACCAGGTTGTGCAAATCCGCTTCGGCTTTCTGATAGATCGGGTCGTAGCGTGTGCAGTTTTTACGCCCGCCTTCTTGCCAGCATTGGCGCTGATGGCCGATTTGCCAGGCCGGCACGATGTGCTCCCATTCGATACGAGACGCGCGTTTGGCGTTCTTGCGCGGAACGTAACCACACGCCTTCAGATCAACCCTGTTGCCGGTGTATTTACAGCCGCAATAAAACTCGGTGGACTGCGGTGCGTACAGTGTCCAGGCGACCTTCTTGGCTTCAGTGAATGTGCGGGGAGCGCCAGCATGGGCGCCCACGGTGACGAACAGCAGCAGTAGAGCAAAACAGCGGACAATCATTGAATCAATCTTCCTTCGGCACAACCCAAAAAATCTGCACGCCACCGTCGTCGCGGTAGGCGAGGGTGACGTTGTCGTTCTCGTCGATCTCCTCAAGCAGGCGCTCCCACTGGTCCATCGGCTCGTCTGGCAGGCGGAAGATCAGTGCGGCTTTGGCTTTCTGTGCGGTGGGGGAGTTGATGATTTTCTGAACGCGCATGCCCATGCGTTCGTAAGCGTCAGGAGCATCAGGAGAGGTGGCCACGAGGTTATCCTTATTAAGCTGTACGTGCATACAGTATTTAACTGTAAGCAATTTCGCAACTGCTTAAATTTCAAGAAAATCCTCTGACAGCGGTTTTGGGTTTTTGGTGTAAGGCGCGTCGAGTTTTTTGTAGGAAAGATGCTGGACGGGGCATCACCCGCCGATCAGGCGAGTGATGAATCGAATGCCCGGTCCAGACTGGATCGGGCGAGGGGCAATCAGTATTCCCAGAACATCCGTTGCAGCTCTTTGCTGTCGTTGGTTTTGGTCAGTGCGACCATCGCCAGGATGCGGGCTTTTTGCGGGTTCAAGTCATGCGCGACCACCCAGTCATACTTGTCATCGGGTTGTTCGGCGTTACGCAGGACAAAGCCGCCAGCATTGACGTGGGATGAGCGAATGATTTGCACGCCATCCTTGCGCAGCGCTTGCAGGGCGGGGACAACGCGGGAAGACACCGAGCCGTTGCCGGTGCCGGCATGGATGATCGCCTTGGCGCCGGATTGCGCGAGGGCCTTGTAGGCGGTATCGCTGACGTTGCCATAGGAGTAGGCGATTTCTACGTCCGGCAGGCTTTTGATGGTTTTGATGTCGAATTCCGAATCCATGGTATGGCGCTTGGCTGGCAAGCGGAACCAGTAGGATTTGCCTTCAACGACCATGCCCATCGGGCCCCACGCGCTTTTGAACGCTTCGGTCTTGATGTTGATCGTTTTGCTAACGTCGCGACCGGACTGGATCTCATCGTTCATGGTCACCAGCACGCCTTTGCCGCGAGCTTCTTTGCTGCTGGCCACGGCCACGGCGTTGTACAGGTTGAGCATGCCGTCGGCAGACATGGCGGTACCCGGACGCATCGAGCCGACCACGATGATCGGCTTGTCGGTTTTCTCTACCAGGTTCAGGAAGTAAGCGGTTTCTTCCAGGGTGTCGGTGCCGTGGGTGATGACGATGCCGTCGACATCTTTGCTGTCGGCCAGTTCGGCCACGCGACGACCCAGCTGCAGCAGGTTTTCGTTGGTGATGCTTTCGGAGGCAATCTGCATGACTTGTTCGCCACGTACATTGGCCAGCTTGCTCAGCTCGGGAATGCCGGCGATCAGTTGTTCAACGCCGACCTTGGCGGCTTGATAGGTGGCGCTGTTGGCGGCGCTCGCACCGGCACCGGCGATGGTGCCGCCAGTGGCAAGTACCACGACGTTAGCGAGCTTGGTCTGGGTTTCGACTTCTTTTGCCTGAAGGGCGGTGGGCAGGAGCAGGAGGAGGGCCAAAGCGCCCGGAACCAAAGTGTTGAAAGCAGATTTCATTATTTTTCTCTCTAGTAGTGAGACGGTGCTGATGCAGGTTCATCTAGATGCGCCCCGAGCCGATCTGGAGGCTGGGGTGCAATGAACGGAGCAGGATCTGTACCACTCGTACTTTGCGCCGTAAAAATGTTTAACTCGATGATTTGCATCAATATTTTATAAATCTTCAAGTTGCGGAGTGAGTCGGTTATCCGGGTTTCCGAACACTGCGCGTCTTCCTGTTCGGCTCTCCGAAAGGGACTACCGGTTCTGTCCGGTTATGCGGATTGCCGATTTGCGTCTTTCTGCTAAAGAAACATTCGTTCGGGCCGATGGGTGTTCAAGGAAACTAAAACGTAGGGAGTTCCCATGTCACTGACGGTCGGTTTTACAAATCCTGGCGCTGTCACGATCGGCGGCAAGACCGCGGCAACGATCAACACAATGAATCAGGAGCAAGCGGATGCTTCTGCCGAGGCGTCTGGCACCGAGAAGGCTGACGTCACGCAGGTCAGAACCGGTGGTGGTCCTGCTGCACCAGCAGACAGCAAGGCTGAAAGCGGCGATAACCTGGGCGTCACCGTCAAGATGCTGTTGAAGCGGATGCAGGAGCTGCAAAAGCAGTTGCAGGAACAGCAGCAGCAACTGGCGGCCGCTCAGGCCCGCAGCTATCCGACGCCGGAGGCAAAGTCCCAGGCGCTCATGGCCATTCAGGGGCAGATCGCACAGACCAGCGCAGCGCTGGCGGAAGTGGCCGGTTCGCTGGTAAAGGAAATGTCCAAGAGCACTACCAGCGGTAATTTTGTCAGCACCACGGTGTAAGCAGCGAAAGGGCGGGTCGGACGATTCGCCCTACAATAAATGACGATTTGTGATTGTTGACAAATGTCGGCGGGATTCGCATAGTTCGGTCTACGCAAACGTTTGCGCGACTCATGCGGCGCGGTAAGGCCGGGAGAAGCGATGAAGCTTACGCCAGCGCGAGCGTTGCTCACAATAATCATAAGATCGGAGTGAACCCATGAAGCTGCCATTCGCTGGACGTCTTCTTGCTGTCGCTATGCTGGCTGCCACAGCCGCTGCACTACCCGTCTCGTCGGCATTCGCCGAATCCCCTGAAAAACCCAAGGTCGCGCTGGTCATGAAGTCTCTGGCCAACGAATTCTTCCTGACCATGGAAGACGGCGCCAAGGCTTACCAGAAAGAACACGCTGCCGATTTCGACCTGATTTCCAACGGCATCAAGGACGAAACCGACACCGCGAACCAGATCCGTATCGTCGAGCAGATGATCGTCTCGAAAGTCGATGCGCTGGTCATCGCGCCCGCCGACTCCAAGGCCATGGTGCCTGTCATCAAGAAAGCCGTTGATGCCGGCATCACGGTCATCAACATCGACAACCAGCTCGATCCTGCCATCGTCAAAAGCAAGAATATCAGCGTGCCATTCGTAGGGCCGGACAACCGCAAGGGCGCACGTCTGGTAGGCGAATACCTGGCCAAGCAACTGAAGGCGGGCGACGAGGTCGGCATCATCGAAGGTGTCTCAACCACGACCAATGCCCAGGCACGCACGGCCGGCTTCAAGGACGCGATGGACGCGGCGCAGATCAAGGTGGTGTCGCTGCAGTCCGGTGACTGGGAAATCAACAAGGGCAATCAGGTTGCCTCTTCCATGCTCAGCGAGTACCCGCAGATCAAGGCGCTGCTGGCTGGCAATGACAGCATGGCGGTCGGTGCAGTCTCCGCGGTGCGTGCCGCTGGCAAGGCCGGTCAGGTGAAAGTGGTCGGCTACGACAACATCAACGCCATCAAACCGATGTTGAAGGACGGTCGCGTGTTGGCGACGGCTGATCAGTTCGCGGCCAGACAAGCCGTGTTCGGCATCGAGACCGCGCTGAAAATCATCAAGGGCGAGAAAGTCGACGGCGCTGCCAATGGCGTGATCGAAACGCCGGTCGAACTGGTTACCCAATAAGTCTTCTGGCGACACAACGGCGCTCGTCCGTCCGGGCGAGCGCATGGAGAGTTTTTTATGTCAGTTTCCGCCCCGAACGCTGTCCTCTCGGTCAGCGGTATCGGTAAGACTTATGCGCAACCGGTGCTCAGCGGCATCGATCTGACGCTGATGCGTGGTGAAGTGTTGGCGCTGACCGGCGAGAATGGCGCTGGCAAAAGCACCCTCTCGAAGATCATCGGTGGCCTGGTCACCCCGACCACTGGCCGCATGGAATTCCAGGGCAAAGAATACTGCCCTGGCAGCCGTACCCAGGCCGAAGACCTCGGCGTGCGCATGGTCATGCAGGAACTCAATCTGTTGCCGACGTTGTCGGTGGCGGAGAACCTGTTTCTCGATAACCTGCCGAGTCACGGCGGCTGGATCAGTCGCAAGCAACTGCGCAAGGCCGCGATCGAAGCCATGGCGCAAGTCGGTCTCGACGCGATTGATCCGGACACGCTGGTCGGCGAGTTGGGCATCGGTCATCAGCAGATGGTCGAAATTGCGCGCAACCTGATCGGTGACTGCCATGTGCTGATCCTCGATGAGCCGACCGCGATGCTCACCGCGCGCGAAGTCGAAATGCTCTTCGAACAGATCACTCGTCTGCAGGCTCGCGGTGTTTCCATCATTTATATTTCCCATCGCCTCGAAGAACTGGCCCGCGTCGCTCAGCGGATTGCCGTGTTGCGCGACGGCAATCTGGTCTGCGTCGAGCCGATGGCCAATTACAACAGCGAGCAACTGGTCACGCTGATGGTCGGTCGCGAACTGGGCGAGCACATCGACATGGGCCCGCGCAAGATTGGCGCCGCGGCGCTGACGGTCAAGGGCCTGACCCGCTCGGACAAGGTGCGCGATGTGTCCTTTGAAGTGCGTGCCGGAGAAATCTTCGGTATTTCCGGACTGATCGGGGCAGGGCGTACCGAGCTGCTGCGGTTGATCTTCGGCGCTGATACTGCCGATAGCGGCAGCATCGCGCTCGGTTCGCCGGCTCAGGTGGTCAGTGTGCGGTCGCCGGTCGACGCGGTGCGCCACGGCATTGCCTTGATCACCGAGGATCGCAAGGGCGAGGGCTTGCTGCTCAGCCAGTCGATCAGCGCCAATATCGCGCTGGGCAACATGCCGGAAATTTCCAGTGGCGGGTTCGTCAATAACGGCGACGAAATCTCTTTGGCACAGCGTCAGATTGATGCCATGCGTATCCGCACTTCCAGCCCGACACAGCTGGTGTCGGAGCTGTCGGGCGGTAATCAACAGAAAGTCGTGATTGGTCGCTGGCTGGAGCGCGATTGTTCGGTGCTGCTGTTTGATGAGCCTACCCGCGGCATCGACGTCGGTGCCAAGTTCGACATTTATGCTTTGCTCGGTGAATTGACTCGCCAGGGCAAAGCGCTGGTGGTGGTTTCCAGTGATTTGCGTGAGCTGATGCTGATCTGCGACCGGATCGGCGTGCTGTCGGCAGGGCGCCTGATCGACACTTTCGAGCGCGATAGCTGGACCCAGGATGATTTGCTTGCCGCCGCGTTCGCCGGCTACCAAAAACGTGATGCGTTGCTCAACGAAGCGGCGCCTAGGGATCTCCCATGAAAACTGCATCTCCTGCCGGCAAACGTAGTGGCAATTTCTACGGCCTGGGCACTTATCTCGGCCTGGCCGGTGCCTTGCTGGCAATGGTCGCGCTGTTCTCGATGTTGAGCAGCCACTTTTTGTCCTATAACACGTTCAGCACGCTGGCCAATCAGATTCCCGATTTGATGGTGCTGGCGGTCGGTATGACCTTCGTGCTGATCATTGGCGGTATCGACCTGTCGGTGGGTTCGGTGCTGGCACTGGCGGCGTCGACGGTCAGCGTTGCCATTCTCGGTTGGGGCTGGAGCGTATTGCCAGCTGCGTTGCTCGGCATGGCGGTTGCGGCGCTGGCCGGTACGATCACCGGCTCGATCACCGTGGCCTGGCGGATTCCATCGTTCATCGTGTCCCTGGGTGTGCTGGAAATGGCCCGGGGCGTGGCCTATCAGATGACCGGGTCGCGGACTGCGTACATTGGCGATGCATTTGCCTGGCTGTCGAACCCGATCGCTTTCGGCATCTCGCCGTCATTCATCATTGCCTTGCTGGTGATTTTCATCGCCCAGGCCGTTTTGACCCGCACGGTGTTCGGCCGCTACCTGATCGGCATCGGCACCAACGAAGAGGCGGTGCGCCTGGCCGGGATCAATCCGAAACCCTACAAAATCCTAGTGTTTAGCCTGATGGGGCTGCTGGCCGGGATCGCTGCGCTGTTTCAGATTTCCCGACTGGAAGCGGCCGACCCGAATGCCGGTTCCGGCCTGGAACTGCAAGTGATTGCTGCTGTGGTAATCGGCGGCACTAGCCTGATGGGCGGGCGCGGCTCGGTGATCAGTACGTTCTTCGGCGTGTTGATTATTTCCGTGCTGGCGGCAGGGCTTGCCCAGATCGGTGCGACCGAACCGACCAAGCGCATCATCACGGGTGCGGTGATCGTGATTGCGGTGGTGCTCGACACTTATCGCAGTCAACGCGCCAGTCGACGGAGCTGAGATAACGATGGCAACGATCAAGGATGTAGCGGCACTCGCAGGCATTTCCTACACGACCGTGTCCCACGTGGTGAACAACACCCGGCCGGTCAGTCAGGAAGTGCGTTTGAAAGTCGAAGCCGCGATCAAGAGTCTCGATTATGTGCCCAGTGCGGTGGCCCGTTCGCTGAAAGCCAAGACCACGGCCACCATCGGCTTGCTGGTGCCCAACAGTCTCAACCCGTACTTCGCCGAGCTGGCCCGGGGTATCGAGGACTATTGCGAGCGAAACGGCTACTGCGTGATTCTTTGCAACTCCGACGACAACCCGGAAAAACAGCGCAGCTATTTGCGCGTGTTGCTGGAAAAACGCATCGACGGCCTGATCGTTGCCTCCGCCGGCGGTGACAGTAGCCTGGCGGAGGGGCTGGCGGGCGTGAAGACGCCGATGGTGATTGTCGACCGTGGCCTGGAAGGTGTGAATGCCGATCTGGTGCGCATCGACCACGAGTACGGCGCTTATCTGGCGACACGTCACCTGCTCGAGTTAGGCCACCGCGACATCGCCACTATTGGTGGTCCGGCGAGTACCAGCGTGGCGCAAATGCGTCAGGCCGGATATTGCCGAGCGCTGAAAGAGGCAGGCATCGAGGCGCGCGCGGAGCGCATGCTGGAGAGCGACTTTACCAGCACCGGCGGTTACAACGCCGCGGCCCGGCTGCTTGAAAGCAATCCGCCCAGTGCGATTTTTGCCGGTAACGACATGATCGGCATCGGCGTGTTACGCGCGGCGGCCGAACGTAACGTGCGGGTACCGGCCGAGCTGTCAGTGATCGGCTTCGACGACATCCAGATGAGCCGCTACGTTTATCCGGCGCTGACCACAGTTGGCCAGTCGATCCTGCAACTGGGGGAAATGGCCGCTGAAGTCTTGTTACGAAGGATTGCTACGCCGAATCTGGGCACTGATCAGCGGATCGTGACCCCGAGTATTGTCTTGCGCGAATCCACTGCGCCGCAGTCCGGCGTGTTCACCGAATACCGCTGAAACCGAATTGACGAGTAGTGATGTATGCCAGCAAATGTAGTGGTAATAGGCAGCTTGAACATGGACCTGGTCACCCGGGCGCCACGGCTGCCGACAGGCGGTGAAACGCTGATCGGTCACTCTTTCGCCACCGTGTCCGGTGGCAAGGGCGCCAACCAGGCCGTGGCCGCGGCGCGCCTCGGGGCGCAAGTGGCGATGGTCGGTTGCGTCGGCTCTGACGATTACGGTGTGCAGTTGCGTGATGCGCTGCTGGCCGAGCAGATCGATTGCCAGGCCGTTAGCGTTGTCGAGGGTTCCAGTGGCGTGGCGCTGATCGTGGTCGATGACAACAGTCAGAACGCTATCGTAATTGTTGCCGGCGCCAACGCAGCGATGACGCCCGCGGTGATTGACCGGTTCGATGCGGTGTTGCAGGACGCCGATGTGGTGATCTGCCAGTTGGAAATCCCCGATGCCACGGTGGGGCATGCGCTCAAGCGCGCACGTGCACTGGGCAAGACGGTGATTCTCAATCCGGCACCGGCCAGCCGACCACTGCCGGCAGACTGGTTTGCCGCCATCGATTATCTGATTCCCAACGAGAGTGAAGCGGCCGCTTTGAGCGGCCTGCCGGTCGACTCGCTGCAAACGGCTGAAAAGGCTGCCAGCCACCTGCTCGCCATGGGCGCGAGCAAGGTCATCGTCACCCTCGGTGCCGAGGGCTCGCTGTTCGCCAACGGCAAGGGCTTCGAGCATTTTCCCGCGCCGAAAGTGAAGGCGGTCGATACCACGGCGGCTGGCGACACCTTTGTTGGTGGTTTTGCCGCTGCGCTCGCGGCTGGCAGTTCCGAGGCCGAAGCTATCCGCTACGGACAAATCGCCGCCGCGCTGTCGGTCACTCGCGCAGGTGCGCAACCGTCCATCCCACGTTTATCCGACGTTCAGGGGTTTAAACCCGCATGAAGAAAACACCTCTGCTGAACATCGCGCTATCGCGCTTGATCGCCTCTCTGGGTCATGGCGACCGGGTGGTCATCGGCGACGCCGGGCTGCCGGTGCCGCCGGGAGTCGAAATGATCGATCTGGCCCTGACGCATGGGGTCCCGGATTTCGTCAGCACGCTGAAGGTCATACTCAGCGAGATGCAGGTCGAGAGCCATGCGCTGGCCAGGGAGATCTTCGACAAGCAGCCCGCGGCGCTGGCTACGCTGGAGGCATTGAATGCCGAAGGTGCGCTGGGACGTCGCGAATTGCTCACTCACGAGCAGTTCAAAGTGCTCAGCCGACAGGCACGGGCGATTATTCGTACAGGCGAATGTCAGCCGTACTGCAACATCGTGCTGGTCGCCGGGGTTACATTCTGATTTCGATCTCAACTGCACAAGGAATGCGCCATGCAACGCTATGCTGAAAAAATCCATCACTTGATCCGGAGCCTGCTGCTTTTGTCCGTGCTAACCGCGACCGGCGCTCAGGCGGCGGAAAAAATCGATTTGATCATCGATACCGATCCGGGCGCTGACGACGTGGTCGCCTTGCTGTTCGCCCTGGCCTCGCCCGACGAGCTGAATATTCGTGCCTTGACCACCGTGGCCGGCAACGTGCGCCTCGACAAGACTTCGCGCAACGCGCGCCTGGCGCGGGAGTGGGCGGGGCGCGAAGACGTGCCGGTTTACGCTGGCGCGCCGAAGCCGCTGATGCGCACGCCGATCTATGCCGAGAACATTCATGGCAAGGAAGGTTTGTCGGGTGTCACGGTTCACGAACCGAAAAAAGGCCTCGCGCAAGGCAGTGCGGTCAACTATCTGATCGATACGCTCAAAAGCGCCAAACCACACAGCATCACTATTGCCATGCTCGGCCCGCAAACCAACCTGGCACTGGCGCTGATCCAGGAGCCCGAGATCGTCCAGGGCATCAAGGAAGTGGTAATCATGGGCGGGGCGCATTTCAACGGCGGCAACATCACCCCCGTGGCTGAATTCAACCTGTTTGCTGATCCGCAGGCGGCTGAGGTGGTGCTCAAGAGTGGCGTGAAGCTGACGTATCTGCCGCTGGACGTGACGCACAAGATCCTCACCAGTGACGCGCGCCTGAAGCAGATTGCCGCGCTGAACAACAATGCGAGCAAGATTGTCGGTGGCATCCTCAATGAATACATCAAGGGCGATATGGAGCACTACGGTATTCCAGGTGGCCCGGTGCATGACGCGACGGTCGTGGCTTATCTGCTCAAGCCTGAGTTGTTCACCGGGCGATCGGTCAATGTCGTCGTGGACAGCCGGGAAGGGCCGACATTCGGTCAAACGATCGTTGACTGGTACGACGGTTTGAAAGCGCCGAAGAATGCGTTCTGGGTCGAGAATGGCGACGCCCAGGGATTCTTTGATCTGCTGACCGAGCGCCTGAAACGTCTGAAATAAGCCAGTACCCGCAGGCCGTTGCTTGCGGGTTTTTACTGCGTCTGTTCGGCCTGTACGGTCGTGTATCGTTCAAATGCCTGATTGATAAATTGCTGCGCTGCCTTTATACCCAACTCCTTGACCAATAAATCGATACCGATCAGCGCCAGCTCTTCCGTCGTGCCGGGGCTGTAAGAACTGTGTCCGTCTGCCCATTTGGCGTTAATGGCGGCGTCGATGCTGAGGCTGGTCATGAGAGGCTCGAAAGGTCAGGAGGTCTGTTTTCGAGTTAACCATTTTGCGCGACATTTGGCACTGCGACTTAGGCATGAACGGAGCGCTATGCGACACTTGGTCTTTTCGGCTTTCCGAGGACCCTGCTGTGCAGATCGATTTGAATACCCCCGACGGCCTGACACTGGAAGCTGTGCGCCAGTTACTGGCCTCAGCCAGCGATGACGAGCACACCCAGTTGCGCGTGACCAAAGGTGGCATCGCCTATCTCTCCACCGTAACCGGTGGACAAGAGATCGACGGTCTGCTGTTTCGCCTCGAAACGTGGGCGAAGGGCTCGGGCTATGTGGGCAAGGTCGCTGCCAGCGATGAAGTCTGGGTGATGCAGATTTACAACGCGCTCAAAGACAACTGGCCGCATCCACCGTTTGACTACATCGACGTTTATTGAGCGTCGTTAATATTCAGTCACGATTGTTTGATAAAGAGTCGGGCAAGGCTCAGGCACACTCGGCGTTTTTCGATCGTGGGGCAGGGTGATGGCACTCGCCGGGAAACCAAACGCCGGATTGGCGGTCGCACGATCTCAGCTTAACCATTTAAAACAAGGAGGCTTCATGCCTTTGAAGTTCGCGATACTGGGTGCATTGATGGCTGCTGCCATGTTGGCGGGTTGTTCCACGACCTCCAGCGAGTCAGCCAAGGATCCAGTGGCATCCGAATCCGGTCACAGCCGCTGTGAAGCGACGGCGGCAGAGTTCACCATTGGTAAAAAGGCATCGCCGCAACTGCTGGAGGAGGCGCGGGCCAAGGCCGGCGCACAGAACGCCCGCTTCCTCAAGCCAACCGATATGATCACCCTGGAATATCGTTCCGATCGGCTGAATCTCAACACCGACAACAATCTGGTGGTGACGCGCGTCAACTGCGGCTGATCGCAGACCGCTTTTGTTGCAGGCATAAAAAACCCCGTCACATGGACGGGGTTTTTTTAGTGCGCCGAGAAATTACTCTGGGCGAACCTGTGCAGCTTGCATACCCTTTTGGCCTTTCTCAGCCACGAAGGAAACGGTCTGGCCTTCTTTCAGGCTTTTGAAACCGTCGCTTTCGATAGCTTTGAAGTGTACGAACAGGTCGTCACCGCCACCTGTAGGAGTGATGAAGCCGAAGCCTTTTTCATCGTTGAACCATTTAACGGTGCCGGTTTGGCGATTAGACATGGTGTATCTCCAAGAAACATATATTTTCAGTAGTGCTGTGCTGCTCAGGCCAACTGGGCACACCCGGGTATCATAGTCGAAATGTTCGCTTTGGTAGCCCCCCGGACGTGCTGTTTGCCAATCAGTCGTGTTTTCTTTACCGCCTGTTTCTGCTGAAAGCCCCGGTTTGAAAGGCCTGCAGCGAAACGTAAAGGCGATAAAAAAACCTGTAAAACCTGCATAAATCGTCTGAAAACCTTCATTTCCAGCATTTTTTTTCAGCTTTTAGCCGATCAGGAAGCTCCGTTTTCTTACTTTTTCGCTGGGGGATTTGCCTTGCATTTGGCGATCTGGCCAAGGGCTTTCTGTTGCAGCTCAGGGGTGGCCTTGTTGTCCATCAGCGCCTGGATATCGCTGGCCGGATAGGACTTGATGGCATCAGCACCGCAAGCGCAGTGAGATTTCGCGGCGGCAGCGCCGATTTGTTGGGTGGCCGCCTGGGTGCACTGGGCCATGTACTTCTCGCGCTCGCCCTTCGGCCAGTCGGCATGGGCGCTCAGTGGCAGCAGCAGAACGACGGGGGCGACGACGGCGAATAAGCTTTTCAGACGCATGCGAGGATGCTCCTTGTGGGTCAATGTCTTGTTATCTGAGGGTGCAAGGGCCTTTCAAGTTCAGCACTCTGGCATAAAAACGGACAATCCGCCTTCTGCTAAATCAGGGCGTAAGCGACCGCTCATCTGTGCTAGCATGCCGGGCTCAAGCGTTCTCAGGCAGCGGATGACCTTCAGTCCCGGTGCGGTCGGCGTGCGAATTATTTCCCGATTTGAATCCCAGTCACTCTGGTTCGGTTTTCCGGTTGGCCGCAAGGCTCCTGCCGCTGTAAGGCAGGCGTTCGTCATTGAATGGCCTGGATCGGATCTTGTACTGGCTCATCCCAACCCACGTGACCTTTGGTAGGGGTCACCACTAGGAGAGGAGGCGCCATGCCAACTATTACTCTTCCCGACGGCAGTCAACGTTCATTCGATCACCCGGTTTCCGTAGCCGAGGTCGCCGCATCCATCGGTGCAGGCCTGGCCAAGGCAACGCTCGCCGGCAAGGTCAATGGCCAACTGGTCGACGCCAGCGACATCATCAGCAGCGATGCGACCCTGCAAATCATTACGCCAAAGGATGAAGAGGGGCTGGAGATCATTCGCCACTCTTGCGCTCACCTGGTCGGCCACGCAGTCAAGCAACTGTACCCGACCGCGAAGATGGTCATCGGTCCGGTCATCGACGAAGGCTTCTATTACGATATCGCCTACGAGCGTCCGTTCACGCCGGAAGACATGGCGGCCATCGAACAGCGCATGCAGCAGCTGATCGAGAAAGATTACGACGTCATCAAGAAGGTCACTCCGCGCGCCGAAGTGATCGAAGTGTTCAAGGCCCGCGGCGAAGACTACAAGCTGCGTCTGGTCGAAGACATGCCGAACGAGCAGGCCATGGGTCTGTACTACCACGAAGAATACGTCGACATGTGCCGCGGTCCGCACGTGCCGAATACGCGTTTCCTGAAATCCTTCAAGTTGACCAAGCTGTCCGGTGCTTACTGGCGCGGCGATGCCAAAAACGAGCAATTGCAGCGCGTTTACGGCACCGCGTGGGCCGACAAGAAGCAACTGGCAGCGTACATCCAGCGCATCGAAGAAGCCGAAAAGCGCGATCACCGCAAGATCGGCAAGCGCCTGGGCCTGTTTCACACCCAGGAAGAATCCCCGGGCATGGTGTTCTGGCACCCGAACGGCTGGACGTTGTATCAGGTACTCGAGCAGTACATGCGCAAGATCCAGCGCGACAACGGCTATCTCGAGATCAAGACGCCGCAAGTCGTTGACCGCAGCCTTTGGGAGAAATCCGGGCACTGGGCCAACTACGCCGACAACATGTTCACCACCCAGTCGGAAAACCGCGATTACGCCATCAAGCCGATGAACTGCCCGTGCCACGTGCAGGTGTTCAATCAAGGCCTGAAGAGCTACCGCGAGCTGCCGATGCGTCTGGCCGAGTTCGGTGCCTGCCACCGTAACGAGCCGTCAGGCGCGTTGCACGGCATCATGCGTGTACGTGCGTTTACACAGGACGATGCCCACATCTTCTGCACCGAAGAGCAGATGCAGGCCGAATCCGCCGCGTTCATCAAGCTGACCATGGACGTTTATCGCGATTTCGGCTTTACCGAAGTCGAGATGAAACTGTCCACTCGTCCGGAAAAACGCGTCGGTTCCGACGAGCTGTGGGATCGCGCTGAAGCCGCATTGGCCGCAGCCCTTGATTCTGCGGGCTTGCCGTACGATCTGCAGCCGGGCGAGGGCGCTTTCTACGGTCCGAAGATCGAGTTCTCGCTGAAAGATTGCCTCGGTCGCGTCTGGCAATGTGGTACCTTGCAGCTCGATTTTAACCTGCCTGTCCGTTTGGGCGCTGAATACGTCTCCGAAGACAACAGCCGCAAACACCCTGTGATGCTGCACCGTGCGATCCTCGGTTCCTTCGAGCGTTTCGTCGGGATTCTGATCGAGCACTACGAAGGTGCTTTCCCGGCCTGGCTGGCGCCAACCCAGGCGGTGATCATGAATATCACTGATAAACAGGCAGATTTTGTTGCAGAAGTCGAAAAAACTCTCAACGAAAGCGGATTTCGTGCCAAGTCCGACTTGAGAAATGAAAAGATCGGCTTTAAAATCCGCGAGCATACTTTGCTCAAGGTTCCCTATCTTTTGGTTATCGGAGATAAGGAAGTCGAGATGCAGACTGTCGCTGTGCGTACTCGTGAAGGTGCTGACCTGGGCTCGATGCCCGTCGCCGAATTCGCTGAGTTTCTCGCGCAAGCGGTTTCCCGGCGTGGTCGCCCAGATTCGGAGTAATTATTATTAAGCGTGAAATGAGACAAGATAAACGAGCTGCACCGAAAGCCCCGATCAACGAGAATATCTCGGCACGCGAGGTTCGGTTAATTGGCGCTGATGGCGAGCAGATTGGCATCGTCTCGATTGATGAAGCGCTTCGTATCGCTGAAGAAGCAAAGCTTGATCTGGTGGAAATTTCCGCAGACGCAGTCCCGCCTGTTTGCCGGGTGATGGACTACGGCAAGTCGATCTTCGAAAAGAAGAAGCAGATTGCTGCGGCGAAGAAGAACCAGAAGCAGATTCAGGTTAAAGAAATCAAGTTTCGTCCAGGGACGGAGGAAGGGGATTACCAGGTAAAACTGCGCAACCTGGTACGTTTCCTGAGTGACGGGGACAGGGCCAAGGTATCCTTGCGATTCCGCGGCCGTGAGATGGCCCACCAGGAGCTGGGGATGGAACTCCTCAAGCGGGTTGAACAAGACCTGCTCGAGTACGGTTCGGTCGAACAGCATCCTAAGATGGAAGGACGCCAGCTGATCATGGTCATCGCCCCGAAAAAGAAGAAGTAATCAACAGGGCACGGCAGGCCTTCTGATTATGTTTATCAACTGAATGCGGAGTATCCGAACATGCCAAAAATGAAAACCAAAAGTGGTGCTGCCAAGCGGTTTCTGAAAACTGCTAACGGCATCAAGCACAAGCACGCTTTCAAGAGCCACATCCTGACTAAAATGTCGACCAAGCGTAAGCGTCAACTGCGCGGTAGCAGCTTGCTGCATCCGTCTGACGTGGCAAAAGTCGAGCGCATGCTGCGCCTTCGTTAATTTAGTCAAGAATAGAGGAAGTAACTCATGGCTCGTGTAAAGCGTGGCGTCATTGCCCGTAAGCGTCACAAAAAAATTCTGAAACTTGCTAAAGGCTACTACGGCGCACGCTCCCGCGTATTCCGTGTTGCCAAGCAAGCGGTAATCAAGGCAGGCCAATACGCCTACCGTGACCGTCGTCAGAAAAAACGTCAGTTCCGCGCTCTGTGGATCGCTCGTATCAACGCTGGTGCTCGTGTTAACGGTCTGTCCTACAGCCGTTTCATCGCTGGCCTGAAAAAAGCGTCCATCGAGATCGACCGTAAGGTTCTGGCTGATCTGGCAGTGAACGAAAAAGCGGCGTTTGCTGCGATTGTCGAGAAAGCTAAAGCCACCTTGGCTTAAGTACCCCCGACAGTCACCCGGCCTCACCTCTGTGGGGTCAGGTGTTAAACGTCATAAATAGGGGAAGAGCCTTCAAGCTCTTCCCCTATTTTGTATCTGGAGTCTGTACATGGAAAACCTGGATGCGCTGGTCTCTCAAGCACTAGAGGCTGTGCAAAGCGCTGAAGACATCAATGCCCTGGAGCAAATCCGGGTTCAATACCTTGGCAAGAAGGGCGAATTGACTCAGGTGATGAAGACCTTGGGGAATTTGCCAGCAGAAGAGCGTCCGCAAGTCGGCGCCCTGATCAACGTTGCCAAGGAACGTGTTACAGGCGTTCTCAATGCGCGCATGGCGCTGTTTGAAGAAGCCGAACTGGCTGCCAAACTGTCCGCCGAGTCCATCGACGTGACATTGCCGGGCCGTGGCCAGACCTCCGGTGGTCTGCATCCGGTCACCCGGACTCTGGAACGTGTCGAACAGTTCTTCACCCGCATCGGCTACGGCATCGCCGAAGGCCCTGAGGTCGAAGACGATTATCACAACTTTGAAGCGCTCAACATCCCAGGCCATCACCCGGCCCGGTCGATGCATGACACCTTCTATTTCAATGCCAACATGTTGCTGCGCACCCATACCTCGCCGGTCCAGGTCCG
The DNA here is from genome assembly GCF_014268545.1 of Pseudomonas sp. SWRI81. Taxonomy (NCBI): domain Bacteria; kingdom Pseudomonadati; phylum Pseudomonadota; class Gammaproteobacteria; order Pseudomonadales; family Pseudomonadaceae; genus Pseudomonas; species Pseudomonas sp. SWRI81. The sequence goes on from NZ_JABWQS010000037.1 coordinate 27,696, forward strand.
CACCATGGAATCGAAACAGCCGCCGATCCGCATCGTCTGCCCAGGCCGTGTGTACCGCAGCGACTCCGATATCACCCATTCGCCGATGTTCCATCAGGTTGAAGGCCTGCTGGTCGATCGCGACATCAATTTTGCCGATCTCAAAGGCACCATCGAAGAGTTCCTGCGGGTGTTCTTCGAGAAAGAACTGGCCGTGCGATTCCGTCCTTCGTACTTCCCGTTCACCGAGCCCTCCGCTGAAGTCGATATGGAGTGCGTGATGTGCAGCGGTAAAGGCTGCCGCGTCTGTAAGCAGACCGGCTGGCTGGAAGTGATGGGCTGCGGCATGGTTCACCCGAACGTGCTGCGCATGTCTGGCATCGATCCGGAAGAATTTTCCGGCTTTGCTTTCGGCATGGGCGTCGAGCGTCTGGCCATGCTCCGTTACGGCGTGAACGACTTGCGTCTGTTCTTCGACAACGACTTGCGGTTCCTCGCGCAATTTCGCTAGTCGTAACGAATTCTTAGGAGAGCAGGATGAAATTCAGTGAACAATGGCTGCGTGGCTGGGTTAGCCCGCAGGTAAATCGCGACGAGCTGGTTGCCCGTCTGTCGATGGCCGGTCTTGAGGTCGATAGCGTCACTCCGGCCGCCGGTGTATTCAGTGGCGTGGTGGTGGGCGAGGTGCTGAGCACCGAGCAACACCCGGATGCCGACAAGTTGCGCGTGTGCCAGGTCAGCAATGGCGCGGAAACCTTCCAGGTCGTGTGCGGTGCGCCAAACGTGCGTCCGGGCCTGAAGATTCCGTTCGCCATGATCGGTGCCGAGCTGCCAGGCGATTTCAAGATCAAGAAGGCCAAGCTGCGCGGCGTTGAGTCCAACGGCATGCTGTGCTCGCAAGCCGAGTTGCAGATTGGCGAAGGCAACGATGGTCTGATGGAGCTGCCGGCCGATGCGCCGGTGGGCGAAGACATCCGCGTGTATCTGGACCTGGAAGACGCCAGCATCGAGGTCGACCTGACCCCGAACCGTGGCGACTGCCTGTCCCTCGCTGGTTTGGCCCGCGAAGTCGGCGCGCTGTATGCCGCGCCGGTAACCCGTCCTGTGGTGGCGGCGGTTCCTGCCGTACACGACGAAGTGCGTCCTGTCGAAGTGCTGGCGCCAGCCGCCTGCCCACGTTACCTGGGGCGCGTGATCCGCAATGTTGACCTGTCCAGGCCAACGCCGCTGTGGATGGTTGAGCGTCTGCGTCGCGCCGACGTGCGCAGCATCGATGCGGCCGTCGACATCACCAACTACGTGATGCTTGAACTGGGTCAGCCGTTGCACGCCTTCGATCTTGCCGAGATCAATGGCGGCATCCGTGTGCGCATGGCCGAAGACGGCGAGAAGCTGGTACTGCTCGACGGGCAGGAAGTCAGCCTGCGCAGCGATACGCTGGTCATCGCCGACCACACCCGCGCGCTGGCGATTGCCGGTGTCATGGGCGGCGAGCACAGCGGTGTGTCTGCGACCACGCGCGACGTATTCCTTGAATCGGCGTTCTTCGATCAGATCGCTGTGGCGGGCAAGGCCCGTTCCTATGGCCTGCACACCGACGCGTCGCACCGCTACGAGCGTGGCGTCGACTGGCAACTGGCCCGTGAAGCCATGGAGCGCGCCACTGGCCTGCTGCTGGACATCACCGGTGGCGAAGCGGGCCCGATCATCGAAACCGTCAGCGAGGCGCATCTGCCGTCGATCGCACCGATCACTTTGCGTGCCCAGCGCATCACGCAGATGCTCGGCATGGAGATGGATTCGGCGCAGGTCGAGCGTCTGCTCGGCGCGCTGGGTCTGACCATCAGTGCCGAGGGGGCAGGGCAGTGGCGCGTAGAAGTGCCAAGCCATCGCTTCGATATCAGCCTGGAAGTCGACCTGATCGAAGAGCTGGCCCGTCTGTACGGCTACAACCGCCTGCCGGTTCGTTACCCGCAAGCGCGTCTGGCGCCGCAAGCCAAGGCTGAAGCGCGTAGCGACCTGCCTGAGCTGCGTCGCCTGTTGGTAGCACGTGGCTATCAGGAAGCGATCACCTATAGCTTCATCGATCCGAAGCAGTTCGAACTGTTCAACCCCGGCGTCGAGCCGCTGCTGCTGGCCAATCCGATCTCCAATGACATGGCCGCCATGCGCTCGTCGCTGTGGCCGGGTCTGGTCAAGGCATTGCAGCACAACCTCAACCGTCAACAGGATCGCGTGCGTCTGTTCGAAAGCGGTCTGCGCTTTGTCGGTCAGCTCGAAGGCCTGAAGCAAGAGCCGATGCTCTCCGGTGTTGTCTGCGGTAGCCGTCTGCCGGAAGGCTGGGCGCAAGGTCGCGACACCGTTGATTTCTTCGACGTCAAAGCCGACGTGGAAGCGGTACTTGGCTTCGCCGGTGCACTGGATTCGTTCACCTTCGCACCGGGCAAACATCCGGCGCTGCACCCGGGTCAAACCGCGCGCATCGAACGCGAAGGTCGCGAAGTGGGTTTCATTGGCGCCATTCACCCTGAGCTGTCGAAAGCGTTGGGTCTGGACCGTCCTGTGTTCGTTTTCGAGCTGGTTCTGGCGGAAGTGGCACTCGGTAAAATGCCGAAATTCCACGAGTTGTCGCGCTTTCCTGAAGTGCGTCGTGACCTTGCACTGATCGCGCACAAAGAGGTCGCGTCCGCGGCGGTACTGGACGTAATCCGTGAAAATGCAGGCGAATGGCTCACAGATCTCAGGCTGTTTGACGTGTATCAGGGTAAAGGCATTGATCCTGATAGAAAAAGCCTTGCAGTTGGCTTGACCTGGCAGCATCCATCGCGCACTCTTAATGACGATGAGGTGAATTCGACGACGCAAAATATCCTCACCTCGCTCGAACAAAGGTTGAACGCCACGTTAAGGAAGTGACGTATGGGGGCTTTGACGAAAGCTGAGATGGCGGAACGTCTGTATGAAGAGCTGGGCCTGAACAAGCGGGAAGCCAAGGAATTGGTCGAACTGTTTTTCGAGGAAATCAGGCACGCTCTTGAAGACAACGAGCAGGTCAAATTGTCCGGTTTCGGCAATTTCGACCTTCGGGACAAACGCCAGCGGCCTGGCCGCAACCCGAAAACGGGGGAAGAAATTCCGATCACGGCTCGCCGTGTGGTCACCTTTCGTCCAGGGCAGAAGTTGAAGGCCCGAGTTGAGGCTTATGCTGGAACCAAGTCATAACGACGAACTACCCGTCATCCCGGGCAAACGCTACTTCACCATCGGTGAAGTCAGCGAGCTGTGTGCCGTAAAGCCACACGTGCTGCGCTACTGGGAGCAGGAGTTTCCTCAGCTAAACCCCGTCAAACGCCGCGGAAACCGCCGGTATTATCAGCGCCAGGACGTGCTGATGATCCGGCAGATCCGCGCGCTCCTTTACGATCAGGGTTTCACCATCGGCGGCGCACGTCTGCGCTTGTCCGGCGACGAAGCCAAAGACGACACCACCCAGTACAAACAAATGATTCGGCAGATGATTGCCGAGCTGGAAGACGTACTGGTGGTACTCAAGAAATAAAAAGCTGCGTTTGAATACTTCCAGTTTTCAAATGCTTGCGATATATTCTTGAGCGTTCTTCGAAGCTGAAGAACACATGCAACATCAGTCGGGGCGTAGCGCAGTCCGGTAGCGCACTAGCATGGGGTGCTAGGGGTCGAGTGTTCGAATCACTCCGTCCCGACCATATTTTTCAATGACTTAGCCGCTTTCGAGCGGCTTTGTTGTTTCTGCCGTAGTGACTTTCCGAGTGGCCTTGGCATTTTCGATCATGCTTCCCTCCTTTTCAGAATCGTCAGCGCTGGTGCGCGCGAGTCGGTTGCTGATACCTTATTTGCCGCCGCAATGAGTTGATCCAATTCCGCTGCCGAGTAGTGGCTGGTGATGCTCCCGTTCTTGTGGCCGAGCAATGCTTTGCGATCCTCCTCAGTCACGCCAGCCGCACGCAGCCTTCTCCCAAAGGTGTGCTTCAAGTCGTGAATTCGGATTCTGGCAAAGCCGTCATTTGCCGGCCGCAAGAATTTCTCCTGCCACTTCTTCGCCGCTCGGATCCGCGCCTTCTTCCAGGCCGAGTCATTCATGCGGTGAACTGTCGTTTCATTCCCCTCACCATCTGGCTTGCCGAACGGGAAGACGTAGAGCAGATGCTTGCCGCGCTGCTTCTCGATCACAGACTTGGCAACGTCATTCATCACGACCAGACGTTCGTCTCGGTTCTTCACGCCAGACCTGGCGCTCCTTCCGCCAAATCCCGCCGGTATCAGGAACACGCTCGTTCCCAGCTCCGGTACCGCAATCTCCCAATTCCACTGTAGCTTGCAAACTTCCTGCTCCCGGCAACCTGTGTTGACCTTGAACATGGCCATGGTCTGAAGGTGCGCTGGGAGTTCGGCGAACAGGATCGACTGCTCTTCCCATGAAAGCGGGTAGGGCTTTCGGCTGTTCGTCTTCTCGTCCAGCAGGGAAATCATCGGCACCACGTCCAGCAGCGGCCGTCGCTCCTCGTCACGCCACTTTCGCGCGCAGAGGTTCAGCACACGGATGACCCGTTGAAGCGCGATATTCACTGTCCGGTTCGTGACCGGTTTCCCTACCGCTGGATTCAGCTTCGACTGGATGTAAGGCGCGAGGGCGTCGTCGTCGATGTGGGTCAGCGGCATATCGCCAATAAACGGATCAAGCTGCTCCATATAAGTACCCGAGCGCTTTCGATGGTTGAGTGGTAGCCGCCGTAGAAGTATTTCCCGCGACATTGCATTTGGACGTGCCAGCGTTCTTTCCGGCCATCCCAGTACACGCCGTGGATTCCACTTGCTCCGCGCCCGGCGCTGTTGCCACCGCCGCCATACTCGCGGTTGTTGCAGTCATCGTCCGGTGTGGTTTGGCGAAGGTTGATCTACCTGTTGTCGTCGCGAATGCGGTTGATGTGATCGACATGCAGGTCTTCATCTGGATGCTCGCCCGTCATGTACAGCCAAGCCAGGCGGTGCGCTTGGTGCTTGACTCGATCAACCGCTATCGTGATGTAGCCATTCTTGTCGAATTGGCCGATGCGCCGCTTGTGGTTCGGTGGGCGCCGGGTGAATCGACCAGTTTCGGGATCGTAATGCAGCTTTTCCAAAAGGCGGGCATGGGTGAGTTCTCGCGTTTTCATAGGCGAAAGCCTCCTTCGCCCGCCGTACACCGGTAGGCTGTTGAGTAGGGGAGGGGTTACTGCTGAACAAGCTCGGCAGGTACTTTCACGCTTGCGCCGCGCTTGGCGAAGACCACGGCGCGGAACACTGCGATGGTTCGGGTTTCGCCGGGCTGGCGGTTGCATGGGTCGTTGGTCGCGTCAGCCAGCCGAGGGTGACGGTGTCCAACTTCGCACCAGTCGCCGTACTTGGTGATCAGGTGGTCGGCGTCGGGTAGGGCGAACAGTTGCAGCTGACCGGCGGCTGGCTGCTGATCACCCTCGATTGCGTTGATTGCCCAGTCCAGCGCCGGGCCGGTCAGTTCCTCGGTGCGGACGCTGACTAGGCACTTCATCGCTGGCGCCTCTGAAAGTCAGTGCAGCGCACGATCACCGTCTGCCCGTCGCGGGAAAGCGGTGGCATGGTGCTGAAGGGAAGGTGGCTGCAACTGCGATGGGCGTGGGCGCAGGTTGCGCACATTCCGCCTTTGGGCTGATGGTTCATCACCGCGGCCCCTTGTAGCAGTACACATAGGCGAACCAGGCGAGGGCGTTCATGGCGTCACCCGCTGCTGTTCCTGGCGTAAAGCCTGCTGTACCGCCTCGAAAACCCGGTGCAGGTACGTGAATTTATGGTTTCCCCGACTGCCTTTCCGTCGAGCGGGGAAAGCCATTCATCTCCGAACAGTTCGGTCAACAGCCTGCTTTGATGCCAGCATTCGTTAGCGCTTTCTATGCCGCGCAGTTCGTCGATGTCACTCCAAAGCTGACGGGCTTCGTCTTTACTCAGCTCGCCGAACTCCCATCATGGCGACCTGTCTGTTGCCGCCGGCGCTGAACGATGCACTTCTTGGCCAGCGCATGGAGGGCGCCGCCGCTGAACAAAGTGGGGCTAATCCCGCGATCCAAACAATTCAGAACGTAATGCCAGTCACAGTCGGCGACAAACTGCGCAACGGTTCGCTGGCCCATACCGCCCAGTAGGCGTTTCAGCTGTTGTCCCATCAGTTGATGGTGATCTTGCCTTGGGCGGTCTGGTAGCTCGGATCTGACTCAGTCGGGCAATCGCTCCGGCCGAAGTCATCGAGGAACACGGAATCGGGTCGAGACGCGGCGCGCCGGTGATCACCAGCTTCGTAACTGTCGAACGCTCAATCTGTAGAGGCTCGGCCGGTTTTTTTTCTGTGGGCATGGGGATACCAAGGTTTTGTCGATGTAGATTGTGGGCATGGGGAGGAGGTGGGTGAACGCCTTTATTATTCGTGATAGCCTTAAGCCACTTTATATGGAGGTGGCTGTGAATTTGGTTAATGGATTACTGATGTTGATCGGGATGCTATGTTGCTTATCATTCTATTTCTGGCTAAAAATAAAAAAGATGGAACATGACGAGGACGTTCAGCCGCTTGATACCGGACTTGTTGTTTGGGTGGCTTTGGTGTTCGTCTTGTTTGTTGTATGTCTATTTTTTTATTTTGGGGAAAATAAGTTTAGCGTCCCTGAAAATATTGGGCAGATAGGTGATTTTATAGGTGGCTTAACTAATCCGGTGTTGAGCTTTTTGGCTCTTTTGGTTTTATTGAGGACTACGTTGATTCAAACTATGGAATCTAGAAAGACAACTGGCTTTATGAGGTCTCAGCAAAAGCTGTTGGAAGAAGAAAGGTTTGAAAATACTTTTTTTCACCTGTTGTCTCAGTTGGAAAGCTATTGCGAGAAACACTTTAGAGATGATGGGGAAGGGCAATCTTACGCAGAAGAGCTTTCGGAGACTTTATGTGAAAACTATGGTGAATTCGCAAGTCTCGACAAAGATTTGCAAATGAAAGCTGCCGAAAAGCATATCAAAGAGGTTACAGATAATAGTCTTTGTATTACTTTGGTACAGCGTTATGCGAGGGTTGCGAAGTTTGTTGCAAATTCAAAAATAGATAAAAAATTACGTGCTAGCTATGCGTCAGTTTTACGAGATACTGTCTATCCTGATGAATGTATTTTAATTTCGAGTAAATTGTTCCTAAATAAGACGTTGGCTTTAGTGCTCAAAGAGTGGAAGCTTGTAGACGCGAGTAGGGGGTACTTTGTATGTCCTGAAATAGAATACTTTTACAAAGGGGGGCCTCCTAAGCAGCCTGTTGCCGAGTCTTCGGCTGTCGCCAGGGATTATTTGCCTGCGCTAGTGCAGCCATCGGCGGCGGGCTGACGCTGTTGCCGCACATGTGCACTTGCTGGGTCTTGTTGAAAGGCTTCCCGTCGGCGCCCCGGCTGATGATGTAGTCGGCAGGGAAGCCCTGAGCCTTGTACAGCTCGGCCGGTTGCAGCATGCGTAAGCAGATATCGATGATCACGTAGGGCGCGCCTTTGATGGTGACGGTAACCAGTCCCAGCCGATCCTTGGTGGTGATCGTTGGTGCTGGCGCGTCGGCGGCGCTCATGTTCTCGGTGCCGTAGTAGCTGATCAGGAATGCCGCGACCCGCAGTGCGCCGGCCTCAATCTCTGGCGAGAGCTGCAGCTCGACCAGCGAACTCTTGCCGCCACCGCCCGCCGTGATGGTCGGCGCCGGTTCATCCACGCCTTGGCCGGCGCTGATGGTGTGCAGCGGATCGTTCGCGTCTCGCGCATCACAGTTGCCGCGCAAGTGCATCAGGTTCGCCGTCACCAGCTGCTGCTGGCTGCGGGTGTTGGTCACCGTAGTCATCGGGTCTTCGACGCTTTTGGCATCCGTGGTTTTACCATTCATCTGCGCCATGAACACTGTTGAGATACCTATGGCGTGGGCGGCCCCGGCAGGGCGCTGGTATTTGCCGCCGCTGGTGATGGTCGGTAGCGGCTCGTCGAGCGCCTTGCCTTCATCCGCAAACCTGAACTTCACCAGATGCGCGGCAGCGATCGCACGATGGTTCTGGGTCACCAATGTCCCTGCCGGCTGGTCCGCTGTCGCAGGCTTGCCGCTGTACTCCGGCCCACCGGCCAACCAGTACCGGGCTGATCAGCATCAGCTCGCCGCGCTTCGCGCGGGTCACCGTCGGCAGCGGCGCGTGTGGATCGTTGACCGATCGCTACCTTGATGGGTGGCCGGTGCAATGATCGGGCTCGCCATGGCGAACGATCCGCCGCGCCGCCAAGATGTCACGGTGCGCAGTGGGTCATGGGCGGACTGAACACTTTCACCCGACCAGTTCGCGACCGGCACAATGAACGGGTCAGCAGCATCGATGACGAACTTCTTCATGCCCTTGGCGATTCGGCGCAGGGTGGCCGGTGCCAGCGGTTTTGCCCGGTCGAAAATGCTTTTGCTCGGGATGGTGCAGTCGATGCACTCGGCGGCGGTGCGCCACTTCTTTTGGCCTTTGGCTGGGTTCTTCGCGTGGGTCGGCTCAGGCCAAACAATCGGCTGGCCGTCGCAACGGGCGATCATGAACAGTCGCTCGGGGCTGGTCGGCGCGCCGAAGTCGCAGGCCTTGATGACCCGCCATTGGACGACGTAGCCCAGGCGTTTCAGCTCGGCGACGAACACTGCCCAAGTTTGCCTGCGGCGCTTCAGGTCAGGCACCAGGAACTGCTGGTGGACGGTACTACTTCGCCAGGCTCGGCAATGGCGCCGCCCAACTTCATCACACGGCCGGTTGCCTTGCAGCGCTTGGCGATCAGCGGCCCCCGCTGGAGGATCTGTTTCACGTTCTCCAAGCTGATCACGCGCGGCTTCTTCTTGCCGGCCCACTTCAACCCGATCCACGACAGGTTCCGGATCTCGCGTTTGCGCGGCTGTCCACCGGCGGCTTGGCTGTGGTGCGTGCAGCCGGGCGACATGTGGAACCAGCCAACGGCCTTGCCGCCGCACTCGGTGTCCGGATCACCCTCGAATACTTCGGTGGTGTAGTGCACCGCGCCCGGGTGATTCACGGTGTGCATGCTGATCGCTTGGGGCTGTGGTTCTTCGCGACATTCACCGCGCGGCCCAATCCCATTTCACCAGCCCGGTACCGGCGCCGCCGCCACCGCAGAAGAAGTCGACAACGATCTCATCGTCCTGAGTGCTGAAGCCGAGTCCGTATTGAGTTTTGAAATCGAAGGGGTGTTTCTTCTGTTGTGCGGACATAGGGGATCCTCGCCTGAAGCAGTGAGCTTCGGCATAATCATGCGAATTAAATTTTTGGAGAGGCGAATTGAAAAAGGATTGGCTTGTTTGGGTAGGTTGCTTACTACTATTTTCGGTTGGAGCCATTTGGGGTGGAGTGCCAATAAGCACAAATTTTTTTAAAGTCGATAATGTTCACGATTTATTAGAAGTCGCGAGTTCCATTGCAACAGTACTTGCAGTTTGCTTGGCTGCTGCAGGTTATAATGCATGGAAATCTCAAGTGGTTGCTACGTCTGATCATGAACTGTCTAGGCGTGTAGCACTTACAATGCTTCGGTATAAGTTTAGCTCGGTGCGAGGGTGCGAGTTAACTAGGTATCTTGTCAGTCGTATGAGGTTGCAGGTCGGTAAGGAAGGGACGCGGCAAGATCTGCTGGATGAGGTAAGACGTGAGCTCAAGGAGCTTCAAGCAATTTGCTCTGAAATAAGAACTGTTGCTTTTGAGTGCAAAGTTATGTGGGGCGAAAGTGTCTGGAGTGATTTTGAAAAGGTCTTCGTGTTAGGTAGTCGCTGCTGTAGCTGCATCGATTCGTTTTTGAGATGGTCAAGAACTGAGTCTTCTGAAAAATTCAAGGATAAAATCGCTACGGACGCAGTCGATCTTTTTGATGACTTGTCTCAATGGATAGGTGACAACAAAGAAAGCGTCGAGCGATATATGGATGATATGCTTAAACCTATCTATGTTGAGGTGGGAGAAAGACTTTTGAGGTGATTTCCATCCAGATGTCGATCAGTTTTCGTGCAAACAATTTGAGGCAGCTCATGCGCGACGTACTTTGAAATGGAGCATCGCCTTGATGCTGTGGCAGTAATCCTGGAGCTGTTCATAGGCCTTGTATTTGGCCTGACCTCGAGTAGCCGCCCAGACCCTGACCAGGTCTTCGCGAGCTTCCCGGTTCCAGTCGAGATCGTCCCAGTCATGCTTAAACGGCAGGACCTGCCACTCTTTTAGCGGTAGCGTCTCGGCGACGCCGGGCTTGCCGTAGGCGATAACGCGGCGGCCTATTTCGGCGGGCACCTGATAGTGCTTTCGGACGTACTCGCAGTTGTGGCTCATGGATTATCTCCAGTCAGGCGCTGCCCTCCGTGACCTGTGGTGGCAATTTGGTTTGGGTTGGGGTATTACGGATGATCTGCAAGGGGGCGATGAATGATGGGCGGAAAAAGCAACAGTAAATTTGGGGTTTTAGTAAACGTAGGGCTAGCAGTTATTTTTCTATTGCTTTTTTCGCTGCTCTATTTTTATTCCACCATCTTTGATGGCGATGTATCAAGGAAGGCAGAGAGTTGGTCTGCGTTTGGTTCCTTTTTTGGTGGTGTGTTTGGTCCTGTTATATCACTAGTCACCCTGTTTGCGCTGTTGCGCACAATCCAGCTTCAAAAAGAGTTACTTGTCACACAGTCGACTGAATTTGATGCGCTTTCATCTCTGCAATCTGAACAATTAATCGAGACGAAGCTGTCAGACTACAAAACTCATCAATTGCAACTCCTTCACCAGCAAGTCAGCATGTTTGAGCAAATGCAAGACCGATACAACAAGGAAGGGGAGAGAATCGTCGCAACTACAAAAGACTTCTACGGCACTAAAAGTGCAGCCATCATAAAGCTGGACGAGGCCATCGTGGAAATGGAAGATGCGATTGGTAAGCTCATAAAGCTTTCAATCAAAGTGTCATTAACCACATACACGTCGATCGAGCAGATTCGATCAGATGTTTCTGAGGGGCTAGAATCAATTCACCCGTTTTTTGCAGAAATTAATATTCCCATAGTGGGAAGTTAATCCAGGTACGATTTAAAGATGGTTTTCCACGCCGGTTGCGGCAAAGGCCTCAAGCTTACGCGACCACTTCTCATTAATTACCAGTTCCGGTCGCGACATGCTCACGAAGCGCTCTAAATCTTCGGTCGGCGCTGCCGCCAAGTTGATGATAAATCTGGATACCGTCTCTTGCCATTCCTCGAAGCCGTGACGCTCGCCGAGGATTAGCAGCGCATCATCGAGCGCCTTCGAAACAATCAGCGATCGCTTCTCGGCGCCGATCTGATCGAGCAGCGCCTTCTCCTTGGCGCGCTTGTCCTTCTGCAATTGCGCATTGCTCTTGGCCATGTCCTACCTCTTGAATTCCGCTGGCCGGCAGGTCCAGCCAAGTCTGTCGTTTGCGTTGTTGGGTGTGAAAACGTCTCACGCTGCGACCTTCACCTGATGCCAGGCGCCGGCGGCGTAGAACAGCTTCGCGGCTTGGGCTTCGTCCATCGATATTTCGTCGGGAATGGCGATCCAGCCCGACGCCACCAGATGATTCGGGTTCGCGCTGTTGCGCAGTTCCAGGTAGTAATGCTCGATGGCATCGGTCAGGCGCTCGACCTTGTAGATGCCTTCCGGCGAGATCTCGACGGATTTGATGTACTCGGCGCCGCGCTCGTCTCGACACATGGCGGCGATGTAGAACGTCCATCGGTAGGAGAAATCGAATATCGCGTTGGCGATCGCCAGGCTGCGGATCTGCTTGCAGCTCTTCCAGTTCGCCATGATCTGGCTGCCGCTGGGGTCGATGTTCACCACCGCGACGTGGTTGGTGCGCAGCAGCGCCCGGCAGCTGCGTTCGGCCCGGGCGAGACCGTTGTTGGGTTTGCGTTTCGACTTCATAGCGAGTCCGCCATTTTGCGCAGAGCCTTGCGGTCAGCGGCCGATATCGGCTTCGGCCGCCGCTTGAGGACCGTTTCAGGGTCTATTTTCTTCGAGCGGGGCGGTGGGATCGGATTGCGCGGCGGGCTTTTCAGTTGATCGATTCGCCCGCCGGCGGCCAGGTACTGCGCGATCCGTTCAGAGATCGACTCGGCGTCCGGTCGGTACTGCTCGACGAGGTTGAGGTGGTTGCTGATCATGCTGCGATCCCCAGTACCTGGTTCATGCGATCCTCAAGGATCTCGTAGAAGGTTTTCACCCGCTCCGAGAGCTTGCGGATCATTGCTTCGTCGCGGCAGGCGCGCTTGATGAACAGCGACATGCCCGGCCAGTAGCAGACAAAGTCGATCCACTCGCGTTCCGAGACCCACAAGCCACCCTCGCATTGGGCGATGTGCTCTTTCGGGATTTCGCCGCCGAGGATTACCTCGACCTGCAGCTTTGGCAGCTTTGTTTTGATTTCGGTGAGGCCGTTGGCGCCGATCAAGGAGTCTGTGAGTACCCAATCCCGTGGTTAAGGATGATCCCGACCTGTTCAGACTTCACGCCCTCGCGCGATTCGTACAGCCCGCGCGCGATTCCCTCGTATTCCTGGCCGCTCGCCACGAGACGTCGCAGCCGGATTGCACCAACTGCTCGGTCGCGTTGCACAGCCACTCAGCCCGAGCCACTTCCTGCGCGCTCTCGCTCACCATCGGAGCCAACTGCGCGTCGTGCATTGCCTGACAGAGTTTCAGTGCTGCGTTCATGCTGCCCCCGGCCAGTGGCGCTCAATGCTTTCTTTGGCGTACGGCGATAAGCGCGTATAGGCGCACGTGGGCTACAGTTGTCCGATGCGCAGTGACCTGGAGGCAATGAATGTTTGATCGATATCCTGAGCAGAAGCCGAGCAGGAAAGCGCTTTGCGCACTTGGTGTCGCGGTCATGACGCTGGGATTATTTTTAATCGCCATCAAAGGAGTGGGCGGGGTCCTATTCACCGTCATGGGAGCGGGGTTGGTTTTAACGTGCTTCGCGAGTGAACGAGCATTCGCGAGGGTACTTCGCCTGCTGAGTTGGTTTTGAGTCGACACCCTTTCCAGGGCCGTACACCGGCAGGCCTTGTGGTTTATGAGAGAAGTTAAGGAGAGGTTGCTATGGAAAAGGCGTTTCGAGATCCATTGTTTTTGACAGGCTTACCGTTGGCTGTTTGTGGTTTCGCCATCACGGCGCCGGCCTTCTGGATTCCGGGCTTGGCCTTGATGGTGTGCGGATGGACCAAGAGTAAAAAACAAGCCTGAGGCCATCACCGCGGCCCCTTGTAGCAGTACATACGCATGGCGACCTCCATTGTTTGGGCGCGCGCGGCCTCACAAAAGCACGAAGGGCTTCAGTTGCACGACTCGTCAGCCGGAACGGGGATCAGGGGACGAGCTTCAGAGGCAGTCGGACTCGCCTATCTGAAACTCGATTATCGGTGAGCTGGTTGAATCGTTGTAGAGGTAGTTATCACTAATCCGTAACACCCGATCCCGTCTTGCCGTAACCGCTCCCGGCCTCTGTCAAATTCGAGTAAAAGATGCACCCGATGAGTCTCGCGAACAGGCCTAAAGTGTCGGCCAGATCCGGGTCGTCGAATATCACCGCCCTTGAATCCAAAGCACACAGCGCACCCCAGAGTTGTCCGTCGGGCAGGAAAATAGGTGCACCGGCGTAGCTTTCAATCATGTATTGCTTCACAACCGGGCGTGTGGCGAACCTGCCGTCTTTACTTATTTTCGGGACGAAAAGCACTTGGGGATCTCTTCGGAATTCACTGCAGAGCGTGGTCTCCAGTTCCAGCGTATCGCCGGTGTGGATGCCCAACTCGATTGGGTCGTACGCGGAGCAGACTATCCATTCCGTTTCCGTGAATTTTGCGATCGCCGCGAAGCGCGTTCCTGTCATGCGTGTGACGAGCTGTAAAATGTTGGTAGTTGCCTCAATTTCGGCGATAGAGGAACGCTCTTCCGCGCTTAGCAATGCTCTGTGAATGGTGTCACTAAGAGGCATGCAGTTTTCTCCAATAATCAAATGATGGGCTGGCAGCGATACACGCGCTGGACGCTGCCCCTATTGATTCTAGACGGAGCTGATTCGTTCATTTAATTGGTTGCGAATTGCCATCAGCGAAGAAAATGATTGGCGCCAAACTCGATGCGTTGTCAGTGGTAGGCGAAGAGCGGGTTCGTTTGTGCAAAAACAGCACAGAATCTGTGCTGTACGTGATGTGTTCAAACAAGGCGTACCTTCCTAGCATTCCCTTTCTCAATCAATCGAAAAGGAAATGCCCCATGCCACGTTTGACTCGTCGTTTTCTTGCTGCCTGTGCATTTTCTGGCATAGTTGCCAGCGCGGGTGCCTTGGCCGAAGGCCATCCCACCATTCGCGCCATGTCCGGCGCCAAACCGGTCAGCGAGTTGCCTGCCGGCAAATCCGCACTGCTGGTGATCGACTTCCAGAACGAATATTTCACGGGGCGCATGCCGATTCCCGACGGCGCCGAGGCGTTGGCCAAGACGCGTGAGCTGATCAAGTTCGCCGACAGCCACAAGATGCCGGTCTATCACGTCCAGCACGTTGCACCGGCAGGTTCCGCGGTGTTTGCCATTGATGGGGACACCGTGAAGTTCCACCCGGACATGCTGCCGCGGGCCAAGGACTCGGTTGTGCAGAAAACCAGCGTCAGCGTGTTCGCCAGCACCGACCTGGACAAGCGCCTGAAGAGTGCTGGCATCAAGACCCTGATCATTTCCGGTCTGATGACCCACGCTTGTGTTGCCGGCGCCGCCCGTGACGCTGCGCCCCTTGGCTACAACGTCATCGTCGCCTCCGATGCGTCGGCCACTCGCGACATTACCCGGGTCAACGGTGACAAGATCGACAAAGATGCATTGCACAAGGCCGCATTGGCCGAAGTCGAGGACACCTTCGGCGATGTGCTGACCACGGCCCAGATCGTTAAATTACCGGTGCGCTAAACCTATGAATCAGATGTTCGCCATGCGTGTATTTCGTTGCATTGTCGAGGCCCAGGGTTTTTCCGCCGCTGCCGAGCGGCTGGACACGACTCATTCCTCAGTGTCGCGACACTTGCAGCATCTGGAGTGCACGCTCGGCGTGCGTCTGATCAACCGCAATACCCGGCGCATGAGCCTCAGCGCCGCCGGCGAACGTTATTACGCGGCGTGCGTGGACATTCTGGATCGCGTCGATGCGGCGGCGCAGGCCGTCACTCTGGAGCAGGAACGACCTTCCGGCTTATTGCGCATCAGTGCTCCTCTGGTGGTCGGTACGCTGGAGCTGGCCCAGTGGTTGCCAGCGTTCCAGCAGCGCTACCCGGATATTCAGGTCGACCTGTCCTGCTCGGACCCTTTCGTCGATCTGGTGGCCGATGGCTTCGATGTCGCCATTCGCATTTGTGGCCCGTTAGCCGACAGCAGTCTGGTCGCGCGGTTGCTCACGGTTTCGCCCATGGTTCTGGTCGCCTCGTCGGCCTATGTATTCAGGCACGGCTTGCCGCGTAGCGTCGCCGAACTGGGCGAGCACCGGCTGCTGACATTTGCCGGCACGGCTCAATGGTCACTGATCAATGAGCGGGACGAGCCGATATCCGTCACGCCCGACAGCAGCTTTCACACCGATACCATCGCCGCGTTGCACGCTTGTGCACTGGCGGGCGGCGGCATCGCGGCTTTTACGTTAGCCACGGTGCAGGACGACCTGCAGGCCGGGAGGCTGGTGCGGATTCTTCCGGACTACACCCTCGGTGTGCGCCATTACTACGCGTTGTATCCCCATGCCCGACATCTGCCCGCCAAAGTCAGGGCATTTGTCGATTTCATGGCCGAGTATTACCGGCTCAAGGCGCAAGGTTGAGCGACGTCAGACACGAATAGTCGTGTTCGTGGGCTGAGTTCAATAGGGGGCATCAAGGGCAGGCGTCGCCTCTGCGGAGGGGACATGAGCGGCTGTGCAATTTGAGACAAATCCTAGGGATCGCCCGCAATGAAATCGATAGTCTGCGAGCAACCAGAATGCAGGTCAGCCGGCATTCGCTTTTTTTGAGAGCGCCTTTCGAGAGACTCCGAAGATGCTTCGAACCATTTCTGTCATCTGTCAAACGACCCATCCTTCCCCATGCCAAGGGACAGGCTGCTTATCGGGAAAGGGAATCAAGCCGTGTTGAACACTATCAGGGTTGGGGTGCTCGATGAGCAGGAAGTCGTGCGTTACGGCCTGTGCAACCACCTCGCCAGTCAATCGGGCATGATCGTGGTAGGTTCGTATCGCAGCGCCGGGCATGCCTTGCAGGCTGCCGATCAAGGCGAGCTGGACCTGTTATTGATGGACCACAGGCTGAATCACAGCGACAGCATCGGGCTCATCAAGACGCTGAACAAAGACTATCCGGCCTTGAAAGTCCTCGTCCTGATGGCACAGCCCAACACCGCCGTGGCGAGCCTTCTGTTAACGGCCGGCGGACATGGCGTGGTCAGCAAGACCCAGCCCTTGGGTGTTTATGTCGAAGCGGTCCGCGCGGTAGCGGCCGGTGAGTCGTATTGCTGCACCGGCTCCGTGGCCGACGCTAGCCAGTGTCAGTCGGTTTCCGGCGCAGGCGTGCAGGCCGACCATCCTGGCACACAGCTACTCGGTCATCCGATGCTATCGCTGCGCGAGCGAGAAGTGCTGCGGTTGTGTATCAGTGGAATGACCGTGACCCAGATTGCAATCATGTTCGAACGCAGCGTCAAAACCGTGAGTGCGCAGAAGCTGACGGCTTACCGCAAATTGGGTTTGAAAAACGACATGGAGCTGTTCAAAAGGCTCTCGCGACGCGGGACCTGAACTGTCTTGCCATCAGGTTCCTGGCAGGTTCAACGACAGTATCGCCGACCGACGAAACTCGCGCATGCCTGATCCGGCAGCTCAGAACCGTCTGTTTCCGAGTGTGCTCTCGGAAATTTCTTAGACACTTCGCTACCCCCGATCCCGATACTTGTTTGTATTGCGCCGAGGCCTTGGGAAGCTGCTTTTTCAGTTGATTTTCCGATGGCCCGCCGCGCCGCGACAGCATGAATCTTTTACTTTGCCGATTCCGGGAGAAGCGAAAATGAAATGGTCGAATCTTTCACCTCTGCGCGTGGCCATCCTGGACGATCACCCGTTGGTTCGCCGGGGCTTCGGCTCGCGGATTGAATCGGAACGCGACCTCAAGCTGGTTGCCATGTATGCGGGCAGTCGTGAGCTGTTGGCCGGCCTGCGCAATGAAGCGGTGGATGTGCTGGTCCTCGACTATTCTCTGCAACAGGACGAATTGGACGGTTTGAACCTGATTCGTTTGCTGCGCGTGCGCCATCCCGAGGTCCGGATCCTGGTGTCTTCTTCGGCTGAAAGCCTGGCGACCATCTCGTTGGCCCTGCGTGCCGGGGCCAGCGGTTTTGTCGGCAAGTCGCAAGAGGTCGACGATCTGCTCGGAGCGATCCGGACGGTGGCGTGCGAGCGTGTCTATCTGGCACAGGAAGTGGCATTGGAGCTGGGGCATGTGCCGTCCCGGCAAGGGGAAGATGAAGTCGGCAAGTCGATTCGCGTCGACTCCGATTCTGCCCTTGTCAGCCATCCGTTGCTTTCCCCCAAGGAACAGGAGGTCCTGCGATGCTGCCTGGATGGTATGTCGGTGTCGCAGATTGCGCACAAGTTCACCCGCAGTCGGAAGACCATCAGCGGGCAAAAGCAATCTGCCTTTCGCAAACTCGGGGTGAGTTGCGATTCCGAGCTGCACAAGATTCACGGCGAGCTGAGCCTGGCTTGATTCGGTTGTTCAGAGCGCTGCTGATGCTGCTGTTCAGCGTCGGTTACCTACCATTGTGCGCCGCGCAAGACCCGGGGTTCACCGAACAGGAGCAGGAATGGATCGCTTCGCACCCGGTCATCAACGTTGCGGTCGGTGCCGATTGGCGTCCCTTGGAATATGTCGAAAACGGCGTCTACAAAGGGCTGAGCGCCGAATACTTGAAGGCTATTTCGCGGGTCTCGGGCCTGCAGTTCCGCTGGGTGCCGGGCGCCAGTTGGAGCGAGGCCCGGGAGGCCTTGAATAAAGGCCAGGTCGAGCTGCTGCCAGCGGTTTCCGAGGCGTTTTCCACGCCGGCACTGCGCGACAGAATTGCCTACAGCCAACCCTATTTTGCCGGTTCGACGCTTATCGTGACCCGGGCGAATTCCCCCACGGTGTACGACCCACGGCAGTTATCCGGAAAAAAAGTGGCGATCAAGGGCGGTGGCGGATACGAGCGCAGCCTTCGCGAGCATTATCCCGGCATCCAACTGCTGACTGTCGTCACACCTTCCGAGGCCCTTGATCTGGTGGCGACCGGCGAGGCGGAGGCGGCAATCGATGTCGACACCGCCTTGCTGCCAATCATGCAGCGGCGTTATCTCGGCGCGCTGCACATCGCCGGGACGATCGTCGACATGCCGGCCGTGGTCAGCATGGGCGTTTCCAGAGACCAGCCGCTGTTGCTCTCCATCATCAACAAATCGATCGGTTCCCTGACCGCGCTGGAAACCGACCAGATGATCGAGCGCTGGGTGGTGCCCACCGATTATGGTCTGCCGTCCTGGCCGATCGTGCTGCATTACTACCGCTGGCAGGCACTGGCGGCGGCGTGTTTGTTCGCACTGTTTGCGGTGCTGGTCTATCGCGCGCTCAAGGCGCGTCGGCGAGCGGAGCGCAGTGAGCGTGACAAAGCCATGTTCCTGGCGGTGATGAGCCACGAAATCCGCACGCCCATGAGCGCCATCCTGTCCTCCATCGAATTGCTCGAACGCGCGAAGCTCGCGCCCGAAGAAGCGCGACTGGCAAAAGTGGCGGCATCCGGGGCCAATGGCTTGCTCGAACTGCTCGATGATGTCCTCGATTTTTCCAAGATGGAGGCCAAAAAGGTCACGCTCGATTGCAAGGCCAGCGACATTGCCGCGCTGGCGCGGGAGGCCGTCAGCATTGCCGAAATCCGCGCCCAGGAAAAAGGCCTGCCGCTGATGCTCAAGTTGCGATTGGAGGAGGGCGTCTGGCCGGTCATCGATGCCCAGCGCGTGCGCCAGGTGCTGAACAACCTGATCTCCAACGCCGTCAAGTTCACTGCGGCGGGGCGGGTCGAGGTGAGCGTCGACCTGTCGACGGCTCAGGAGGATTCGGCGCTGGGCGTGTTGTCGATCAAGGTTGAGGACAGCGGCATCGGCATTGCCAAGCGTGCGCAGAGTCGTCTGTTTCGAGCGTTTGCCCAGGCCGATCAATCGACCACACGCCAGTTCGGCGGGACGGGGCTGGGGCTGAGAATCTGCAAGGACCTGGTGGAACTGATGCAAGGCGATATCCAGCTGCACAGCCAGCCGGGAAAGGGCACCGTGGTCGAGGTGCAAATCCCGGTAGCACTCGGTCGTCAGGCCGAGAGTGCCGCGCCGTTGGTAAGCCTCGACGACAGCGCTCGGCAAGCCACTGCCGAGCAACATCCCGAGGATTGCCAGCCCGCATCCTTGACGGTGCTGGTGGTGGAAGATCATCCGCAGAACCGCTTCGTCATCGAGCGCCAGCTGCACGCCTTGGGCTATGCCGCGGTGCTGGTGGAAACAGGGCAAGCGGCGCTCGACAGCATCGCTGAAACGGCATTCGATATCGTCTTGCTCGATTGCAATCTGCCGGACATCGACGGTTATACCGTGGCGTCGAGGATTCGCCAGAGTGAACTCGGCAGTGCCCGGCATGTGCCGATCATTGCCATCTCGGCCATGGTCGGGCCGGAGCATCTGGACGCCAGCCTGTCGGCCGGTATCGACGGGGTTCTGTCCAAGCCCCTGCGCCTCAACGAACTGCGGGCGACCATCGAAATGTGGTGCGACACCGGGCAATCCCTGACCCCCTCTGTCATGGACGAACCCGCCACCGCGACCAGCCTCCACGAAGAATTTCTGCTGACCAGCGAAGCCGACCTGGCGAAGTTGCGGCAAGCCGTCAGTGCAGCGGATTGGCGTCAGGTCGCACGCACGGCACACCGTATCGTCGGTGCCGCCCTGAGCCTTGGCAGGCCGGACATTGCCGGCTTCGCCAGAGCCATTGAGCAAGAAGCGTCCGCGCCCGGACTGTCGGCGCTCTCGGTTGGCGCGGTCCAGCGCCTGGAAAGTGCTCTGCGCAACAGCCACGGTCCGGAGCAGGCCGACCACCGCAGTTGATTAATCAGCCGCCCGTTCGCGGCGGCTGGCTGCCTCGCAAATCCCGAATGGCTGAGCTTTTGGGACAGGTCTCATATCGGCGGACCGCCTCCTTCAAGAGAATTCTTATACCTCTAAGGCCCCCCAAAAAAAGCGGAATGCCTTGGTTGATTGAAGGCGTGCCGGGCACTCCCGGTGTGATGAGCAACCTGACTAATTGAAGGCAGAGCACGTGAACCCAAGTGCAGTGAATATCGCCGTAGTAGACGGCAAGACGATTACCCAGACGCAAGAGCTTCGCAGCGCCGCGGCGGGTGAACCGGTACGAATCAAAGCCGTGCGTGGCGGCAGCTACATCCTCGCCGAAGGCGAGAAAGGTGTCGCGCCACAGAACATCACCGTCAAGCGGGTCGGCAAAGACCTGCACGTCAGCCTCGAAGGCGCCGAGCTGGATCAGCCGCAACTGATCATCGAAGACTTCTACGGCAGCGACAGCCAGTTGGTCGGCATGGCCGAAGACGGCGAGTACCACGAGTACGTTGCTTCCGACGCTGACGCCGAACACGAAGCCGCGTTCCTGATGGATGGCGACTCTTCGGCCCAGGTGCTGGCTTCGGATCAGTTGCCGGGCTTTGGCACTGGTCTGGTCGCGGGCGCTGGCGCTGGTCTGATGGGCATGGCCGGCATGGGCTTCATGCCGGCCATGCTCGGTCTGGGCGCATTGGCGCTGGGTGGTGTGGCGTATGCCGTCAGTAACAAAAGCGATGGTGGTAATGATCACGCCCCTGGCATCCCGCCAACCGCACCCATCGCCGGTGTTTATGACAATGTCGGTGATGAACAGGGACTGATCGGCCACGGCGGCGCGACCGACGACCGCACCCCGACCTTCACCGGCACCGGCACGCCGGGCAACACGGTTGTCATCAGGGACAACGGTGTCGTTATTGGCGAAGTAGTGGTTGGCGAAGACGGCAGTTGGGAATTCACCCCCACCACGCCGCTGCCTGAAGGTGCGCACAACCTGGTCGTGGTTGAAAAAGACCCTGCCGGCAACGAGGGCATCCCGTCCGAAGGCTTTGAGCTGATCGTCGATGTGACCGCACCCGGCAAATCGACAATTTCTGCTGTGATTGACAATGAAGGCAACGACACCGGCCCTGTTGCGAATGGCGGCTACACCGACGACAACCGTCCGACGCTGACCGGCACCGGCGAAGCCGGCGCGCGTATCGACGTCTACGCCAATGGTGTGAAAACCGGGTCAACCATTGTCAATGCCGACGGCACCTGGAGCTATACGCCGGAAACCGCGTGGGGCGATGGCCAGCACGTGCTTACCACTGTCGCGGTCGATGCCGCTGGCAATGCCGGCCTGCCGTCCGATCCGTACACCATCATTATCGATACTGTAATACCGGGCAAAGGCGTGATCGGCGAAGTCGTTGACCAGTCCGGTGATCCTATCGGCAACGGCGGCGCCACTTCGGACAAGCAGCCAATCTTCAATGGCGGCGGTCTGGAGCCGGGCGATACCGTGATCATTAGGGACAACGGTGAAGTGATCGGCGAAACCATCGTCGATGACGACGGCAACTGGTCATTCACCCCGGACCCTGCGCTGGACGACGGCAACCATGAAGTGGTGGTCGTGATCAAAGACCCTACCGGCAACGAAGGTGATCCTTCCGATCCGCACTTGATCATCGTTGATACCCAGGCGCCGGTAATGCCGGGTGACGGCAGCATCGGGGAGGGTAAGGCGTTTGAAGGTGCGTGGGATGACCAGGATCCGATTATTGACAAAATCAAACCGGGCGATGAAACCAATGACGCCCGACCGGAGTTCAAGGGCGTCGGCCTGGAGTTTGGCGACACCGTGGTCATCCGCAACAAGGGCGCCATTATTGGTACTACGCCCGTAAAAAGCGACGGTACCTGGTCCTGGACACCAGAACACGACCTTCCCGAAGATGCGTACAGCGTCGATATCGTAATCCGCGACAAGGCGGGCAACGAGAGTGATCCGAGCGGTGCGCTGGATTTTGTTATAGACCTCACGGCGCCTTTGGCACAGGCCGTGGTCACCAGCATGGGCAAGGACAGCGGTGCTGACAGCAGTGACTTCGTTACCAACGACGGTTCGGCGGGACGTTTGATTCAGGGCACGTTGAGTGCTGCGTTGGCGGCTGGCGAAAAAGTGCAGGTGTCCACGGATGGTGGTGTCACTTGGCTGGATGCTTTGGTTGATGGTGCTGGGGGCTGGAGCTTTATTGACCAGAATAGCCACAGCAGTAGCTGGGAAATTCAAACGCGCGTTACCGATTTAGCGTGTAATGCAAATGCTTCCAGTCAGACCGTTACCGTGAACACCTCTGTCGCTGTGCCCGATACGGTGAAGTGGGATGGTACGAATGTTGAAATTGAGTTCAATGGTAGTGGTCTGACTGTAGGCAGCAAGATCCATTTGATAATCGACGGTTTCATTGTCGAGCAGTCACTAAGTCAGGATGATATTGACGCGGGGGCTGTATCGGTATCGTGGTCTTCTGCAGATAAGGGAAATTCAAATGTTATCGCGGCTGCTATCGTTGATACGGCTGGCAATGTCTCTTCTTATGTAATTTATGAGAAAACCGACTCAAATATAATTGTTGAAGATTTCAATTCGCAGTCACCAACGACCATGGCGGCAGGCGATGTGATTGCGCTCTCCAATTTCGACTTTCGAGCTATCGCTGTCGGCCCTGATCTGGGTTGGGGTACAACGGGCTTTGGCGACGGACGGGGATGGACGACACCTTCGCCCAGCATGGCTATGACCATTAGCGCAGGTTCGAAAATCCAACTTGATATGAAAAGTCATGACTTTAGTTACATGTCTATGACGATAGGTGACTTAAATTTCGGTGAGCAGGTTACCGCCGTATTCTATGATCAGAACAACACAAAAGTTTATGAGGAGAGTTTTATTGATGATTCTCCTGGTGGCACCCCTTACGTCATTACAGCTGAATTACCATACGGACTAACTTTTTCATCTGTAACTTTGGAGGCTACCGGCCGAACAATAGGTGCATTCTGGATAGATGATATTCAGATGGGGGTCGAGGGGTACTCGGCTACTGGGGAAACTGTCGCAGAGATTAACCAAACGATTACTCAAGGCGATGTTCAGTATTACGGTGGCGAAGCTGACAATGTTTTCTCGTTAGCTGACGTCGGCCTATTGGCGGGCAGCGGCGCTATTAACGGTGGTCTTGGGGTCGATACTCTGAGTTTGACAGGCACAACACAGACGCTTGATCTAGGTATTATCGGAAAACTGGAGTCCATCGAAATCATCGACATCACCGGCACCGGCAACAACACCCTGAATCTGTCCCTCGGTGACGTACTGGAACAAGGTGAAACCTCACTGTTCACCAGCGATGAAACTGTCCAGATGATGGTCAAGGGCAACGCCGGCGATGAGGTCAACCTCGACGACCTGCTCGCCGACGGGACCGATCCGGGCGACTGGGCGGCGCAAGGTGCGGTCACGGTAGAAGGTATTACCTACAACGTGTTCCAGCATTCGAGTCTGGACGCTCAGTTACTGGTACAGGACGGGGTCACCACCAACCTGGTGTAAGGCTAGCGGGGCGGGGCGTTTGCTCTGTCCCTGCGGGTTACCCGTTTATTCGCCAACTTTCCCATACATCAATACCCGGGTGCCGGTTGAACGGCACCCGTGGTGGAGTCATGACCATGTTCAAACGAAACCACGCGACCCCTTTTGTCCTGTGCGGCGCACTGCTGCTCGCCGGCCTACCGCTGCTGGCGCAGGCCGCGCCGGAAACCAAGACCTTTGGCGCGGCCTATCAGCCGGTGGCTCCGGTCGGCAACGATCAGGTTCAGGTGGTGTACTACCGCGCGGCCGAAGCCGGGCAGGCCGACAAGGGCGCGGCCCACGTTTATGTGGACCGCCGTTTCCACACCGGCTTGCTGCCCGGTGGCTACACCGCGTTCTGCGTCAAGCCGGGCGACCATACTCTGGGCGCTTATCTGAACGACGCGCCGCTGTACAAAGGCAAGAACAGCGACACCTATCGGGCCGAGTTTCAGGGCGGCAAAACCTACTTCTTGCGGGTCAACAGCACCAGCACCGGCGCGCCGCAAGTGGTTGCGCGGGCCGACGCCGAGCGCGAGCTGGCGGCCGGCCGTGTGCAGGCCCATGCCTTGTCGCGGGCATCGACGATCGAAGCCTGCCGCTATCAGCAGGGCGTCGCGCAGCAAGACCATACCTTGTCCGGTGACGTGCTGTTCGCCTTTGGCAAATCGGGTTATCAGGACATCACCGCCCAGGGACGAGCGACCATCCGCGAACTGGCCAGCCAGTTGCGTGGCGACGCCGCTGCGTCCAAGCGCATCCAGGTGATCGGTCACACCGATTCGCTCGGCAGCGAAGCGAGCAACCAGGTGCTGGGCCTCAAGCGCGCGCAAACTGTGCGCCGGATCCTTCTCGACGGCGGCCTGCCGGCCTCCGCGGTCAGTGCCAGCAGCGCCGGCAGCCAGGAACCGGTGATCGACGTGTGCCGGGGTAGCAAAAGCGAGCAAGTGCGCTGCAACGCCCCGAATCGCCGCGTAGTGGTGCGCGTCGAAGGTTCTGCGCAAGGCTGATTCGGACCGACCGCGTCAAACCAAACCGCCGCCTCTGATTTTTGGAGGCGGCGGTTTTTTTGTGTTTATCAATAATGTTGAGGCATAGGAAGGGATGCCTATCAGTGAGCCGACTGGCGATTGATCAGGCTGCGGGGATGTTGATTGTGCTGGCCTCTTCGCGAGCAAGCCCGCTCCCACAGGGGATTTTTGGCTGGATTGAGATTAATGGCTCGGCGCCGAACCCAGTGTGGGAGCGGGCTTGCTCGCGAAGGCGGTGTGTCAGGCGGCGGGGATGTTGATTGTGCTGGCCCCTTCGCGAGCAGGCTCGCTCCCAGAGGGATTTTTGGCTGGATTGAGATTAATGGCTCGACGCAGAACCCAGTGTGGGAGCGGGCTTGCTCGCGATGGCGGTGTGTCAGGCGGCGGGGATGTTGGCTGTGCTGGCCTCTTCGCGAGCAGGCTCGCTCCCACAGGGAGTTTTGGCTGGATTGGGATTGGTGGTTCGGCGCAGGACATAGTGTGGGAGCGGGCTTGTTCGCGATGGCGGTGTGTCAGGCGGCGGGGATGTTGATTGTGCTGGCCCCTTCGCGAGCAGGCTCGCTCCCACAGGGGGTTTTTGGCTGGATTGAGATTAATGGCTCGGCGCCGAACCCAGTGTGGGAGCAGGCTTGCTCGCGATGGCGGTGTGTCAGGCAACGGGGATGTTGGCACGCGGGTCAAACCGCCGGTCCGTGCAATGCGTGGCCGCCGGTTTTTGGGACAAGTCTTGTTTTGCCAACAGGGTCTGGGAGTCAGAATTGTCTTAATCGCTTCAAGGCCACCCGCCGCATCGGCTGGACGTTCACATCGCTGAATGGGGCGCCTTGAAACCCTCAAGTCTGTCGATTCGCTCGACCTCGACCCAGGACTCTTTTGATGGCTACTGACATGCCTGTTCATTCAAGCATGGCGGATCAGGCTGTGCCTGCGCCGCCAACCCGTATCCAGGACACGCTGCTGCAAAGCGTGTCGTGGATCTGCGATCACTATGGCTTTGGCAAAAGCCCGGAGGCATTAACGGCGGGCTTGCCCAAGGGTGGCCTGCTGTCGCCGTCGCTGGCGTTGGCGGCGCTGTCCAATGCCGGTCTGTCTGCCGGATTGATCGAGCGCAACGCCCAGTCGCTGCCCAGCCAACTGATGCCGATGGTGTTGCTGCGCCATGAGCAGGGTGGCTGCATCCTGCTCGGTCGCCGACGTGATCCGCAGGCCGACGACAAGCGCAGCTTCCTCTATCAAGTGGTACTGCCAGAAATCAGCGGTGAAGCGGTCGAGGTCAGCCAGTTGGAGATGGAGCAGATGTACACCGGTTTCGCCGTGCTGGTGAAGCCGCGCGCCAAGGTCGACACCCGCGCTGGCGAGCAGGCCCCGCAGGCCGCTGGGCACTGGTTGCTCAGCACCTTGTGGCGCTATCGCCGTTACTACCGCAGTGCGGCCATCGGCGCGGTGCTGATCAACGTGTTGGCGCTGTCCAGTATCTTTTTCACCATGAACGTTTACGACCGCGTGGTCCCCAATCAGGCGTTCGTCACCCTGTGGTCGCTGGGCATCGGCGTCGCCGTGGCCATGGTGTTCGAGGCGGTGGCGCGGTATGTGCGCGCACATTTGCTCGATGTCGCCGGCAAGAAAGCCGATCTGGTGCTGGGCACGATGTTGTTCCGCCAGGCGCTGTCGATCCAGATGGAACACAAGCCAGCGTCGTCGGGCTCGTTCGCCAACCAGTTGCGCGAGTTCGAATCGGTGCGCGACTTCGCGACGTCAGCCACTCTGGCGGCGATCTCCGATTTGCCGTTCGTGCTGATGTTCGTCGGTGTGATCTTTGCCATTGGCGGGCCGCTGGGCTGGGTACCGTTGCTGTTGATTCCGCTGATCCTGTTGGTCAGCGTAATCATTCAATGGCCGTTGGCGCGCACCATGAAAGAGAACCTGCGCGAGTCGTCGCTCAAGCAGGGTGTACTCGTCGAGTCGGTTGAGGGCCTGGAAACGCTCAAGGCCGTCGGCGGCGAGGCGTACATGCAGCGGCGCTGGGAAACCTTCAGTGCGCTGTCGGCGGCAACGTCGTTGAAGTCGCGCCAGCTCTCCAGCCTGGCAACCGGAGTGGTGGCGTTCCTGCAGCAACTGCAGACCGTGGCGTTGATCATCATCGGCGTGTACCTGATCGATGCCGGGGACCTGACCATGGGCGCGCTGATCGCCACGGTCATGCTCGCCGGGCGTGCTACCGCGCCTTTGGGTCAGGTGATCGGCCTGGCGGTGCGTTTCCAGCAGGCCAAGGCGGCCTTGCAGTCGCTCAACAAGCTCATGGCCATGCCGGTGGATCGCGATTCGGATCGCGAATATCTCGCCAAGCCAACACTGTCGGGGCAGATCGCGCTCAAGAATGTGGCCTTCGCCTATCCGGCGCCGCCGATGCAACCCAACCCGCCGGTACTGCAAGGCATCAACCTGTCGATCCAGGCCGGTGAGCGTGTGGCGATTCTCGGGCGTATCGGCAGTGGCAAGTCGACCCTGTTGCGGGTGATGGCGCGTCTGTATTCGCCGGTTGAGGGGCAGATGTTCACCGACGGCCTGGACGTCAATCAAATCGACCCGGCCGACTGGCGCAAGGCCGTGGGATACGTCGGCCAGGATGCGCGGCTGTTTTACGGTTCGCTGCGCGAGAACGTGATGATCGGCCGCCCCGAATCGACCGCCGAAGAGTTTTTGCGAGTCTTGCGCCTGACCGGCCTGGACCGGGTGGCGGCCCGTCATCCTCAAGGCATCAACCTGCCGATCGGCGAGATGGGTGAGGGCCTGTCCGGCGGACAGCGGCAACTGGTGTCGCTGGCGCGCAGCCTGCTGGCACGGCCAAAACTGCTGCTGCTCGATGAGCCGACCAGTGCCATGGACACGCAAAGCGAAGCGCAATTTCTCGAACACCTCAAGCACGCCACTGAAGGCCAGGCCGTGGTGGTGGTGACGCATCGTCCGTCGTTGCTGGCCCTGGTCGAGCGCATCGTCGTGGTGGACGACGGCAAGGTGGTCGCCGATGGACCCAAGGACAAGATCCTCGCCAGCCTCGCGGGCAAATCGGCCAACAGCGCCGCGCCGGCCCAGCCGACGGCACGGACACAGAAGGTTCGAGTGGGGCCGCCGCGCCCGGTTGCCGTACAAGGGGAGGCAGCACAATGATCGGTCAATTCCTGCGCGGTAAAGGCGCTCCGGACCTCAAGCCGGGCGATGCCGCCTTCATGAATGATGTGCAAGAGTCGTTGCTGACCCAGACGACGCCGGGTTCCAAACTGGTGCTGTATCTGATTGCCGCGGTGTTGGTCGGTGGCCTGGTCTGGGCGTCCTTCGCCCGGGTGGAAGAAATCACCCAGGGCGAGGCGAAGATTATTTCCCTGAGCCGCGAGCAAGTGATTCAGAGCCTGGAGGGCGGCATTCTCGCGGAAATGAACGTGCGCGAAGGTGCCATCGTCGAGAAAGGCGAGGTCTTGCTCAAGATCGACCCGACCCGTGCGCAGTCCAGCTACCGCGAGGCACTGTCGAAGGTGATCGGCCTCAAGGCTTCGATTGCACGGCTGCGCTCCGAGGCGTATCAGCAGCCGCTCGAATTCGACGAAATGGTCAGGCAGGACCCGACCGTCGTCGCCCAGGAAACCCGCGCCTACAACGCCCGTAAACGGGCGCTGGATGAAAGCATCAACGCGTTGCAGCGCAGCTATGCCTTGTCCAGTCGCGAAGTGCGCCTGGCCCAGCCGTTGGCCGCCAAAGGCTTGATGTCCGAAGTGGAGCTGCTGCGCATTCAGCGCCAGGCCAACGAGATCAAGTCGCAGATGGTCGAGCGCACCAACAAATTCCAGGCCGATGCCAACTCCGAGTTGGCCAAGCTTGAGCTTGAGCTGTCGCAGACCAGCGAGAACCTGGTCGGGCGGGCGGACATCGTCGAACGCACCACCATCACCGCACCGGTACGCGGCACGGTGAAGAATGTGCGGGTCAATACCATCGGCGGGGTGATCCAGCCCGGCGAGCACATTCTGGAAATCGTGCCGCTGGAAGAACAACTGCTGGTGGAAGGCAAGATCAGGCCTTCGGATGTTGCGTTTCTGCACCCCGGGCTGCCAGCAACGGTAAAGATCACGGCTTATGACTACGCCATCTATGGCGGCTTGAAAGGCACGGTCGAGCACATTAGTCCCGACACTCTGAAGGATGATCAAAAGGCCGCCGCCGGGCGTCCCGACGATACCTATTACCGGGTGCTGGTACTGACCGACAGCAGCGAACTGAATGCCGGCGGCAAAGCCTTGCCGATCATCCCCGGGATGGTCGCCTCGGTAGAAATCCGCACCGGCGAAAAAACCATTCTCGATTACTTGCTCAAGCCCGTGCTCAAGGCACGCGAAGCCTTCCGGGAGCGATAACCATGACTCAGATTCAACCGTACTGCGCGCGCTCACGCCGCGCCGCAGCAGGACCTTTTGCGCGTTTTTTTCGTCTGCCCACGCTGTGGCTGATGGTCGTGTGGCTGCTCGCTCAGGCCTGGTCGATGCCGGTGCATGCCGACACGCTGACGTTTACCGCGACCGGAGCCAGCACCGCAACGGACGCGGTGCCGGGTGTGTCAGCCCTTGCCACTGCGGCGTTGCCACCGCGTCTGGCCGCGAGGACAGCGGCGGCCGCCGGTCCCTCGGAAAAAGAACTGCGCGACATGTTCTACCGAGCGGTCCAAGCCGCTGCCGAACGCAGCCCCCAGGTGCAACGGGCGCTGGCCGAGCATGAGGCAGCCGAAGCCGACGTCGACGAAGCCAAGGGGCAGCGTTGGCCCCAAGTCGATCTGGGAACCCAGTCGAAGGCAGCCAGGTTCGGTTCGGGTGCCGACGGTGAGTCTCCGAGCAGCAGCGGCATCAACATGAATGTGACCACGCCGATCTATGACTGGGGCCGGATCAGTAAAACCATCGAGAGCCGCCGGCACCTGTCCAAGGCCGCCAGTTCGGGTATCGAAGCGGAACTGGAAGCGTCGGCGTATGACGTCACCACCACGATGGTCGAGTTGGGTAAGCAGCGCATCATCATCGATATCAGCCAGCAGTTCGTTGATCGCATGGATGAACTGGTCAGGATGCTCGCCGGCATTGTCGCGGTGGACAAAGGCCGGGCCAGTGAATTGACCCAGGCCAAGGCGCGTTTGCTCCAGGCTCAGGCGGTACGCGATACGGCCCAGACCCGCGCCCGGGATGCCGAGATCAACCTGCGCAAACTGGTGGGGGAACGGCCGCTGCTGATTCCGCGAACCAGAGAGTGGAATATCCGCCTGGCCAACCTCGATAGCCTGCTGGCGCGGACCGAGGATCACCCCACGATCCATCAGGCCAAGGCACGCACCGAGTCGGCTGAACTGCAGGCACAGGTGGTACGTTCGTCTTCGCTGCCACAGCTGAACTGGGTGATCAGCAAGACCACCGCCGATGACGCGCTGGGACGGGAGCAACCGTGGCAAACCTCGTTGGCGGTCACTTGGGGCGCTTTCCGTGGCGGTTCGGCACGGGCGTCGGAGCGCGCGGCATTGCAACGCGCCGAAGCCAGTCGGCAGGAGACCGAACAACAACGTCTGGACCTGGAATACCGCGTGCGTACCGCCGACCACGACGCGCGCACATTGCTTGAGCGTGCCGAACTCTATCGTGACCTCACCGTCGAGTCGGAACGGATTCGCCTGGCGTTCTATGAGCAGTGGTATCACTTGGGCAAGCGCACCTTGCTGGATGTATTGATCGCCGAGAACGATCACTACGGTAATCAGGTGAGCGAAATCACCAATCGCTTCGATGGCTACCAGGCGATCTTCCGTCAATACGCCGGAGCGGGTGTGCTGGCCGGCTGGCTGCGCGGTTCGCAGCCATGACGGCGGCGCAACGGATCGCAGTGCAGGGCAGGGCGCATTGAAAAGAACGGGGCCGCCGCCGCTGACGCAGTCAGCTATGATGCGTTCGCGGTGTCCCGGCAAACATCCCTGTCGGCCTGGGCGATGGGCGCGCAGCCTCGCTCTATAATCGTGTTCGAGGCTGCGGTTTCTGGACGCTGCTCAGGATCAACAGGAAGCAGGAGCAGGAGCGTTTATGTATCGGGTATTAATTGCCGATGATCATCCCATCGTCCGTTGGGCGGTAAAGACTTTGCTCACCAGAGACGGCCATAAGGTGATTGCAGAGGCCGGAAACGGTGCGGATGCCATACAAATGGCCCTGGAACTGAAGCCCGATCTGCTGATTCTCGATATCGGCATGCCGCGGCTGGACGGGGTCAAAGTCATCACGCGCCTGCGAAACGACCTGCCTTCCCTGAAAATCGTCATGCTGACCTCGCAAAAACCGGATCTCTATTCCCAGCGCTGCATGCACGCCGGTGCTGCCGGTTACGTGTACAAATCCGAGGAACTCGATGATCTGTTGAGCGCGGTGCGGGCAGTCATGAGGGGCTATAACTACTTTCCCAGCGTCAGTGCCGATTCGGTGCGCAAGTCGGACATCGAAGCCACCGAAGCGGACCGGGTCGCCAGTCTTACCGATCGGGAACTGGCGGTGTTGCAGCAGTTGGCTCAAGGGCTGAGTAACAAGACTATCGGCGAAACCATGATGCTCAGCAGCAAGACCATCAGCACCCATAAAACCAATATCCTCGCCAAGCTGAGAGTTCGCAGCGTGGTTGAACTGGCCGACCTCGCCAAGCGCAACGCGCTCATCACGACGCCCTGAATGATGCTGCCGGGACGGCCCGTCCCGGTATTTACCGCCCAAGTGACCTCAAGAATGGTCCAACCACAGTCTTTGCCGCGGGGTCCTATGTCGAGTCGCTGGTGTGTGTGTCTGCTGTTGTTCTGTTCGCAGTTTCTGTTTCAGGCCGTCTGGGCCGCAGAGCCTGAGCCACAGCGGCTGAAGCTGCTCGGCCGTTCCAGTCTTGCTGGTCTGGGCAACCAGACGCTGCCATTGCGCAGCGAAGACCAGCAGTGGCTGCGAGACACGAAGGTGCTCAGGTTAGGCACTTCCGCCCCGGACTTTTTGCCTTTCGATGTCACCAGCAGCGGGGGCGAGTACGAGGGCATCACGGCCGACTACATGGGCATCCTCGCCAAGGCGCTGGGCGTCGACGTCGAGGTTTATCAATATGCCAGTCGGCAAGCGGCGATCCAGGCGCTGTTTGAGGGGCAGATAGATTTGCTGGGCAGTTCCGGCCGCTATGAAGCAGCCCTTGCCGGAATCAGCATGAGCGCGCCCTACACGGACGATCAGCCGGTGATCGTGACGCGCATCAATGAGGCAGGCCCCGAGCAGGAGGCATTGTCTGGCAAGCGCCTGGCGATGCACGCCGAGTACCTGCCGCTAGAGGACGTCCGGGCCTTGTATCCGCAAGCCGATATTCGCCTTTACTCGTCGATCCAGAGCGCCATTGCGGCGGTGGCATTCGGTCAAGCGGACGCCTTCCTGGGGGACATCATCAGTGCGGATTATCTGGTCGGCAAAAACTTCCTCAATACCCTTCAGCTCTCACGTTTCTCCGGGATGGCGTTGCAGCATTTTTCTTTCGCCATGCTCAAGGACAATCAGACGCTACAGCGCGTGATCGATTCCGGCATAGAGCGCATTCCGGAGAGCGAACGGTTGAGCATTCTCCAGCGCTGGAGTGGCGGTGGCGTCAATGAACTGTTCCGGCAGACCCGACTGCAGTTGACGCCCGCCGAACAACGCTGGATCGCAGAGCATCCGGTGGTGCGGGTGGTGATCAATGAAAGCTACGCGCCACTGACTTTTTTCGATTCGCAAAAGCGCTTTCGCGGGGTCACCGCTGACGTGCTGAAACAAGTCAGCTTGCTCACTGGGTTGAAGTTCGAAACGCAAGCCGTCGACTCGGTGCAAGAGATGGTCGAGGACATACGACAGGGGCGCGCCGACATGATCGGTGCGTTGAGCCGCAGCGACTCCCGCGAGCGGGTGCTGGGCTTCACCCGGCCCTACCTGTCCAGCTCGTTTGTGCTGGTCAGCAGCTTGCGTGCGGGAAGCCCCAACGCCCTCGAAGAACTGTCGGGCAAGCGTCTGGCGTTGATCGACGAGACGCCGCTGTCTGAATATTTCAAGGCGCACGTTCCGGCGATCACTTTGGTCAGGGCCGACAATGCGCTCAATGCCATGGAATTGGTGGCCCAGGGACGCGCCGATGCGGCGGTCAATTCGCTGATCAGCGCGAATTATTTCACCAGCCGTTTTTTCCGAGACCAGTTGCGTACGGTCTCAACCGTCGGAGAGATACCCGCCACCACGGCATTTGCCACCGACCGCGGGGCGTTGGAGTTGCGCTCGATCCTGGACAAAGCGCTGCTGAGTATTCCGCCGGATGAAATGATGAGCCTGGCCAACCGCTGGCGTACCAACACGGTCATCAGCGACGGCTACTGGCAGAACTACCGGGCGCTGATCATCCAGACGCTGATGGGTGCCGCGGTGCTGTCACTGGCCTTTGTGTTCTGGATCACTTATCAGCGTCGGGAAATTCGTCGGCGCCTGCGTACCGAGCAGGCGCTGGAAGACCAGTTGGCATTCATGCATACGCTGATCGATGGCACGCCCCATCCGATTTATGTCAGAGATCGCCAGGGCGCACTGCTGATCTGCAACAACAGCTACCTGGAGGCGTTTGGCGTCAGCCGCGAGGCGGTACTGGGCCAGCCGGTCACGGCGAGTCTGCTGCCTGATCCGCAAGAAATCGCCACCTACCAGTCCCAGTGCCTGAGGGTCATGACAACCGGCGAAGCCCTGATTCAGGACAGCCAGTTGCACATCGGCGCCAGCGGCCAATTGCACAGCCTGCACCACTGGATCCTGCCTTATCGCGACGCCAGACAGGACGTCAAAGGCATCATCGGCGGCTGGATCGACATCAGCGAGCGCAAGCACTTGCTTGAGCAACTGCGTAATGCCAAGGAGCAGGCAGAAGCGGCGAGCAAGGCCAAGACGACGTTCCTGGCAACCATGAGCCACGAAATCCGCACACCGATGAACGCGGTGATCGGCATGCTGGAAATGGCCTTGGAAAAGGCCGACCAGGGGCAACTCGATCGTTTCGCCCTGGAGGTGGCGTTCAGCTCGGCCAACAGCATGCTCGACCTGATTGGCGACATTCTCGATATCGCCCGTATCGAGGCTGGAAAAATGAGCCTGAGCCCGGAGCGCGCCGATGTGCGCGAGCTGGTCGAAGCCGTCGTCCGAGTATTCGATGGCGTTGCCAGGCAGAAAGGCGTGCGGATCAAGATGCAGATCGATCCTGGCATTATCGGCGATGTGCTGATCGATCCTCTGCGGTTCAAACAGGTCCTGTCGAACCTGGTGAGCAACGCCATCAAGTTCACCGAGCAAGGGCACGTATTGATCAGCCTGCAGAGCGAGCCGTCTGACACGCCCCGCGAGTTGAAAATCCGCGTGCGGGTCGAGGACACCGGGATCGGCATCTGCGCCGAGGACCTGCCGCGGTTGTTCAAGCCGTTTGCTCAGGCCGACAGCGGCCAGTCCGCTCGCCAGGGCACCGGACTGGGGCTGGTGATCAGCCGCACCTTGTGCGAAATGATGGGCGGACAACTCGAACTACACAGTACTCAGGGGCAGGGCACGACGGTCACCGTCCTGCTCAGCCTGACGCGACTGGACGACATCGTCAGGCCGGTCCGCAACGATGAAGAGTTGCCGGCTTCTGCGTCACGTTCGCTGCGGGTTCTGGTGGTCGACGATTACCCGGCAAACCTGTTGTTGCTGAGTAAGCAACTGACGTTCCTCGGGCATAAGGTTCGCGAGGCTGAGGAGGGGGCCAGCGGATTGCGCCTGTGGCAAACCAATCGATTTGATGTCGTGATCACCGACTGCAACATGCCGCTGATGAACGGCTACGAGCTGAGCCAGGCCATCCGCCAACAGGAACAGCAACGTCAGTTGCCGGCCTGCCTGATCTTCGGGTTTACCGCCAACGCCCAGCCGGAAGAGCGTGAGCGCTGCAAGGCGGCCGGTATGGACGATTGCCTGTTCAAACCGATCAGCCTGGCCGGGCTGAACCAGCGTCTGCTGGGCTACGCCGACAGGCTGCCGGCAGCCATTACCGAGCGGGAGGATGCAGCCTTGGGGCTCGAACGCCTGCGCTACCTGACGGGCGATGACCCGCAACTGATGGTGCAATTGCTCAAGGATCTGATTCAAAGCAATCAGGATGATCTTCACAGCCTGCGTGCGCTGGCCCTCAGCGCTGACCTGTCGTTGCTGGCACAGATGGCCCATAGAATCAAGGGCGGCGCCAAAGTGGTCAATGCCCGGACGGTGGTGGAACAGTGCGACGCGCTGGAGGACGCTTGCTCGCAAGGGTTACCGGACACGGACATTCAGGCGCGGCGGGTAGCGCTGGAGAACGCCATCCTGACAGTCGAAGCAGAGCTGGTTGCCCTGCTGGAGCAGGCCGAGCGAGAGCCTCAAACAGACACCTGAATCACCTGCGTGCCAACGGGCTGAACGTTGGCCCTGCGCCCTGAAAATCGAGACAAGTCTCATAGTCTTCAGGTGCCGCTCAAGCTGAAACTGAGACGACATTTACCGCTTCAAGCACGGCGGTCGGTGTCCGTCTTGGCTAACACGCTGTCGTCTTCCCCGACGATGCATGCAACGGACTCATGACTGCCTCTTTTGCACATACCTGGTCAGAAGTCTGGAGAATTCAATGAGTATCCAACATGTACGTCGGCGAGCCCTTCGTTGGTCTTTCTTGCTCGCGGCGACGGTCTTGCTCAGCGCCTGCGCTAGTGCACCGGCACCGGACGAGCAGGTTTCCCTGGCTAGAAACGCCCTGAACCGGGCGGTTTCGGCGGGGGCAACGCAGTACGCACCGGTGCCCATGCGGACCGCGCAGGACAAAACCATGCAAATGGAACGCGCGCTCGGCGAAAAGAACTACGGACAGGCCAGAGGCTTGGCCGAGCAGATCGAAGTGGATGCGGCGCTGGCCGAGCGCATGGCGCGCACGGCGAAATTGCAGAAGGAATTGCAGGCTGCCCAGGCCGGCATCCAGGTGCTCAAGCAGGAAATGCTCCAGGCCCCCAATGCTGGCCTGACACCCGCCACCACGCTTTCCAACTGAGGACTGTTCCATGCGTATTCTGTTTCCTGCCGCTTGCGTATTCGCCCTGGTATTGACCGGCTGTGCGGCAACCCCCGAAAACCCGCAATTGGTCGAGGCACGCCAGCGCTTCTCGGACCTCCAGAGCAAACCCGAGTCGAGCACCCTGGCCGCGCTGGAAACCCAGGATGCCTTGACCGCCCTGGGCAAGGCCGAGCAAAAATCGATTCAGGACCGTCGTGCACCCGAGATCGACCAGCTCGCTTATCTGGCCAGACAGAAGATCGCCCTGGCCGAGCAGACCATTCTCGGGCGCAAGGCCGAAGCGGGCCTGAGCACGATTGATGTGCAGCGTACCCAGGTGCGCCTGGACGTCCGTACCCAGCAGCTCAAGGCCCTGCAAGCGATGAACGCCAAACAGACGTCGCGCGGCGAGGTGATCACCTTTGGCGATGTGCTGTTTGACACCGGCAAGGCCAGCCTTAAACCAGGCAACCAGCGCAACCTTCAGCGCCTGGCGGATTTTCTGCTCAACAACCCCGAGCGCAAGGTGCGCATCGAAGGCTTCACCGACAGCGTGGGCAGCGATGCTTTCAACCAGACACTCTCCGAGCGCCGCGCCGAAAGTGTGGCTTTCGCCCTGGAACGCCTGGGTATCGACATGAGCCGCATCATGACCCAAGGCTACGGCAAGGAATACCCGGTCGCCGATAACGCGACGGCACAATCACGCCAATTGAACCGTCGGGTCGAAGTGATCATTTCCAACGGGGCGTCGGCGGTCGAAGGCCGCGGCTGACTGCGCAAGCGATAGAAGAGTATTGAACATGAACCAGAACCGAACGCTTACCACCGCCAGTGGCGCACCTGTCGCTGATAACCAGAATTCTCGCTCCGCCGGCCCACGTGGCCCGCTGCTGCTCGACGA
>NZ_JABWQS010000038.1:0-63982 GCF_014268545.1 Pseudomonas sp. SWRI81
AACGCCCGCAGGTATCCCAAGTGCTGTAGGTGTGACGAGAGGATTTTTGTAACGATCGGGTTTCGTCGTCATGTGAAAATTCACCGTGGCGAGGGGATTTATCCCCGCTGGGCAGCGAAGCGGCCCCAAACCCGGCCAGCAGCGTTTTTGCAGGCACACCGCGTGTAGGGGAATTGCGACTGCTTCGCAGCCGAGCGGGGATAAATCCCCTCGCCACAATAAATTCACTTATTGCAGAGAGCTGTTGCGCTCATAGCCAGCAGGCATCCCAAAGCGGGTAGTCACCGATTTTATCGACCAGTCCGGCTCGCAAGGGATTATTGATGAGGTAGCGGGCGAATGGCTCCCAGTCTTCGCCGTCACGGATCGCGCGGTCATGGTAGCCGGATTGCCACAGCGGTCCGTGACGTCCGGTTTTTCTGTTGACCGCGTGCGTGCAGCGAGCCTTGATACCGCCAATGACTTCGCCAAGTGAGCCGCTTTGCAACTGCATCAACCAATGAAAGTGGTCGGGCATGACAACCCAGGCGATGGATTGCGCGACACCTAGCTCATGAACCCGGCGCAACTCTGCAACCAATAATCGGCCTGTTTGCCAATCTGAAAATACGGGCCGGCGCTGGTGGATAACAGCGGTGATGAAATAGGCACGCCCCTTTTCAGAGAATCGACCTTGGCGTAGACGGTGGGAATTGGGACGGACTGGCACGTGAGCTTCCTTGCTTGTGTTCCTGGCTTCTCCAAAGGTTAGTGGTTGATTGCTTTGGTTGGCGCTGCAATCGTTGAGTGAAATTTCTGAATTCGCCGGGTGATTTATCGGTGATGAAGCGCAAGGAGAGACACAGCACAGTGAATCAAATGCACTGGGCCTGAGACATGACGCTGCACCATTGCTGTGCAATACTCGGCGCCTTTTTCAGTGGCGAGTCTTCCTACGCAAGGCAGGTAATGCCTTCCGCAAACCGCACTTGTGCCCAGAGTTGTCACTGAATGTTGTGGTTTATAGAGTGAAAAGACCTGCCAAAGGCTTTTTATACTGCACGCCCCGCTGATCTTGCAGGTTGCCCTGCAAGACGCGTCTGCCCACGAAGCCGACGCGGTTTCCTGCCCAGCCAAGGCCTATCGGCCGACGCTTCGAGACCCGGTGGTCATATCCAATAACAAAACGAGGTTGCACCCTTATGCCAGTCGGCAATCATCTGCCTCACGGCGAAACCGCTCAGGGCGGTCCGCTCAAACGCGAACTCGGCGAACGGCATATTCGCCTGATGGCGCTCGGTGCCTGTATCGGCGTCGGTCTGTTCCTGGGTTCGGCCAAGGCCATTGAAATGGCCGGCCCGGCAATCATGCTTTCCTACATCCTCGGCGGTCTGGCGATCCTGGTGATCATGCGGGCCCTCGGCGAGATGGCGGTGCACAACCCGGTGGCCGGTTCGTTCAGCCGCTACGCCCAGGACTATCTCGGTCCGCTGGCCGGTTTTCTCACCGGCTGGAACTACTGGTTCCTGTGGCTGGTGACCTGCGTCGCGGAAATCACCGCGGTGGCGGTGTACATGGGCATCTGGTTTCCCGATGTGCCGCGCTGGATCTGGGCCCTCGCGGCGCTGATCAGCATGGGCTCGATCAACCTGATTGCGGTCAAGGCCTTCGGTGAATTCGAGTTCTGGTTCGCCCTGATCAAGATCGTCACCATCATTGCCATGGTCATTGGCGGTGTCGGCATCATCGCCTTCGGTTTCGGCAATGACGGCGTGGCGCTGGGGATTTCCAACCTGTGGGCCCACGGCGGCTTCATGCCCAACGGCGTAACGGGCGTGCTGATGTCCCTGCAAATGGTCATGTTCGCCTACCTCGGCGTCGAGATGATCGGTTTGACCGCCGGCGAAGCGAAGAACCCGCAAAAGACCATTCCTGATGCGATCGGCTCGGTGTTCTGGCGGATTCTGCTGTTCTACGTCGGCGCGCTGTTCGTGATCCTGTCGATCTACCCGTGGAACGAAATTGGCACGCAAGGCAGCCCGTTCGTGATGACGTTCGAGCGTCTGGGCATCAAGACCGCCGCCGGCATCATCAACTTTGTGGTGATCACCGCAGCGCTGTCGTCGTGCAACGGCGGCATCTTCAGCACCGGGCGCATGCTCTACAGCCTGGCGCAGAACGGCCAGGCCCCGGCCGGTTTTGCCAAGACATCGAACAATGGCGTACCGCGTCGCGCGCTGCTGCTGTCGATTGCTGCGCTGCTGCTGGGTGTGCTGCTCAACTATCTGGTGCCGGAAAAAGTCTTCGTCTGGGTCACCTCGATTGCCACCTTCGGCGCGATCTGGACCTGGGTGATGATCCTGCTCGCCCAGCTGAAATTCCGCAAAGGCCTGAGCGCCAGCGAACGTGCCGGCCTCAAATACAAAATGTGGCTGTACCCGGTCAGTTCGTATTTCGCCCTGGCGTTTCTGGTGCTGGTGGTCGGCTTGATGGCGTACTTCCCGGATACTCGCGTGGCGCTGTATGTAGGGCCGGCGTTTCTGGTGCTGCTGACGGTGTTGTTCTATGTGTTCAAGTTGCAACCGACTCAGGTGTCGCAGGACACCGCGCGTTCGGTTTCGTAACGTTCAATCGCTGAAAACAGAAAAGCCCCGGTCGTGAGTGAGACCGGGGCTTTTTCGTGAGCGCTGCACAGCGGGGAAAACTACGTGTCAGCACATTGCCAGCCTCACGCGGCTGCCACCTCATTCGGCTCAAAACTGTCCGCCCGCGCCATCTGCCACATTCGCGAATAAAACTCTCCATTCACTTCCCCAGTGAGCAATTCTCCCGGTTTCAGAAACACATGCAGCTGCGAAAACAGCTTGATCTCGGTTGCCGACATGCGCCGCACCAGATGCTTGGCCGACAGTTGCGACGGGTGCTCAAGTCCGGCCGCCGCGAGCATTTCGGCGAGTGCCTTGAGCGTGCTGCGATGGAAGTTGTAAACCCGCTGGGCCTTGTCCGGCACCACCAGGGCGCGTTGGCGCAACGCATCCTGAGTCGCTACGCCGGTCGGGCATTTATTGGTGTGGCACGACTGCGACTGGATGCAGCCGATGGCGAACATGAAGCCGCGCGCGGAGTTCGCCCAGTCGGCGCCGATGGCCAGCACGCTGGCGATGTCGAAGGCGCTGACGATCTTGCCGCTGGCGCCGAGTTTGATCTTGTCGCGCAGGTTCAGGCCGATCAGGGTGTTGTGCACGAACAGCAGGCCTTCGCGCATCGGCACGCCGATGTGGTCGGTGAATTCCACCGGTGCGGCGCCAGTGCCGCCCTCCTTGCCATCGACAACGATAAAGTCCGGAAGAATGCCGGTCTCGAGCATGGCCTTGGCGATGCCCATGAACTCCCACGGATGGCCGAGGCAGAATTTGAAACCCACCGGTTTTCCGCCCGACAGCTCACGCAGTTGCTGGATGAACTGCATCATTTCGATGGGCGTGGAAAACGCGCTGTGGCGTGACGGCGAGACACAGTCTTCGCCCATCAGGATGCCGCGGGTGTCGGCAATCTCTCGGGTGACCTTGTGCTTGGGCAGGATGCCGCCGTGGCCGGGTTTTGCGCCTTGGCTCATCTTGATTTCAATCATTCGCACCTGCGGATTCTGCGCCTGGACGGCGAAGCGTTCCGGGTCGAAACGGCCGTCGCTGGTGCGGCAACCAAAGTAGCCGCTGCCCAGTTCCCAGGTCAGGTCGCCGCCGTGTTCGCGGTGATACGGGCTGATGCTGCCTTCGCCGGTGTCGTGGGCGAAATTGCCAAGCTTGGCGCCCTGGTTCAGCGCGCGAATGGCATTGGCGCTGAGTGAGCCGAAGCTCATTGCCGAAATGTTGAAGATCGACGCCGAGTACGGCTGCGTGCACTGCGGCCCGCCGACGGTGACACGGAAACCGTTCGGGTCGCTCAACGGCGCCGGGCGCATCGAGTGGCCGATGAATTCGAAGCCGGACTGATAGACATCGATCAGCGTGCCGAAGGGTTTGTCGGCGGTTTCGTTCTTGGCGCGCGAGTACACCAGCGAGCGCTGGGCGCGGGAGAAGGGCAGGGCATCGCTGTCGGATTCGAGCAGGTATTGGCGAATCTCCGGGCGGATGCCCTCGACCAGATAACGGATATTGCCCAGGATCGGATAGTTGCGGCGCACCGCGTGGCGCGTCTGCACCAGGTCGAAGAGGCCAAGCAGGCTCAGCACAGCGGTGACGGCGGTGATCGGCCACAGCCAGTCATGTTCAAGAAAAGGCAGGCTGGCGAGGGTGAAAATCACACAGGCAGCAAAGAAGGCGTAGCGGCTCAGCAGCGACAGGCTCATACGGTTTCCTTGGGTTCGGACTCGAATATTCAGCGAAGATTTTGGGATATACACATTCCCCTGTAGGAGTGAGCCTGCTCGCGATAGCGGTATATCAGCTACAAAAGTTTCGCTGGCCTGGCGCCATCGCGAGCAGGCTCACTCCTACAAAAGGCAACAATACCCGGCGCTCAGGCGTTCTGCGCCTGCAGAAAAATCGAAAACAGCTCGGACTGGGACTTGATCCCCAGCTTGCTGTACATGTGTTTCTTATGGACTTTCACGGTTTCCACGGAGATTTCCAGCTTACGGGCGATTTCTTTACTGGAGCAACCGCTGAGCATCAAGCGCCCGACATCCAGCTCGCGCGCGGTCAATTGTGCGCCCTTGAGCCGTTGCACCGACGCTTCCAGTTGCACCCGCCAGTCTGTCTGCGCAGGCGCGGCGGCGAGGGCCACGGTTTCGTTGATCTCGTATGGCAGGCGTTGGCGCAACAGACCCAGCACCCATGGCTGAATCAAAGACAGCAAAGCGATCTGTTCGCCAGTGAAACGTTTTTCACTGCCCAGCGACAGGCACAGCGTGCGCTCGCCTTCGAGCTGGCAATTGAACTGGATTTCGTCGGCCACCACATTCAGACGAAAGTATCGCTGGTAATACTCGGTCAGCTCGAAATGCTCCGGAGCAACTTCCGACAGGCGATACAGGCCGGTGCGCGATTGCTCGCGGCAGGCGATGTAGAACGGGTCGAGCAGGTACAGACCGCGCAGATAATCCTGAAACAACGGATCAGGACTGCCGTCCTCACCGGGGCATTCGGCGAAGACTTGCGGATGCTGGTCGGCACTGAACAGCAGCACCACCCAGCTATCGAACACCACGTACTGCTCAAGCAGACGCACCAGTTGCGCCCAGAAATTCGGCTTGTCGAGCGCGTCGATCAATTGCCCGACGGCGCGGTGCCAAGTGATGTCATTCAACGAAAGTGTCATCGATCTACCCCTATCGGGTTACCCCGGCCGCGTGATTCCCTGGCCGGTTGCTTGCTGCGCATACTGGCCCACAGACAGTCACCGGGCAATCCTTCAAGGCCCGGCGCACATAACAAGGAATGCCCATGAAAGTCGAACTCGCCCAACTGGCGGGCCGTGACCACGACACGGCTTACAACCTCGAACGCGCGCTGGCGGCGATTGCTGCCTGCGCGGCTGATACGCAGATGATCGTATTTCCGGAAACTCACCTGATGGGCTTCCCCAACGCTGAAACCGTGGCGCAGATTGCCGAACCGCTCGACGGCCCGACCGTCAGCGCCGTGCTCGCAGCAGCGCGTGAGCGCGATATAGCGGTGGTCATCGGCATGGCCGAGAGCGACAGCGGGCGCTTCTACAACACCACTTTGCTGATCACCCCCGAAGGCATCGCCCTGAAATACCGCAAGACCCACCTGTGGGCCTCGGATCGTGGCGTATTCGAAGCCGGCGACCGTTACGCCACCTGCGTGTGGAACGGCGTGCGCGTCGGCCTGTTGATCTGCTACGACATCGAGTTCCCGGAAACCGCCCGTGCCCTCGCGCAACTGGGGGTGGAATTGCTCATCGTCACCAACGGCAACATGGACCCGTACGGCCCGACCCACCGCACCGCGATCATGGCCCGCGCTCAGGAAAACCAGGCGTTTGCGCTGATGGTCAATCGTGTCGAGGCGGGGGATGACGGTCTGGTGTTTGCCGGTGGCAGTGCGCTGGTGGATCCGCTGGGGACGCTGCTGTTCGAGGCCGGACGGGAGGAGGGGCAGTTCGGGGTCGAGCTTGATTTTCAGCAGTTGGCAGTGGCGCGCAAGGATTACCGCTATCTGGATGATCAGCGTCTGAAGTTGCCGGGGGAGAGGGTGGAGCAGGCTTCTGGTGTGCGGGAGCTGCTGATTCCTGCGCGTTGATCCGAATGCTGCATCGTGCCGGCTGACGTCTTCGCGGGCAAGCCCGCTCCCACAGGGGGGCTGGGCGTACAAAAAAATTGTGTTCCCCTCGGACACTGTGGGAGCGGGCTTGCCCGCGAAGAGGCCCGCTCAAACAGCATAAAAACAACAAAGTCACACCCGAAATTTTCGCCGAATCCGGCTCTGCCATAAATCCAATAACATTCGGAGTAAGACGCCCATGGCTCGTTTGCAACGCACCCTTTCGCTAGGGTCGGTGGTGCTGTTTGGCATCGCCTACATGACGCCGATCATTGTCCTCGGCACCTTCGGCATCCTCGCCCAGGCCACTGTCGGCATGGTCCCGGCGGCCTACCTGGCAGCACTGGTGGCAATGTTCTTCACCGCAATGAGTTACGGACGCATGGCCGCCGCTTTCCCGGTGGCCGGCTCGGCTTACAGCTATGTACGCAAGGCAATCAGCCCGAAACTCGGTTTCATTGCCGGGTGGGCGGTGTTGCTCGATTACCTGTTTCTGCCCATGGCCATCTGGTTGATCGGCTCGGCCTACCTGGCTTCGGCGTTCCCGTCGATCCCGCAGTGGATCTGGGTGCTGGCGTTCATCGGCATCACCAGTGCGATCAATATCGTCGGCTTGAAACTGGCCAATGGCATCAACGCCTTGCTGATGCTGGTGCAGTTCCTCGTGCTGATCGCGTTCGTTGCGCTGTGCATTCACTACATCGGCGGCGATGCCAGCACGCCGCTATGGTCGATCAAACCGTTCTTCAACGGCGACATGCAGATGCCGCTGATCATGAGCGGCGCGGCGATTGCCTGCTATTCGTTCCTCGGCTTCGACGCGGTCAGTACCCTGACCGAAGAAACCCGCGATCCGCGCCGCACCATTCCCCGGGCGATCATGCTGATCACCCTGATCGGCGGTTTGATCTTCGTCGGCGTCTCGTACTTTGTGCAAATCGCACATCCGTCGTTCCAGTTCGACAGCGTCGATTCGGCAGCCTATGAAATCGCCCGCAACATCGGCGGCGATCTGTTTGTGTCGATCTTCCTCATTGGTCTGATCGTCGGCCAGTTCGCCTCAGGCTTGTCGGCGCAGGCCAGCGGTTCGCGGCTGCTGTTCGCCATGGGCCGCGACGGGGTCTTGCCGAAGTCGTTTTTCGGCACCTTGCACGCGCGCTTCGGTACCCCGGTCAACAGCATTCTGCTGTGCGCGGCAGTGGCGTTGCTGGCGCTGAAACTCGACGTCACCACCTCGACTTCGTTCATTAACTTCGGCGCGTTCCTGGCGTTCAGCCTGGTCAACCTGTCGGTGATTTTCCACTACTGGATCGGCGGCGAGAAAAAAGGTCCGCGCGAGCTGCTGCTGTTTTTGTTCTGCCCGCTGATCGGCCTCGTTGCGGATTTGTGGCTGATGGTCAGCCTCGATCATCTGGCGGTCTGGCTGGGGTTGAGCTGGTTGGCGATTGGCGTGGTGTACCTCGCGGTGCTCACCGGTGGTTTCCGCCGTCAGCCGCCGGAACTGGATTTTCAGGAAGCCGGCTGAATGTGCCTCAAACGGCCAGTCGGTTCTGGCGTATG
Organism: Pseudomonas sp. SWRI81; assembly: GCF_014268545.1. Lineage (NCBI taxonomy): Bacteria > Pseudomonadati > Pseudomonadota > Gammaproteobacteria > Pseudomonadales > Pseudomonadaceae > Pseudomonas > Pseudomonas sp. SWRI81. The sequence continues at coordinate 7,827 of NZ_JABWQS010000038.1, forward strand.
GGCAGTTCGACACGGAATGTCGTGCCCACGCCCAATTCGCTGCGAACCTGAATATCGCCGCCGTGTTTTTTCACGATGCCATAGGACAGCGACAGCCCGAGCCCCGTACCCTGGCCGACCGGTTTGGTGGTGAAGAACGGATCGAAGATTTTCTGCAGCGTGTCCGCAGGGATGCCCGAACCGGTGTCGGCGACTTCGATCCAGACGTTGTCGCCCTCGACGCCGGTGCGCAAGGTAATGGTGCCGCGCTCCGGACCCATGGCCTGCGCGGCGTTGACCACCAGGTTCATGATGACCTGATTGATTTGCGAGGGCAGGCATTCGATGTCCGGCAGAGGCTGGTAATCCTTGACCAGATCGGCCTTGTATTTGAGTTCGCTGGCGACGATGTTCAGGGTCGATTCGATGCCTTGCTGCAGATTCGCCCATTGCCATTGCTGCTGGGTGTCGACGCGGGAGAAGTCTTTCAAGTCCTTGACGATCTGCCCGACCCGGCCGATGCCCTCCTTGGATTCACGGATCAGCAGCGGGATGTCTTCGAGAAGAAAATCCAGTTCGGCCGCTTCGCGCTGTTGCTGCAAACGGGCGGCGGACTCGCCGCCCAGGCTTTGACCGATGCTGTGGTAGGCATCGAACAGGGGACGCAGCTGATTGAAGTAACCGTCGAGGGTGCCGAGGTTGGAAGAAATGAAGCCGATCGGGTTGTTGATTTCGTGGGCGACCCCCGCCGCCAATTGCCCCAGCGAGGCGAGTTTTTCCGACTGCACCAGTTGCCCTTCCAGTTGTTTGCGCTCGTCGATCTCCCGCTGCAAGTCCTGGCTGGCCTGCTTGAACTGGGCGGTGCGCTGATCGACCAGATGTTCCAGATGGTGCATCTGCAGCGAGGCTCTTTCGGTCATCTGCCATTTGGTCAGCAGCGTGTTGGCCATCTGCTGGACTTCGATGTTGTCGAAGGGTTTTTTCAGGATCAGCAAGCGATCGTGGGCCTGGAGTCGGTCGAGCAATTCGTCCCAGGAATAATCCGAATAGGCGGTACACACCACCACCTGTAATTGCGGATCGTGCTGCCATAGATGCTCGATGGTTTTCGCGCCATCCCAGCCATCGGGCATGCGCATGTCGACGAACGCCAGTGCATAGGGGCGTTGTTCCTGTAGCGCCTGGATCAGTTTGCCCAGGCCTTCCTCGCCGCCGTAGGCCGAGTCCAGTTCGAACAGCGGCCGCTCGGGCCGGGCCTGGGTGCCAAACAGCGCGGCTTCCATTTCGTCCAGCTCTACCGACTGCGGTGTGGCGGGCATGAGAATCTTGCGAAAGTCCTCGTGAATCGACGGCATGTCGTCGATCAGCAGAATGCGGCGGTTCGACAGCTCGCTCATGCGTTCTCCGTGACGGTGATCAAGGGTATCTGCAAGGTGAACAGCGCACCTTTGCCCGGCCCGTCGCTGTGGGCGGTGAGATGGCCGTTCATTTCGATGGCCGCCAGCGCACAGCTGTGCAAGCCGAAACCGTGGCCTTCCTTGCGGGTGGTAAAACCGTGGGCAAAGATCCGCGTCATGTTCTCGGCGGCGATGCCTTCGCCGTCGTCCTTGACGCTGATTTCGAGAAAGCGCTCATCGACAGTCCTGACGCCCAGGGTCATGGTGCGCGGACGATTGCTCAGGTCCGACATCGCGTATTTGGCGTTGCTGATGAGGTTGATCAGGATCAGCAGCAAACGGTGCTTGTCGCCCATCACTTGCGGCACGTCGTCGTAGGCCTTGACCACGGTGACGTGATGTCGGGTCAGCGCGCCGGCGTTCATGCGCAAGGCATCTTCGAGCAACTGATCGATGTACAGCGGCTCGGTCATGCTGCTGGCGCCGGCGTAGGACTGCTGGGTAGCGACGATGTCCTTGATGTGATCGACGCTTTTGCTCATCTGGGTCAACTCGTCGGCCATCTCCTGTTGTTCCTGGGCGATGGCGGTGACCAGTTGATTGAGATAGCCGGGCAGCAGTTTGCCCTTGGCGTCTTCGCTGAGAAATACCCCCAGGTCATCGGGATGGTCATTGATCAACTGCATGGCTTTGCCCAGGCCCTGGGTCTTGCTGCTGCGCAATTTGCGCGCGATCAGGTCAGAAGAAATGTTCACGCTGTTGAGGACGTTGCCGACGTTGTGCAGCACATTGGTCGCAATTTCCGCCATGCCGGCCTGACGGGCCGCGTCGAGCAGTTCGCTCTGGGCATTGCGCAGCTCGCGGGTGCGTTCTTCGACCCGTTGCTCCAGTACATCGTTGGCGGTCTGCAACGCCGCGTTGACCCGGTTGATTTCCGCGAAGCTGCCGATCAGACGGATCGCCAGCCACACCAGCGACAACATCAGCAGCACAGAAAACAACAGCAGGTAGAAGTGATACTGACGGTCGGTTATCTCGACGCGCCGCTGGTCGCGATCGAGCAGGGTGGTGAGGCTGTCCAGCTGTTCGGCGACGGGGACGGCCTCGATGCTTTCGAGTAACTGATTGACCACCGGCTGCTCCCGGGCAATCAGAGCGATGTGGTTGCTGAGGATTCTGATCGGGGCCTTGAAATCCGCTGGCAGGCGTTCGGCGTTAACCGCCAGTTTGTTCAGGCCCAGCTCGATTTCGGCGGCTTTTTCCACAGTGGTGACCTGGGCGTATTCCAGGGTGCTGAGCAGCAGGTCGTAGGTGTCGGTGACGATGTTTTGCTGCTGCAATTTGTCGAAATCGGACAGCGCGGCGAGTTGCTGCTGAATGTCGTCCTCGGCGGTCGGCAGAAACGCCAGTGAGTTGCGCAGCAGGGCGTTATGCGACTTGAACTGTTCGACCAGGCGGGTCTTTTCCTGCATCGCCTGCAAAAAGGCCTCATGGGCGCCGTTCCATTGCGCCAGGTCGTTGCGACCGTGGCCGGACTCAAGCGAATCGAACTGCGCCCAGAGCCGGTTCATCTCGTTCATCGGCGACACCAGCGGGTCGTAGTTGTGCGAGATCGCTACCCTGGCCTTGAGGATCTCGTTTTCCCACAGCGAGTCCTGCTGCTTGATCTGCCGGATCAGATCCCGCGACTCGGTGTAAGTCATGGTCTGCTCGGAGTTGGACTTGAGGTACAGAAACAGCAGCACCGAGGCCAGCGCCAGCGCGACGAGGGTGAGCAACAACAGGCTGCGCCGACGCGAAATGTTCGTCATGGCTTGCCCTCCGTCTTGCCGGTCAGGGTCTTGAGAAACTGGATGATCAGGGTTTTGTCTTCAGTGCTGGGCATGCGGCCCAACTGGTACTGGAACATGATATCCACAGCCCGCTCGAGGTCGGGTGCCGAGCCGTCATGGAAGTACGGTGCGGTCAGCGCGACGTTGCGCAGGCTCGGCACTTTGAACACCGCACGATCGGCCTCGTCGGCGGTGACATTGAAGCGCCCTTGGTCAGCCGCTGTCGGGTTGCCGCGGTCGGCGATGTAATCGCCGAACACGCCGAATTTCTGGAACATGTTGCCGCCGATATTCACGCCCTGATGGCAGGCGATGCAGCCGTAATCCTTGAAGCGCTGATAACCCTGTTTTTCCTCATAGCTGATGGCGGAGGTATCGCCCAGCAGGTATTGATCGAAGCGCGAACCGGGGGTCAGCAAGGTGCGTTCGAAGGCGGCCAGCGCCTGCTGGATATTGGCCCGGGTCACGCCGTCCGGGTACGCCGCGGCGAAGTCCCGGCGATAACCGGCGTCGCTGGCAATCCGCTCGATCACGGTCTTCCAGTCGCTGCCCATTTCGTGAGGACTGGTGATGACGATGTTGCTCTGTTCCTCCAGCGTTTCGACGCGACCGTTCCAGAACTGGCGGAAGTTGAGGCTGGCGTTGAATACCGTCGGCGTGTTGACCGCCACGGGTTTGCCGTCGAAGCCCAGTGAAAGCGCTCGGCTGTCGGCACCGTTGTGCTCCAGTTGATGGCAACTGGCACAGGACAAGGTGTTGTTGACCGATAATCTGGGGTCATGAAACAGCTGCCGTCCGAGGGCCACGCGTCCGGCATCCTGGCGGGGCACCTCGGGCAGCGGTTTGAGCGGCTCGTTCAACGGTTCGGCGATGGCGCTGGCAGCGCCGCCGCTCAGCAGCAGCGCGAGGGCATAGGGCACCAGGCCCGTCGACCGATTCATGGTGCGCTCCACGGTGCACATTCTCCCGACGCCAGCCAGCGGGCGAAGGTATCTGCCGGCAAGGCTTCGCTGAAATAAAACCCTTGGCCTTCTTCGCATTGATGGGCCTTGAGAAAGGCCAGTTGTTCGGCGGTTTCGATCCCTTCGGCGATGACGTTCAAACCCAGGCTCTTGCCCAGGTTGATGATCGCGCTGACTAGCGCGGCGTCGTGACTGTCGCTGATCAGGCCGCGAATGAACGACTGATCGATTTTCAGCACATCAATGGGAAAGCGGCGTAGATAACTCAGGCTGGAATAACCGGTGCCGAAATCGTCGATGGCCAGCCGTGTGCCCAGCGCCTTCAACCGATTGAGCGCGGTCAGGGTGGCCTCGACGTTTTGCATCAGCACACCTTCAGTGATTTCCAGCTCCAGCCATTCGGCGGCGAGATTGTTTTGCTTCAGCGCCTGCTCGACACCGTCGACGAAGTCGCGTTGGCGAAAGTCGATGGGCGAGGTGTTGATTGACAGGCGAATCGGCGGCAGTCCGGCCAGTTGCCATTCGCGCAGCTGACGACAGGCTTCATTCAGCACCCACTTGCTCAACGGCACGATCAGACCAGTGTCCTCGGCCACCGGGATAAATGCCGAGGGATACACCCAGCCATGCCCCGGTTTCTGCCAGCGCACCAGCGCCTCGGCCCCGACCACGCGGGCGCTGCGCAGGTCGACCTTGGGTTGATAGTGCAGGACCAGTTCTTGCGCTTGCAGGGCCCGGCGCAGACCTGATTCGATGCTGTGCTGTTCCCGGGCGTGCTGGTTCATGGCTTCGATGAAAAAGCCGATTTCATCGGGACCGTGTTCCTTGACGTTGCGCATCGCGGTTTCGGCTTTTTTGATCAGCTCGATGGCGTCCAGCCCGTCTTCGGGGTACACGCTGATGCCCAGGCTGGCGGTAACGCTGACGTCATGCCCGGCAATCGTCTGCGGTGCACGAATGGCCGCGAGCAGTTTTTCTGCGACGCCGTGGGTTTGCTGCGGGTGGTTGATGTCGTTGAGGATCACCACGAATTCGTCGGCGCCGTAGCGAAAGACCGAGTCCGAATCGCGCAGGCAAAGCGTTAATTGCCGCGCGGTGCATTTGAGCATCTCGTCGCCCGCCGGATGGCCCAGGGCATGGTTGATGCGTTTGAAGCGGTCGAGACCGAGAAACATCACCACCAGTTGCTTGTCATGGCGCCGGCAGACCGCCAGCGCCTGACTCAGGCGATCGCCGAGCAGCGTGCTGTTGGGCAGCCCCGTGAGGGCGTCGTATTGCAGCAGGTGCGAGACCTTGAGCAGTTCATGCACCCGCGCCTCGATGGTTTGCTCAAGGGCGAGCATCTTTAATGCCGCGTCCTGCGCCAGTTGCCATTTCCAGGTCAGAGCGTTGGCCATCTGACGGATTTCCAGGCTGTCGAACGGCTTTTTCAGAATCAGCAATTGATCGCCGAACGCCAGCCGTTCGGCCATGGCTTCCCAGCTGTAATCGCTGTAAGCGGTGCATAAGGCGATTTGCAGGTTCGGATCGACCTGCCAGAGCTGCTCGATGGTCTCCAGACCATCCCAGCCGGGCGGCATGCGCATGTCGATGAAGGCCAGGGCATACGGGGTGCCGGCGGCCAGGGCGCGCTCGACCAGGGCCAGGGCTTCCTGGCCCTGATAGGCGGAATCGAGCTGGAAGGTCAGGTGGGCCGACGGGTGGGTGCCGAACAGCGTCTGTTCCAGTTGCTGCAGATCGGCCGGGTCCTGCGCCTGTGGCGCGAGAATCTTGCGAAAGTCAGCATGGATCGCCGGCGTGTCGTCGATGATCAGAATGCGTCGGTTGGTCTGCGGGAACGGGGTCTTCATGCCTCATTCCCCTTCGGCGGCAATTCGCTGTTGCGCAGCAGTTGCTCCGCCTGTTCGGCGCTGACCGCCTCGCTGAAGTACAACCCTTGCGCGCTGGAAAGTGGCGCTTCGCTCCCCTCAATCAGCGGCGCCTCGGGGGCTGTGTGACCTTCGGTAATGATGCCGATGTCCAGATCCCGGGCGAAGTTGACGATCGCACGCAGGGCGTTGGCGCTGGCCGGATCCCTGCTCGCGCTGTCGATGAACGTCTGAGCCAGTTTGAGGTGATTGACCCGGTAGGTTTTCAGGTAATCGAACGATGAGTACTCGGTGCCGAAGTCGTCGATGGCGATGGTCACGCCCAGCTCGCGCAAACGCGGCAACACATCGTTGTGGGTCCACTTGGTCTGCGCCAGCGTGGCCTCGGTGACATCGAAGCGCAGGTCCCACGGCGCGAGTTCCCAGCGTGCGGTGGTGCGGAGTACGTCGTAGATCAGTTCCGGACCGCTTTTGAGTTGCGCCAGGGACAGCTTGATCGCCATCACCGGCGGGGCCACGCCTTCATCGCGCCACAGGCGCATCTGGCGGCAGGCCCGGTCGAGGACCCAGCGCCCGAGCGCAATGATCGCGCCGGTGCGTTGCGCCGCCGGCACAAACGCGCTGGCCGGCAGCAGGCCCAGACGCGGATGCTGCCAGACGATCTGCGCCTCCATGCCGAGAATCCGGCGGCTGTGCAGATCCACTTCCGGCGCGTAGTTGAGGGTCAGTTCGTCGCCGTCCAGCGCCGTCAGCAACTCGCTGGCCAGGGTCATGCGTTCAGCCACCTCCCGGGAGATCTCGGCGCAGTGGAAGTGATATTGGTTGCGGCCCATTTCCTTGGCGCGGTACAGCGCCATGTCGGCCTGCCCGAGCAGGCTGTCGGCGTCGAGGCTGGCCGCGGTGTAGGTGCTGATGCCGATGCTCACCGACACGTGCAGGGCATTGCCGGCCAGGTGATAGGGCGCCAGCAGCGTGTCGCGGATGTTGTTGGCCATGGCCGCCGATTGGGTCGGGTCGCTGACGTCCAGTTGCACAATCGCGAACTCGTCGCCACCGAGGCGCGCGACCACGTCGTTTTCGCGCACGCTGGCCTTGATGCGCCGGGCGACTTCCTGCAGCAGCAGATCACCCACCGGGTGGCCGAGGGTGTCATTGATCCGCTTGAAGTGGTCCAGGTCCAGATAAAACACCGCGAACGGCGCGGCGCCCCGACGCGCGGCAGCGAAGGCCTGGTGCAGCCGCTCAATCAGCGTCGCGCGATTGGCGAGCCCGGTCAGGCCATCGGAGCGGGCCAGCAAGGCGAGTTTTTCCTCGGCCACGCGGCGCTCGGTGATGTCGAGGATAATCCCCTCTACTTCGAGCAGGCGGCCGTCATCGTCGCGCACCGGGATATAGCGGTTTTCCACCCAGCGCCAGGTGCCGTCCCCGGTGCGCATACGAAACTCGATCGAAGCGCCCAGCGCGTGCCGGTCAAGGACCCGGGCCATGGCCGCATCGACGCTGGCCTGGTCGTCGGGATGAATCAATGCTTGTGCCCAGTTGGGCGAACGCACCAGTTCTGCCGCCACATGGCCATAACGGGTGATGTTGTGGGAAATGTACATCAGCGGAAACGACGGCTCGCCGCGCAGCCGGTAAAGGATGGTCGGGCTGTTCTGCACAATGATGTTGGCGTCGGACAACTCCCGGGTGCGCTCCTCGACGGCTTGTTCCAGCAGGTTCATTTTCAGCGCGGCGTCTTCGGTCATTTGCCATTTGACCGTGAGGGCGCTGGCCATCTGGCGGATCTCGATGGCGTCGAAGGGTTTTTTCAGGATCAGCAGGCGGTCGTTCAACGCCAGACGCTGGTCGATGTCTTCCCAGGAATAATCGGAATACGCTGTGCACAGCGCGACCTGCAATTTCGGGTCGACGTGCCACAGCCGTTCGATGGTTTCCAGGCCGTCCCAGCCCGGCGGCATGCGCATGTCGATAAAAGCCATGGCATAGGGCCGCTGACTGGCCAGCGCGGCTTCGATCTTTTCCAGCGCCTGGTGGCCCTGGAACGCCGAATCCAGTTCGAAGCGCAGGGTCGGCGCTGCCGACGGGGTGCCGAACAATAGATTCTCGGTGGCGCCCAGCCCGTCATCGTCAAGCGCGACCGGACTAAGGATCTTGGCGAAGTCCTCATGGATCGACGCACTGTCGTCAACGATGAGTACGCGCCGATTGATCGGCGTAAGTGGCGCGTTCATGCCGTGCTGCTTGCGATTTCATACGCGGTTGTCGTCAAGAGCATCCCTTTCCCTTATTGCCTGGCCTATCAGCGGACGGAACCGCTCACTGTGTTGAGCGTAGTTGGCCGTTCGTCACTTTGCCTGCGCATCCAGGCAGAAGTTTTGCGTGAGCAATCGGCAAAATCATCTAGCCTTTAAAGCAGATGCGGGTCGGTGCCGGGGGCAGAGCGCCGCGTCGTTGACGTCCACTGTTGCGCTTGAGGCCATACCATGGAAGAACAAAACACCTCGACGAGCCAGCGCCCCAAGGTGCTGCTGGTCGATGACGAAGAATCGATTCTCAACAGTCTGCGCCGCCTGTTGCGCGGCCAGCCCTACGATGTCCTTTTGGCCACCAGCGGTGCCCAGGCGCTGGAGATACTGGCGCAGCAGCCAGTGGACCTGGTGATGAGTGACGCACGCATGCCGAACATGGACGGCGCCTCGTTGCTGGCGCAGGTCCGTCAGCGCTGGCCAGCGACGATGCGCATCATGCTCACCGGCTATGCCGATCCGACGGCGATCATCAAGGCGATCAACGACGGCCAGATTCACCGCTACATCAGCAAACCGTGGAATGACGAAGAACTGCTGGTGATTCTGCGCCAGTCGCTGGAACACCAGCATTCCGAGCGCGAGCGTCAGCGCCTGGAGCGCCTGGCCCGGGTGCAGAACGATCAGCTCAAGCTGCTCAACAGCACGCTGGAGAAGCACGTCGCCGCCCGTACCGCCGAGTTGCAGCAGACCGCCGACATGCTCGATCTGGCTTACGAAGAACTCAAGCACAGCTACGTCACTGGCACCGAAGTGTTCTCCCTGCTGGCCAATCTGCGTCTGCCGCCGGCCAAACAGACCAACCGGCAAATCATCGAATTGGTGCGCGGCTACAGCAAGGCGCACGGCCTGGACGAAGCCACCAGCCGCGACCTGGCCATGGCGGCCGCCCTGTACAACATTGGCAAACTTAGTTGGCCCGACACCATGATGGTCACGCCGTCGGATCTGCTGCATTCCGCTGAGCGCGAGCGTTATCGCGGATATCCGAAGCAGAGCGAATCGCTGTTGATGACCCTCGATCCGATGAAGGATGCCGCGCGGCTGATCCTCCATCATCAGGAGCGCTGGGACGGCAGCGGTTTTCCCGATCGCCTCAAGGGCGAGGCGATTCCGTTCGGCTCGCGCTTGTTGAAACTGGCGGTGGACTTTGTCGAACTGCAACGCGGGCTGATTCTCGAACGGCAGATGAACAGCGACGAAGCGCTGCTTTACCTGCGTCAATACAGTGGCCGTCTGTACGACCCGGAACTGGTCGAGGACTTCATCCAGGTGTGCGCGGCATTCCTCAGCGATATCACCCTGATCGACCCGGACGTCAAGGTCGTGACCACCCGCGAGCTGACAGCGGGAACAGAACTGGCGCGTAACCTCAACGCCGATAACGGCATGCTCCTGCTCAACGCCGGCAAGGTACTCAGTGCTCCGCTGATTGAAAAACTGATTGCTTTCGAGGCGATGGAGGGCGGCAAGTATCAGGTTTTTGTCAAAGTGCCGCAGGACGAGCCGGGCTTGCTGCAGGCTGAGGGCTGAAGGGCATGACGAGACAGGGGCGGGCGTGGGATCCTTGGTTTTTTTGACCCAGGGACTGTTGTCACCCATGACGCTCGCATCTGTCGCTTCCGCTCAAACTATCCACATCGCCGCCGCGCTGCTGCTGAATGCGCAGGGCCAGACCCTGTTGGTACGCAAGCGCGGCACCACAGCGTTCATGCAGCCGGGCGGCAAGATCGAACCCCGGGAATTACCGGTGCACGCGCTGGCTCGCGAGCTGGAGGAAGAACTGGGCCTGCGTATCGATGCGACGCAGGCTGCGTTCCTCGGTGAGTTTGCGGCACCGGCTGCGAATGAACCTGGGTATGTCGTCTGCGCACAGATTTTTCAATTGACGATCGATGCCGAGGTTTGCCCGGCCGCTGAAATCGAAGAGGTGATCTGGGTCGACCCGGCCACTGATCCGGCGGTTGACCTGGCACCATTGACACGCGACCTGATCCTGCCGTTTTATCGGCGCTCGCTGACCGCACTCGCCTGATCATTCACGCAAAGGACTTTGCCATGATCCCGCTTCCAGACCTGCTGATTTTCGCCGCTGCCGCGTTGCTGATGGTACTGACGCCGGGGCCGAACATGATTTATCTGATCTCGCGCTCGATTTGTCAGGGCCGCCGGGCCGGGGTGACTTCATTGCTGGGCGTAGTTGGCGGGTTCTTTGTGCACATGTTTGCCGCCGCGGCCGGGTTGACCGCGGTGTTCCTGGCCGTGCCGATGGCCTATGAAGTGCTGAAGTGGGCGGGGGCGCTGTACCTGCTGTGGCTGGCTTGGCAAGCAGTCAAACCCGGGGCGCGTTCGCCGTTCGAGGCGCAACAACTGCCGCCGGACTCGTCACGCAAACTGATCACCATGGGCTTTCTCACCAGTGCGCTGAACCCGAAAATCGCCGTGTTCTATCTGTCGGTGTTTCCGCAGTTCATCAGCCCTGAACACGGCTCGGTGTTCGTCCAGAGCGTTGTTCTGGGGCTGACGCAGATCAGCGTCAGTTTTACCGTCAACCTGCTGATCGCGCTGTTTGCGGCGGGCATTGCCTCATGGTTTGTGCGTAACCCGACGTGGCTGGCGATGCAGCGTTATTTCATGGGGTTGGTGCTCGGCGGTCTGGCCGTACGGCTGATGCTCGAACAGCGCAGGACGGCCTGAACATGTGGATCGAGCGGCTCGATGCCAGCCATGCCCTGGCGTATCGCGAACGCATGCTTGAAGCCTATGACCGCCACCCGCAGGCGTTCACTTCCAGCGTGCGTGAGCGTGCGGTGATGCCGCTGAGCTGGTGGGAAGGGCGCTTGACCAGCAAACTCGATGTGCTGCTCGGCGCCTTTGACGGCGGCACGCTGGCCGGCATTGTCGGCCTCGCGCTCGAACCCAGGGAAAAGGCCCGCCATAAAGTTACTTTGTTCGGCATGTATGTCTCGACTGACTTCCGCCAAAAGGGCCTGGGTTTCGAGCTGGTACAGGCGGCCCTCCTCGAAGCACAAAACCATGCCGGGCTGAAAGTCATCCAGCTCACCGTCACTGCCGGCAACGATGCCGCCTTCAAGCTGTACCAACGCTGCGGCTTCATCCAGTTCGGCCTGGAACCGCTGGCGGTGCGGGTAGGCGAGGATTACTTCGACAAAATCCACATGTGGCGCCAGCTCTGACACAGCGCTGCTCTTGTTCCATTGTGGGAGCGAGCCAGGGGCCCTGTCAGCCGCCGCAAATGTTGCCTGACCCACCGCTTTCGCGAGCAAGCCCGCTCCCACAATTTGACCGCATTTCTCCAGTCCAAACGCAGCCCCTCTGTAGGAGTGAGCCTGCTCGCGATAGGGTCGTTCAGACACATCACTATCGACTGACAGATTGCTATCGCGAGCAGGCTCACTCCTACAGTGGATCTTCTGCGTAGCAGTTTCAGCGCACGGCGCTGACGCCATCGAGTGTTGAGAACGAGGTGTCCTTGGCGGTCAGCAGGAAGTCGCGCATGTATGGGGCGTCCAGCATGTCCGTGCGGATCGCTGCGTACAGCGTCGCAAACAAACCTTTCTCGCCCAGGCGCTTGGCCTTCACGTAACCGCGCGAGCTGTATTCGTGCAGGGCCCAGTGCGGCATGCCGCAGACGCCGCGGCCGCTGGCGACCAGTTGCATCATCATCACCGTCAGCTCCGAGGTGCGCACCTGCGCCGGCTCGATGTCGGCAGGTTCGAGGAACCGGGTGAAGATGTCCAGGCGGTCGCGTTCCACCGGATAAGTAATCAGCGTTTCCGTCAGCAGATCGTCGGGCACGATGTACGGCTTGCTCGCCAGCGCATGTTGGTTGGCCACCGCCAGCATGGCTTCGTAAGTGAACAGCGGCACGTAGGTAATGCCGGCGATGTCCAGCGGATCGGAGGTCACCACCAGGTCCAGATCACCACGGGCCAGGGCTGGCAGCGGTGCGAAGGAAAAACCCGAGGCCAGGTCGAGTTCGACTTCCGGCCACGCGTCACGAAACTGATCGATGGTGGGCATCAGCCACTGAAAGCAACTATGGCATTCGATGGCCATGTGCAGACGCCCGGCGGTCCCACCGGCCAGTCGGCTGATGTCCCGCTCGGCGGCACGCAACAGCGGCAGGGTGACGTCAGCCAGTTGCAGCAGGCGCAGGCCGGCGCTGGTGAAACGCACCGGTTTGGTCTTGCGCACGAACAACGCCATGCCCAGGCGCTCTTCCAGTTCCTTGAACTGGTGGGAGAGCGCCGACTGGGTCAGGTGCAGGCGGTCGGCGGCGTCGACCAGACTGTCGGCTTCGCGCAGGGCGTGCAGGGTTTTCAGGTGACGGATCTCAAGCACCGCAGGTCTCCATGAGTAGAACTCGTGATCAAATTCAAGATGTTGAGTTTGTCTCATGTTGAACCGGCTGTCGATGGCGCAACGTAGTCTCCGGGCCAGTGACCGCTCGGCGCTGTTCATCAAACTGTCACGCAACTATGGCAGCGCGCTCGCACAAATTTCATCAGACTCGCGCTCTACTGGGGTTCTGCGTTTTGGTGTTTTTTCATGCGTGTATTGTTCTTTCTGGCCGCGCTGTTGGTCGGCCTGCCGTCGTTGGCGGCTTCGCGTTGTGATGTCAACGTACCGACCGAGCGGGTCGACCTGCCGGCGGTGAGCATCGCCTATCAGAGCATCGGCCGTGCCTCGGATCCGGCGTTGCTACTGGTCATGGGCCTTGGCGGTCAGTTGATTCACTGGCCGGACGAAGTGGTTGTGGCGTTGTGTCAGTCAGGTTTTCGGGTCATCCGTTATGACAACCGCGATGTCGGCCTGTCGACCTGGCGCCAACCTCCGGTCGAGGCCAATCTGACGTTTGAAGTGTTGCGCTACAAACTCGGCCTGCCGGTTTCGGCGCCCTACAGCCTGACGGACATGGCCGACGATGCATTGGGGTTGATGAGCGCGCTGCAGGTCGAGCGCTTTCATGTGCTGGGCGCGAGCATGGGCGGAATGATCGCCCAGCACATGGCGGCAATGGCGCCGCAACGGGTCGAAAGCCTGACGCTGCTGATGACCACTTCCGGGGCCGCTGGCTTGCCGGCACCGAATGCGGCGTTGGTGCAGCTGTTGTCGCGGCGCGGCGCACCGAACCGTCAGGTGGCGCTGGAACAACAGGCTGATCTGCTCGCGGCACTCGGCAGCCCGGCGGTGACGGATGATCGGCAAGCGTTATTGCAACAGGCCGCGGCTTCCTATGACCGCGCGTTCAACCCTGAGGGCGTCAAGCGGCAGATCATGGCGATTCTCGCCGAGCCAAGTCGAGTGGCGTTGCTCAATCAACTGCGCGTGCCGACGCTGGTGGTGCATGGCACGGCCGATCCGTTGCTGCCAGTGATGCACGGTGTGCACCTGGCGGCGCATATCCGGGGCAGCCAGTTAAAACTGATTCCGGGGCTGGCCCATCGGTTTCAGGAGGCATTCAAGGAACCGCTGCTGGCGGCGGTGTTGCCGTATCTTCAGGCGCACCGTGAGGACACTTCGCACTGGGCGCGGGTCGAGCCGGCGGAGAATAGGAATTTGCTTTAACTGAAAGTTTTGCGGTGATCGTTCGGCCCCTTCGCGAGCAGGCTCGCTCCCACAGGGGAATGCATTGCAAATGTGGGAGCGAGCCTGCTCGCGAAGGGGCCCTCATTGTCACCAAACAGGCGTCCCTGCGTCAGCTGTGAACACGCACCCAAACGGTCACTAAAACAGTCGCCGCCATCAACCACGCCACTGCCGCCACGGCCAGCGACGCCTCCAGCCGCATCCGGTCGACCATCACATACAACGTCGCCAGATAGACGAAGTACGGAATAATCGACCACATCCCAAACACGATCGTGGTTTTCAGATCATCGATCGAGCGGCCCTTGCCAACGATGTAATGGGCAATCAGCGCAAAGGTCGGAAACAGCGGCACCAAACCTGCGATGTAATAGTTTTTGGTCTTCGACAGCGCCGCGATCATCACCACCACGGCGGCGCCCAGCAGGGCTTTGAATATCAGGTCCACGTCGTTCTCGCTTAATGGCTCAGGCCGTATTTTTTCACTTTGTCGAACAGCGTGGTCTTGGCCATGCCCAGTTCCAGGCTGGCCTGGGTCAGGTTGCCGCCGCTGCGTTGCAGGGCGTCGCTGAGCAGGTTGCGCTCGAATGCCTCCACCGCTTCGGCGAACGCCAGACCTTGACCGCCGCTGCCGGCGCCGGACTTCTTGAAGGCCGGCAGGCCCAGGGCGAAGCGCTCGGCGACGTTGCGCAGTTCGCGCACGTTGCCGGGCCAGTCGTGGCTCATCAGGTGCGACAGGGTCTGATTGTCCAGCTCCGGCAATGCGCGGTCGAAGCGCAGGGCCGATTGCTGGGTGAAGTGTTCGAACAGTTGCAGGATGTCTTCGCGGCGTTCGCGCAAGGGCGGCAATTCCAGCGTCACCACGTTGAGGCGGTAATACAGGTCGCTGCGAAAGGCCCCCGCTTTGCTGGCTTCGTCGAGGTCGGATTTGGTCGCCGCAATCACCCGGCAGTCCACGGCCACGCTCTGGTTGGAACCGAGGCGTTCGAGGGTGCGCTCCTGCAACACACGCAGCAGTTTGATCTGCAACGGCAGCGGCATGCTTTCCACCTCATCGAGAAACAGCGTGCCGCCGTCGGCGTGCTCGATCTTGCCGATACGGCGCTTGCCGGCACCGGTGAAGGCGTTCGCTTCGTGGCCGAAGATTTCACTTTCAAAGAGGTTTTCCGGCAGGCCGCCGCAGTTCAGTGCGACGAACTGTTTGCCGTGACGGCGGCTGAAGTCGTGCAGGCAGCGGGCGACCAGTTCCTTGCCGGTGCCGGTCTCGCCCTCGATCAACACGTTGGCCGAGGTGTCGGCGACGTTGGCGATCAGTTCGCGCAGGTTCTGCATCGCCGGCGAGCGGCCGATGATCCGTCCTTCCAGAGAATCGCGTTCGGCCAGTTGCCGCCGCAACGACGAGACTTCGCGGGCCAGGCTGCGTTGTTCCAGCGCACGCCGGGCGACGTCCACCAGACGCTCCGGCGAGAACGGCTTCTCCATGAAATCGTAAGCGCCTTTCTGCATCGCGCCGACCGCCATGGAGATGTCGCCATGGCCGGTGATCAGCACCACCGGCAGGCTGCGGTCGCGTTGCTTGAGGCGGGTCAGCAGTTCCAGGCCATCGATGCCCGGCAGGCGGATATCGCTGATGACGATACCGGCGAAATTATCGCCGACCTGCTCCAGCGCTTCTTCGGCACTGCCCACGCCGATGCAGGGAATGTCTTCCAGGGTCAGCGCCTGCTGGCAGCCGAGCAGCACATGGGGGTCGTCTTCGACAATCAGCACACTGAGTTCGTGGTTCATATTGGCTCGGCAGGTGTAGGGCTTACCAACGGTAAACTGAGGACGAAGGTGGTGCCACCGCTGGCCGGGTGTTCGACACCCAGATGGCCGCCGGTGGCGGCGGCGAGGCTGGCGGAAAGCGTCAGGCCCAGGCCCAGGCCTTGCTCGCCGGGCTTGGTGGTGAAAAACGGTTCGAACAAATGTTTGCGCGCCTCGGCGTCGATGCCGTGACCGTTGTCACGTACGCGCAGGCGATATTTGCCGTTGAACTCTTCGCCTTCGAGCCACAGTTGCGGCTGCGCCTGGGCCTGCATGGCATCGAGGGCGTTGCCGATCAGGTTGAGCAGAATCTGTTCGAGACGGGTCTGGTCGATCTGCAATTGCACGTCGCTGAACTGCCGGTGCACTTGCAGCGCCGAGGTTTCCAGACGCGCGCCGAGCACTTGCAGCGCGGCGTCGACCGCTTTGCCGAGGCTGGCCTGGCCCTTGTTATCGCCGCGCCGGGCAAAGGAGCGCAGGCTGGCGGTGATCCGGCCCATGCGGTCGATCAGGTCGTTGATGGTCTTGAGGTTGGTGCTGGCGACATCGAGCTGGCCGCGCTCAAGAAAGCGCACGGTATTGCCCGACAGCGTGCGCATCGCTGCCAGGGGCTGATTCAATTCATGGGCGATGCTGGTGGACATCTGGCCGATCGCGGCGAGTTTGCCGGCCTGCACCAGTTCATCCTGGGCGCGGCGCAAGGTCTCTTCGGCCTGGCGGCGTTCGCGTATCTGGCTCTTGAGCCGTTCGTTGCTGGCACGCAGATCGGCAGTGCGTTCGGTAATCCGTCGCTCCAGCTGGCTGTTCACTTCCTGCAAGGCTTCGCGGGCGGCGAGGCGGGTGGCGAGGACCTTGCGCCGCTCGTTCCAGGCGATCAGCAGGAAGGCGAACAGGGCGAATGCGACCGCCACCAGAATGCCTTGATTGATCGCCTCGCGGCGCAGGTCCTGCAGCGGCGTGAGCAGGGTGAAATTCCACGGCGTGTCGCTCAGCGGCCGGGTCTGCGCCAGGTAACTGATGTCATCCTCGTCGGACGCCACTTCGCTGTTGGCCGGGAAGGTGAGTTTTTCCACGCCTTCGGACAAGGTCTCGCGGGCCAGCGGTTGCAGCTCGTTGAGCGGGAACCAGTAGTACTGCAGGCTGCGGGCGAGTTTTTCCTTGACCTCGTCGCTTAGCGGGACCACCGATTTCAGCCGCCGGGCCGGATCGCTGGAAAGAATGATGATGCCGTTTTCGTCACTGACAAAGGCTTCCAGACGCGCGCGCTGCCAGCGTTCTTCCATGGCTTCCAGGCGCACCTTGACCACCGCGACGCCGATGATCTTGCCGTGCTCTTCCAGGCCGTGGGCCAGGTAGTAACCGGGCTCGCCGTTGGTGCTGCCGATGCCGTAGAAACGCCCGGGCTGGCCGCGCACGGCGTCCTTGAAATAGGCGCGGAAGGACAGGTCCTCACCCAGGTAACTGTCGACATCGCGCCAGTTGCTGGTGGCCATGACGCGGCCGGTGGTGTCCATCACATAGATGGCCCGGCTGCGGCTGCGGCGGTTCAGGCCCTCAAGGTAATCGTTGACCGTTTGCCGGTGTTCCGGGGTCGGGTCGGCCAGCAACTGCGGCACACTCGTTTCGAGTTCCAGCAGGCTGGGCAGGTAGGTGTACTTGCTGATTTCGCTTTCGACCGCACGGGCGTGCAACTCCAACTGACGCTGGCCGTTCTCGCCGAGGCTGCGGATGCCGAAGTGCTCACTGGTCCAGAAGCCGATAAACCCCAGGCCAATCATCAGGGCGATGACCAGCGGCGGCAGGAACAGATGGCGAATCAGACGGGGCTTCACGGCAAGTGATGGCTTTGCAGCGCGATAGAGGGTGGGGTCGCATTTCATCACAGATGCCTTGGGTCAACCACTGCACTTGTTTGTGCATCACCGTTGCTTTGAGGTGAACCCTGTGGTGAGGGGATTTATCCCCGTTCGGCTGCGAAGCAGTCGTCGAACCGCTAGATGCGGTTTGACTTTGAAATGCCAGGGCCGCTTCGCAGCCCAACGGGGATAAATCCCCTCGCCACAGAAGCTCGCCACACCACAGGGTTCTGCGTGGTTTTTTAGTGCTGCAAGATTTTCTCGAGGAAGTGCTGCGCGCGTTCGGAGCGGGCGCTGATGTCGCCGAAGAATTCCTCTTTCGGGCAGTCTTCGATGATCTTGCCCTGGTCCATGAAAATCACCCGGTCGGCCACTTTACGGGCGAAGCCCATTTCGTGGGTCACGCACATCATTGTCATGCCTTCGTGGGCCAGTTGCACCATCACGTCGAGCACTTCGTTGACCATTTCCGGGTCGAGCGCCGAGGTCGGCTCGTCGAATAGCATGACGATCGGGTCCATCGCCAGCGCACGGGCAATCGCCACACGCTGTTGCTGACCGCCGGACAGTTGCCCCGGATGTTTGTGGGCGTGCGCCGACAGGCCGACGCGCTCAAGCAGTTGCAGACCTTTTTTGGTCGCCTCTTCCTTGCTGCGGCCCAGCACCTTGATCTGCGCGATGGTCAGGTTTTCGGTGATGGTCAGGTGCGGGAACAGTTCGAAATGCTGGAACACCATGCCCACCCGCGAACGCAGTTTCGGCAGGTTGGTCTTCGGGTCGGCAATCGAGGTGCCATCAACCACGACGTCACCCTTCTGAAACGGCTCCAGCGCGTTGACGCATTTGATCAGCGTCGACTTGCCGGAACCCGACGGGCCGCAGACCACGATCACTTCGCCTTTTTTGACCTCGGTGCTGCAATCAGTCAGCACCTGGAAGTCCCCATACCACTTGTTGATATTTTTGATAGAGATCATACGGCGAACCTTTTTTGCAGTTGCTTGACCAGCCGCGAGGCGGCGAAGCTGATAATGAAGTACACAAGACCGGCGATAATCAGGAACTCGTTGGAGCGGCCGATGATGTCGCCGCTGGCGCGGGAGGCATTGAGGAAGTCAACCAGGCCTACGGTGTAAACCAGCGAAGTGTCCTGGAACAGAATGATGCTCTGCTGCAGCAACAGCGGGGTCATTTTGCGGAACGCCTGCGGCAGGATGATCAGGCGCATCATCTGCCCGTAAGTCATGCCCAGCGCTTGCGCCGCGCCCATCTGACCTTTGGGGATCGACTGCACGCCGGCACGGACGATTTCGCAGAAGTACGCCGCTTCGAACATCATGAACGCCACGATGCATGAGGTGAACGCACCGATCGGTGTGTCTTCGCCGGTGATCCAGCGCAGCACGAACGGCACCGCCAGATAGAACCAGGTGATCACCAGCAGCAGCGGGATCGAACGGAAATAGTTGACGTAGGCGCCAGCGATGCTCGACAGCAGTTTGCTGTGCGACAGACGCATCAGCGCGAGAATGGTGCCGAGAATGATCCCGCCGACCACGCCCATGGCCATCAGCTTGAGGGTCATCACCATGCCGTTCCACAAACCGGGAATGGCCGGGACGATGCCGCTGAAATCGAATTCCATTATTTACCCCCCACGGAGATCAGGCCGGGCACGGCGACTTTCTTCTCGACCATGCGCATCAGCAACATCAGGCTCATGTTGAGGGTGAAGTAGATCAGGGTCGCCAGGGTGAACGCTTCAAACAGGTTGGCCGAGAACTCGGCGGTCTGTTTGGTTTGCGCCAGTAGCTCCATCAGGCCGATCAAGGACGCCACGGAGGAGTTCTTGAACACGTTCAAAAATTCCGAGGTAAGCGGTGGAATGATGATCCGGTAGGCCTGGGGCAGCAGCACGTTCCAGTAGATTTGCGGCAGCTTGAAACCCATGGCGCGGGCGGCCGATTCCTGGCCGCGGGGCAGCGCCTGGATACCGGTGCGCACTTGCTCGCAAACACGCGCGGCAGTGAACAGGCCAAGGCACACGACGACGCTCAGGTAGGCCGAGGTGGTCGGGTTCAGGTCCTGTTTGTACCACTCCTGCATATCCGCGGGCAGCAGATCGGGTACCAGGAAGTACCAGATGAACAGCTGAACCAGCAGTGGCACGTTACGGAACAGTTCGACGTAGCAGGTCGCGATGCCCGACACGATGCGGTTCGGTACGGTGCGCATCACGCCCAGTATCGAGCCCAGCAGCAGGGCGATGATCCACGCGACGATGGCGATGGCGATGGTCCAGCCCAGCCCGGAGATGAACCAGTCGAGATAAGTCTCGCTGCCCACGCCGGTGGACTTGAAGAACACGCCCCAGTCCCAGTTGTAATTCATTAGGGTCTCCCCTCGATTCGATCGATGTACAAGTGCCCGCCTGGGGAAACTCCGTTCCCGCCTGATGTGAACATCAGGCACACGCGATCGGCTCGACAGCTACCGGTTCGAGTGTTTCCAAAAAAGTGCCAGCAGGGAGTGACCATCCCCTGAAAAGGCAGGCGCCTCCTCAGGGGATAAGGTTAGTCAGAAATCAGGATTTCTTGTCGTCAGCCGCTTTGTCGGTCGGGTTGGCGATCAGGGTCTTGAGCTCGTCGCTCATCGGGAAGTTCAGGTTCAGGCCTTTTGGCGGAATCGGCTGCATGAACCACTTCTCGTAGATCTTGTTGATTTCGCCCGACTTGTAGGTGGCGACGATGGCGTCATCCACAGCTTTTTTGAACGGGGCGTCGCCCTTGCGCATCATGCAGCCGTAGATTTCGTACGACTGCGCGGTGCCGGTGACTTCCCAATCGGCGGCTTTCTTGGCCTTGGCCGCTTCGCCGGCGAGCAGCGCGTCGTCCATCATGAACGCCACGGCACGGCCCGATTCCAGCATCTGGAAGGATTCGCCGTGGTCTTTGGCGGAGATGACGTTCATGCCCATCTGCTTGTCGGCGTTCATCGCCTTGAGGATGCGCTCGGAGGTGGTGCCGGCGGTGGTCACGACGTTCTTGCCTTTCAGATCGTCGAAATCCTTGTACTTGGAGTCTTTCTTGGAGAGCAGACGGGTACCGATTTCGAAGATGCCGACGGAGAAGTCGACCTGCTGCTGACGCTCGACGTTGTTGGTGGTCGAACCGCACTCGACGTCCACGGTGCCGTTCTGCACCAGCGGGATACGGGTTTGCGAAGTCACCAGGTTGTATTTGACTTGCAGGTTGGGCAGGTCGAGGTCTTTCTTGATCGCTTCGACGATGGCCAGCTGGATATCGTGGGAGTAGCCGACCGGCTTGCCGGAAGCGTCCGCGATGTAGGAGAACGGAATGGAGGCGTCACGGTGGCCCAGGGTGATGACACCGGACTCTTTGATCTTCTTCAGGGTGCCGGTGAGCTCGGCGGCGAAAACTGGCGTGCTGATCAGAGCGGCAGCAATGGCTGCGCCCAGGATATGGGGAACGATGCGCATCAAATTTTCCTCGACATTGTTTTTTTTATGGAGCCAGTTTGTCGGCCCTTTTTGTGCTTCGAATGCCTGACGGCTCCTGAAGTGTTGGCACAGCAGGCATTCGTCGAGAGAGTGTAGAGCAGAAGTCGTGCCAGACCAGTCGATAATGGTCAACCAATTGATTTTTAACGTTATTAAAGTTTTGTGGCGGTGATTTTATGCGGAACTGATCCGGTTAACCGAATCGACCGGAGAGTCGCGTTCGGAAAACCGAATGATCTGTAACGCGCAGTCTCAGCGATCCCGGCTCAAAGGCGTTTCGTGCAAATACAGCCACTTCACCCCGTCTGCCTGCGCCCTCAGGATTGCCACCGACACGCGTGAGTGTTCAGTCCCGTTTAACCGCTGGGTTTCTACGTAGCTCAGAGCCAGTGTCTCGTCCTGCTGCCAGACCGTATGCAAATCGCTGATGTCGATATCAAGCCCTGCCTTGGCGCCCACAGCTCCCCTGAACAGTTGCTCGACCTCGGACCGGTTCAACGGAATCGCCGAGATGCCAACCATGCTGAAGTCCTCGGCAAATGCCTGCATCAACGGCTCGATGCTTGCGGCACCAGTGCCGTCGGCATCGGTGAATACGCGATGAATCAGTTCGTGGACGTAGTGAATACTGTGTATGGCTTGTTCAGCCAGATCGTTGCTCATGGGCACTCTCTTCAGGGTTCAATTGGCGCATCTGAAACAGCGGCAGCAGCCCGACCAGCGCCGCAACCGCGAAGGTCGCGTGGTAGGCCTGCGTGGTGTCGAACTGCTTGAGCAGCACATTGAAAATCATCAGAAACAGCGCGGCGCCGAGGCTGAAAGACATCTGGCGATTGATGTTCCAGATGACACTGGCCTTGTGCGTATCGCCGCCGGCGAAGTCCATCAATGAGGTGGTCTGCGCGGTATTGGCACCGATGCCGCCACCGATGCCCATCAGGCTGTAGGCAAGGACGATGATCCACAGATCACCGGGTGCATTGACCAGCACCAACGTGGCGATGCCAGCGCTGTGCAACAACATGCCGAGAATGAACAGGCGCTTGGCGCCGACCCGGTTGTAGACCCTGCCGCAAAGGGTCATCGCGATGAACGCACCAATGGCGTAAAGGATCATGAACATCCCGGTCAGCCTGGCGCTGAAGTGCAGAATGTTCTGCAGGAAGAAAATGCTCATCAGATTGACTCCGGTGAACACGCCCGGAATCGCGTAATAGATGAGAATCGAGGTGCTGAGTTTTTTACTTCTGAGCAAGCTCAACTCGATGATTGCGTTGTTGCAACGGCGGTAGTGCAACAGATAAACGGCTATGAATATCAGGCCCGCGATGACAAACACCAGCGCTGCCAACGGCGGATAGTCGCCGCCGTACAGCGACATGCCCATCAACAGGCTGGCGAGTGCCGCGCTGACCAGCAACAGGCCTTTGATGTCGGGCCGCTGAAGATCGGCGGGCTTGCTTTCCCTGATCCAGAACCAGGACAAACCGGCGGCGATCAGCGAAAACGGAATGTTGCTATAGAACACCCAGCGCCATGAACTGCTGTCGACGATGATGCCGCCCACGGTGGGTGAAATGGCCGGTGCGATCAGTGCGACGGCCATCACCAGCGTGGATATCTTCGCCCGTTGCTCGCCCTGGAAAAGATTGAACGTCAGCGCCTGTCCGACCGGAATCAACAAGCCACCGCCGATGCCCTGGACGAAGCGCCAGATCACCAGTTCGTGGAAACTGTCGGCCTGGCCGCACATCCACACCGAGCCGCTGAATACCAGCATGGAAACGGTCAGAATTTCACGACTGCCAAAGCGTCCGGCCAGCCAGGTGCTGACAGGGATTATCAAGGTCAACCCGAGGATGTAAGCGTTGGCGACCCATGCCACTGCAGAAGTGCTGACTTGCAAAGTGGCCGATATACTGGGTAATGCGACAGCGGACATAAATATATTTATGCAATCAATAAAGAAGCCGATCAAGAAAATCAGCGCGATCTTGTAGCGATAGTTCATGGTGTATCCCCTTTGCCGCGCAGCATAGGGGCGATGGACTTGAAGTGTCGATACGACTATGCTTAAAACAATGTTTGACAGAATTTAACAGTGAGCCCAACCACCATGCACTCTCATCTTAATCGGGTTCAAACGTTTCTCGCGGTGGTCGATTTTGGTTCTTATACCAAAGCGGCTAATTATCTGAGTATCAGCAAAGCCATGGCCAGCCTGCATGTCAAGGCGCTGGAGGAAGTGTTGTCGGCCACGTTGCTGATCCGCAATACACGTAACATTTCGCTGACGGAAATAGGTCAGGAGTTTTATGAAGAGTTCAAGGGGATTATCGCGGACATTGATAATGCTTTTGACAATGTATTGAAGGGTAATAATCGCGTATCTGGAAAGTTGCGCATAAGTTCAACCAGCGAGTATGGTGAGAAGTTTATTCTGCCGTTGATCCCGTTGTTTACCGAGCACTATCCGGATATTCGCCTGTGCTACAACTTCAACTCTTCGCTGAATGATCTAGTGGCAGAGAAGCTCGACCTGGTCGTTCGCTTGGGTAACTTGGCAGATTCGGCATTCAAAAGCCGAAAGCTGGCGGATTACGAAATCGTATTGGTCGCCACCGAAGGATTTCTCGCCCGGCATGCGGTTCGACAGCCCCAGGATCTGAATGGTGTACCGTGGATTGCCAACAGCAATCTGCAGGCGCCGACACAGTGGCGCTTACGTGATGGTCTGGGTGGGGAGATCGAAGTCAACGGCACCAGCCACTTCGAGTCGAATTCCTCCACAGCAATTCGATCAATGACACTGTCCTCGCTGGGCGTGTCGGTACTGCCGGCCTGGGTGGTTGAAGACGATATTGCCAGTGGTCGTCTGGTGCGCCTGCTGCCCGGTTACTCGCTGCCCTCGCAATCGATCAATGTGGTCTTTCCAAACACTCCACATCTGCCGCACAAATCGCGGGTTTTCATCGATTTTCTGTTGGTGCATCTGGGGCAGTGAGTTCATCTATCCAATGTCGTGAGGGGGCTGGATTTTGCGGATACAACAAAAAAAGCCCCTGAATCTCTCGATCCAGGGGCTTTCGTTTAAACGGTGAGATCAAGCCGCCTCGATCTTCCGATTCTGCTCAACCTTGCCCAGATACGACGCCAGCTTCTGCTGCTCATCTGCCGTGGTGAACAACCCGAGCTTGGTACGGCGCCACAAAATGTCGTGCGCAGTGGTCGCCCACTCTTCGCTGCACAGGTAATCGACTTCGCGGGTATAGAGCCCGCCGCCTATGTGCTCACCCATGTCGGCCAGGGTTTCCACGCCTTCAAGCATGCGCCAGGTGCGGCTACCGTAAGTGACGGCCCAGCGACGGGCGATTTCAGTCGGAACGAAGTCGAACTTGTCGCGAATCAGCGCGCTCAAGGCTTGCGGTGTGGTCATGTCTTCGCCGCCGGGCAGGGTGGCGGTGGACGTCCAGCTCGGGCGCATCTGGGTGAAGAACGGCATCAACTGCGCCATCGCTGATTCGGCGAGTTTGCGATAGGTGGTCAGCTTGCCGCCGAACACCGACAGCAGGGGCGCTTCTTCGCCGCCGCCAGACAGCGCCAGGGTGTAATCGCGAGTGACCGCCGAGGGGTTGTCGGATTCGTCGTTGCACAGCGGCCGTACGCCCGAGTAGCTGTGCAGGATGTCATCGCGGCTGAGCTGCTGCTTGAAGTGGGCGTTGACCACTTTCAGCAGGTAATCGGTTTCCCCTTCGGTGATCGCGACTTTGGCCGGATCGCCGGTGTATTCGCGGTCGGTGGTGCCAATCAGGGTGAAGTGGTTCAGGTACGGAATGGTGAAAACGATGCGCTGGTCTTCGTTTTGCAGAATGTGCGCATGCTCACCTTCGTACAGTTTCGGCACGATGATGTGGCTGCCCTGAATCAGACGAATGCCGTACGGCGATTCCATCTTCAGGTCGTCACGGATGAATTTGGCTACCCACGGGCCGGCGGCGTTGACCAGTGCTTTGGCGGTAATCGAAAACAGGCTGCCATCGGCGCGTTCCAGGTGCAGATGCCACAGGCCTTTGGCGCGACGGGCGCTGACACAACGGGTCTGGGTGTGCACGTGGGCGCCTTTTTCGCGGGCGGCCATGGCGTTGAGCACCACGAGGCGGGCGTCATCGACCCAGCAGTCGGAGTATTCGAAGCCTTTCTTGATTTCGCTTTTCAGCGCGCTGTCGGCGCCGAACTTCAGGCTTTTCGAACCCGGCAGCTTTTCGCGTTTGCCAAGGTTGTCATAGAGGAACAGGCCGGCACGAATCATCCACGCCGGACGCAGGTGCGGGCGGTGCGGCAGCACGAAGCGCATCGGCTTGACGATGTGCGGTGCCTTGGCCAGCAGCACTTCACGTTCGGCCAGCGCCTCACGCACCAG
This sequence comes from Pseudomonas sp. SWRI81, assembly GCF_014268545.1. NCBI lineage: Bacteria > Pseudomonadati > Pseudomonadota > Gammaproteobacteria > Pseudomonadales > Pseudomonadaceae > Pseudomonas > Pseudomonas sp. SWRI81. The sequence goes on from NZ_JABWQS010000038.1 coordinate 33,389, forward strand.
ACGGAATTCATAATGTTCGAGATAGCGCAGGCCACCGTGGATCAGCTTGCTGCTGGCTGACGAAGTGTGGCTGGCGAGATCGTCCTTTTCGCAAAGGAACACCGAAAGACCGCGACCGGCGGCATCCGCTGCGATCCCCACGCCATTGATCCCGCCGCCGATTACGGCAACGTCATAGATCTCGGAGAGAGGGGGCGTACGCAAGGTAGAGGTGGACATCGGCTGGCCTCGGGTTCTTTTTGGTTTTCGATATTTGAAATCGAACATGAATGTTCATTTGCGAAAATGGTAGCCCATAAAGACGCGCGCAGCCAGTCGACTTCGATTGAAAAAACTCATCGAAGGGCAGAGAAAGGAAAATTTTCGAACATGAGCTGCGCAAAGGCGCGAAAGGTGTGCTGCTTTTAAGGGCCTCTTCGCGAGCAGGCTCACTCCTACAAGGGTTATGTGTTCAGCCGATCAAGTGACGTTCGACCTGTCATCTTCGGCGACGTAGAATGCGCGCCTTTCCCGGGCAATCGTCCCCACGTTTGACGCCCGCGCATTTATCGGAGCACTCGACCATGACCGTCACCAAGACCAGCGAATACCTGGAAACCCTTTACGAAGGCTACGGCCAGCGTTTCCGCATGGAAAAACTGCTGCACGAAGTGCGCACCGAACACCAGCACCTGGTGATCTTCCAGAACCCGCGCATGGGCCGGGTGATGGCGCTGGACGGCGTGATCCAGACCACCGAAGCCGACGAATTCATCTACCACGAAATGCTCACCCACGTGCCGATCCTCGCCCACGGCACTGCCAAGCGCGTGCTGATCATCGGCGGCGGCGACGGCGGCATGTTGCGCGAAGTGACCAAGCACGCCGGTGTCGAACACATCACCATGGTCGAGATCGACGGCACCGTGGTCGACATGTGCAAAGAATTCCTGCCGAACCATTCCGCCGGTGCTTACGACGATCCCCGTCTGAACCTGGTGATCGATGACGGCATGCGTTTCGTTGCCACCACCAGCGAAAAATTCGACGTGATCATCTCCGACTCCACCGATCCGATCGGTCCGGGCGAAGTGCTGTTCTCGGAGAACTTCTATCAGGCCTGCCACCGTTGCCTGAACGAGGGCGGTATTCTCGTGACGCAGAACGGCACGCCGTTCATGCAGATCGACGAAGTCAAAACCACGGCCGGTCGCCTCAACAGCCTGTTCCCGGACTGGCACTTCTATCAGGCCGCCGTGCCGACCTACATCGGCGGTTCGATGACCTTCGCCTGGGGTTCGACCAACCCGGCCTACCGCAAGCTGAGCCGTGAAACCCTGCAACAGCGGTTTATCGGCAGCGGCATCGTCACCCGCTACTACAACCCGGAAATCCACATCGGCGCATTCGCCTTGCCGCAATACGTACTGCGTGCGATCAACAAGCCAAGCAACGACTAATCACGCCGAAGGCGCTCTGTAAGGGAGCTTTTGTGGCGAGGGGATTTATCCCCGTTGGGATGCGCAGCATCCCTGAACCGGCCTGCGCGGTGTCTCTGTTAAACCGCAATGGATGGTATTACGACTGCTGCGCAGCCGGACGGGGATAAATCCCCTCGCCACAGAGTCCGCCTTATCGATTGGATGTTATTTTCACCGTTGGCGCCTGTAATCCTTTTGAACCAACTATCGCGGGAAAAAGTCGAGATAGAGGTAAGCCCATTTACGGGTTGATCGAGGAGGCACTGATGCAAAAGTGGAAAGTCACTTTCGTGGATGATCACGGTGAAATTGTTGATGAAGTCTTCGAACGTGAGGAATGCCCGTCCGACGATGAGGCCGCACGGCTGATCAAGGAGCGGCTTCTTCCGGTCGCCGCCAAATTGGATCTGAACGATCTGGAAGGGCGCACCGCCGATGCCGGGGTGAAAAACCTCAAGACGCAGAACGGCATCGAAATCCGCAGCATCACCCCCATCTGAATACTTCCTGTCATCTCGTAAACCAGGCCTTGGCAGCAGCGCTCTCTTGGGGCTACTCTGCAAGCGAGATCAGCGAATGGATCGCTAAGGTCTGGTCTTGTCAGCTACATGCTTGCTTCCCGCGCGCAACCACGTTGCCGTAGTACTTTGGCCAAAAGGCCCGGGGCGGGAATACGGAAAGTCTATCCATCAATCGAGGGGGACGATTCATGAGCACAGCCTATCAAGAAGACATCAGCAGCAATGTTCTGCGCCGCATGAAAGAAGGCGGTTTCGATTTTTCCCGTTTCCATCCCATCGAGTTCTACGCGATTTTCCCGGACGAGGAACGGGCGCGCAGGGCAGCAGGCAAATTTCGCGGTGAATCGATCAATGCCCAGGTCAGTGCGCGCGATGATGGCGCCTGGTCGCTGGAATTGAGCAAAGTGATGTATGCGACCTACGACGATATTGGCGATTTCGAGCAGGGCTTTTCCGCAGTGGTCGAGCCCTTGGGCGGCATTATCGAGGGCTGGGGCGTGAAGCAGGAGGTGCGCAATCGCTATCGGTTGAATTGATATTGCGCAGTGTTTGTCGAGCAACGGCTGACCTTCGGGTCGGCCGTTGTTGTTTTCGGAGTACCAAATTGCCGTGGAAAAACCCTGAAACAAGAATCCCGGGCAAAAAAAAGCCACCGGAGAGGGTGGCTAAAAGGGAAGACCGATAAGGAGAGGAAACCGGTCAGGGTTACGGCGGGGCGGGCTGCCGAGGCAGTCCAGAGCGGTTGAGCGGCAAGCTTTTCGGCGTCTCTGCCGAGGAGGTTTTGCAGCGAATGCGCGGATTATCCGCAGTCACGCTCAGGCAGTGAAATCAACTCTGACTATGCTGGTGATAGACGCCGCAGTGCGTCGCAATGAAGCGGGGGCAATCGGGCCGGGGCATTTGCCGCACAGGAATGGTGCGCTGCCCGCGGCGTGGATATACAACCGATTGAAATCAAAGCGTTTATGCCGATGGCACGGGCCTTGCGAAGGCCTGTATGTCCGGAGTGACAAGGAGTACGGCATGATCCGCACCTATTTTGATGAGATGTACGATGCCGGCGGCCAGGTTCGCCCGCATTATCGAGAGTTCGCCCGTTGGCTGGCGGATACGCCTGACGAGTTGCTCGCCCAGCGGCGACGCGAGGCCGATCTGCTGTTCCATCGTGCCGGCATCACCTTCACGCTCTACGGGGACGAGCAGGGCACCGAGCGCCTGATTCCTTTCGACACCATTCCGCGCAGCATCCCCGCCAGTGAGTGGCGGATTGTCGAGCGCGGCTGCATCCAGCGGGTCAAGGCGCTGAACATGTTCCTCGCCGACCTGTATCACGAGCAGCGCATCATCAAGGCCGGGATCATTCCCGCCGAACAGGTGCTGGCCAACGAGCAATATCAGTTGGCGATGCAAGGCCTGGATCTGCACCGCGACATCTATTCGCACATTTCCGGCGTCGATCTGGTGCGTGACGGCGACGGGACCTATTACGTACTCGAAGACAACCTGCGCACTCCGAGCGGCGTGAGCTACATGCTCGAAGACCGCAAAATGATGATGCGCTTGTTTCCCGAGCTGTTCGCCGCCCAGCGCATCGCGCCCATCGACCACTACCCGAACCTGTTGCTCGACACCCTGAAAAGCTCCAGCCCGCTGGACGACCCGAGCGTGGTGGTATTGACGCCGGGGCGCTTCAACAGTGCGTTTTTCGAACACGCGTTTCTCGCGCGGGAAATGGGCGTCGAACTGGTCGAAGGCGCGGACCTGTTTGTGCGCGACGACAAAGTGTTCATGCGCACCACCGATGGCCCAAAAGCGGTGGACGTGATCTACCGCCGTCTCGACGATGCGTTCCTCGATCCGCTGGCCTTCAATCCGGACTCGATGCTCGGTGTGCCGGGGCTGCTGTCATCCTATCGCTCCGGCAATGTGGTGCTGGCCAACGCCATCGGCACCGGCGTGGCGGACGACAAATCGGTGTATCCGTTTGTCACCGACATGATCCGTTTTTACCTCGATGAAGAACCGATCCTGAAGAACGTACCGACCTGGCAATGCCGCAATCCGTCTGAACTGTCCCATGTGCTGGCCAATCTACCGGATCTGGTGGTCAAGGAAACCCAAGGCTCCGGCGGTTACGGAATGCTGGTAGGGCCGGCGGCCACGACGGCTGAAATCGACGCTTTTCGCGAGCGCATCAAGGCCAAGCCCCATGCCTATATCGCGCAACCGACGCTGTCGCTGTCGACCTGTCCGACCTTTGTCGAAAACGGCATTGCGCCGCGCCACATCGACCTGCGCCCGTTTGTGCTGTCCGGTCGCGAAACCCGGGTTGTGCCCGGCGGTTTGACCCGTGTCGCCTTGCGCGAAGGCTCTCTGGTGGTGAATTCCTCCCAGGGTGGCGGAACCAAGGACACCTGGGTGGTCGAGGATTGAAGGAAGCTTGCCATGTTAAGTAGAACTGCCTCGGATCTGTACTGGATGTCGCGCTATCTGGAGCGAGCGGAAAACCTCGCGCGGATGCTCGACATCAGCTATTCGCTGTCGCTGATGCCGCAAGACGGGCGCGGCGACGGTCTGCACGAACTCGCCATGCCGCTGCTCATCACCGGCACCCTGGACGATTATCTGGAACGCCACGGCGCATTGCATGCCGAACGCTTGCTGCATTTTTTCGCCCTCGATGCCGCCAACCCGGCGAGCATCTACAGTTGCCTGGGGGCGGCGCGAGCCAGCGCCCATGCGGTGCGCGGGCGTATCACCGCGGACATGTGGGAGAACATCAACGCCACCTGGCTGGAGATTCGCGGGATCGCCGAACAAGGCCTCAGCCGCTATGGCATGAGCCGTTTCTGCGAATGGATCAAGGAGCGTTCGCACCTGTTTCGCGGCGCCTCCTACGGCACGATCATGCGCAACGATGCCTTTCGCTTCATTCGGCTCGGCACGTTTATCGAACGCGCGGACAACACACTGCGCCTGCTCGATGCTCGTTATGAAATGGCCGGCGATCAGGCCGAAGCGGTCAGTGACAGTACGGCGCACGCGTATTACCAGTGGAGTGCGCTGTTACGGGCCCTGTCGTCATTCGAGGCCTACACGGAAATTTACCGTGATGCCCCCGGCGCCCGACATGTCGCCGAGTTGTTGCTGTTGCGCGCCGATGTGCCGCGGTCGCTGCGCGCCTGCACCGAAGAAATCGACCAGATTCTTGCGCAATTGCCCGGCGCCAACGGCCGCCCGGCACAACGTCTGGCGGCGGAAATGGATGCACGCCTGCGCTATACCGGGATCAACGAAATCCTCGAGGAAGGCCTGCACGCCTGGCTGACCGAATTCATCCCGCTGGTGCGCCAGTTGGGCAACGCCATTCACAGTTCCTACCTGGAGGCTGCATGAGACTTTCCATTAGCCACGAGACCACCTATCACTACGAAGATCAGGTGCGGGCGAGCATCCAGTATCTGCGTCTGACGCCTCACGATAGCGAGCGTCAGCACGTCCTCAGCTGGCAGCTCGACCTGCCGCGTCCGGTGCGTGCGCAGCTCGATCCGTTCGGCAACATCCTGCATGTGCTGACCATGGACGAGCCACACGAAGCGATCATTATCGGCGCTCGCGGCCAAGTCGATATCGACGAACTGCGCGAAGCCGAGCATGAAAGCCAGTCGGCGTTGCCGTTCCTGCGCTTCACTCGTTTGACCGAAGCCGATGAAGCCCTTCGCGCGTTTGCCGAGCACGCCTGCAAGCAGCGCCGTGACCGCACGGCCCTGATCGATCTGATGCACGGTCTGAATCAGCACATGAGCTACACGCCGGGCTCGACCGAAGTCGATACCAGCGCCGCCGAAGCCTTCGCCGGGCGGGCCGGGGTCTGTCAGGATCACACCCACGCGTTCCTGGCCTGCGCCCGCAGCCTCGGCGTGCCATCGCGTTATGTGTCGGGCTATCTGTACAGCGAGGACTGCGAACATCTGGCCAGTCACGCCTGGGCAGAAGCATGGCTGGATGACGCCTGGTACAGCTTCGACGTGACCAATCAACTGGCGCGGCCCGAACGTCATTTGAAACTGGCGGTGGGCCTGGATTACCTGGATGCCTGCCCGGTACGCGGCATGCGCCGGGGCGGCGGCTGCGAGCAGATGCACGCGAAGGTGTTTGTTTCGCCGACGCCGGTCATTTCCGTCCAGCAGCAGTAAGGATTCGCACCATCCCCTGTAGGAGTGAGCCTGCTCGCGATAGCGGCATATCAGGCGATACCGTTGTGACTGACCCACCGCTATCGCGAGCAGGCTCGCTCCTACAAGGGGATCGGTGTCAGGGCTTAACCTTGCGTCCGGCCATGTGCTGCAAATACCCGATCAACATCTGCAAATCCTGATCCGGCAACACCTCCACCGAAAACCCGGGCATCTTCGCCTGCGGCCACTGACGCAAGCTCTGCGGATCACGAATGTAACGCTTCAAAAAGTCTGCACCGAAATACTCGGTCGGGTTGTACGGAATATTCAGATCCGGGCCGAATTGCGCATCCCCGGCACCGTTCAAACGATGACAGGCCAGGCAGTTTTTCTGAAACAGCGCAAAACCCTTGTTTACCGGATCATCGGCCTTCAGCGCGGGATCGGGGAGCAGGGCAGGGAAGCGCTGGGCCACCGGGGCCATCAGCTTGATGCTGGCGACTTGAAACGGCCACTGCTCGGGGCTGATATTGCCGACCTGCGGATCCGTCCACACCAGATAGAACGGCCCGGCGCCGTGTTTGCCCGCGGCCAGCGGCGGCCACGGCTGAGCGGGATCTTCAATGGCCAGCCAGGCCCGTGCGCCTGTGGTGCCGAGCAACGGCGCCGCCGCCAGTTCGGCGGCAAACCCGTCCAGCGCCACCGCTTGCAGGTGATCTTCGGGCTTTATCCCGGTCAGCAATGCAGCCATGGGCACCGCACGGTAGGTCATGTCTTTTTTATAAGAGACATCGTTCTTGACCGTGAGCGTGCGTATTTGGGGGAGCTTGAGCAGCTCCTCGGTCTGCCAGGTGCGGCTGTTCGCGCCAAGCTGCAACTCCAGCTGTGCGGCAGACAAGGGCATGCTGAGCAGCAAGACCCCGAACGCAATGAGGGTTTTCAAAATGATCGCCGTCCATGTCGTGAAAGTGCACAAAGGTTGGCACAGCCACGCTGGCCCGGGTAGCGGGCCAGTCACATTTTCTGTGGCGATAGTCAGCGCCTGGCGCTTGAGTCAGCCGATGACCTTGGTCAGATTCGGCAAAATCAACAACAGCGTCGTGGCAAAAAGAATGAGCCCTGCTTGACGAACTTTCGGTTGTTTGAACATGGCTTGACCGCCTTTATTGTTATTTCCTGATGCCTGCCTGCATATCCATGACGGCATGCGTTGCACTTCCTGTTGAGGGACGACCGTCTCGGCAAAACCCGACAACGATGACGTACATGTTCACCTTAGGGCTGGTGCGCGCCGTGGCTTAGATCCATTTCACATGGAGGTCTCGGAAAATGCGATTAAAAAGCTATGAGGCGTATTGCCAGCTCCTGTAGCGCCCGCTGGCTAGACAACTCGGCGACCTGAACCGGTTCACCTGATCGACGATGACCGTCCGTCTGAGCGTGTACGTCAAGCGCATTGAGCGCTGTGGTCATTGAATCCTGACGCGCTGCGGCCAAGAGTGACGGACCCGCCATCATCACCGCACAGGTTCGAGGACGTCATGACCCAAGCTTTGATATTCGACGCATTACGCACGCCCCGGGGCAAAGGCAAGGCCGACGGCGCCTTGCACAGTGTCAAACCGGTGAACCTGGTGGCCGGATTGCTGGCCGCGCTGCAACTGCGCACCTCGCTGGACACCCGTCAGGTCGATGACGTGGTACTCGGCTGCGTGACGCCGATCGGCGATCAGGGCTCGGACATCGCCAAGACCGCCGTGCAGGTGGCCGATTGGGACGTCAGCGTGGCGGGCGTGCAAATCAACCGTTTCTGCGCCTCGGGGCTGGAAGCGGTCAACCTCGGCGCGATGAAAGTGCGTTCCGGTTTCGAAGACCTGGTGGTGGTTGGCGGCGTCGAGTCGATGTCGCGGGTGCCGATGGGCAGCGATGGCGGCGCCTGGGCGCTGGACCCGCAGACCAACCTGCACAGCCATTTCACCCCGCAAGGCGTTGGCGCCGACCTGATCGCTACCCTTGAAGGCTTCAGCCGCCAGGACGTCGACGCCTACGCCCTGCATTCGCAACAGAAAGCCGCGCGGGCCCGGGCCGGCGGTGCGTTCAGCAAGTCGCTGGTGCCGGTGCAGGATCAGAACGGCATCATCCTGCTCGATCATGATGAATTCATTCGCGCCGATTGCACGCTGGAAGGCTTGGGCAAGCTCAAGCCGAGTTTTGAAATGATCGGCCAGATGGGCTTCGATGCCACGGCGCTGCGGGTCTACAGCCATGTCGAGCGGATCAACCACGTGCACACCCCCGGCAACAGCTCTGGCATCGTTGATGGCGCCGCGCTGATGCTGATCGGCTCCGAAGCCAAGGGCCGCGCGCTGGGTCTGCAACCCCGGGCGCGGATTGTCGCTACGGCAGTCACAAGCACTGATCCGACCATCATGCTCACCGGCCCGGCGCCAGCCACCCGTAAAGCATTGGCCAAGGCCGGGCTGCGCGTGGAAGACATTGACCTGTTCGAGGTCAACGAAGCGTTTGCCTCGGTGGTGCTGAAGTTCATCAAGGACATGGCCGTCGACCCGGACAAGGTCAACGTCAACGGTGGTTCCATCGCCATGGGCCACCCGCTGGGCGCCACCGGTTGCGCCATCCTCGGCACTCTGCTCGACGAGCTGGACGCCCGACGCCTGCGCTATGGCCTGGCGACCCTGTGCGTCGGCGGCGGCATGGGCATTGCCACCATCATCGAACGCCTCTGAGCCCCGCATTCAAGGAATCCTGCTATGAGCGAAGCCATTCGTTACGAAAAAGGCCAGGACGGTATCGTCGTGCTGACCATCGACCTGCCGGGCCAGAGCGCCAACACCATGAACGCCGTGTACCGCGAGGCCATGGCGGCCAGCGTTGCCCGTCTGCTCACAGAGAAAGACAGCCTGGCCGGGGTCATCATCACCTCGGCAAAGAAAACCTTCTTTGCCGGCGGCGACCTCAACGAACTGATCAAGGTCGGCAAGCCGCAGGCCAAAGCGTTCTACGACATGGTGCTCGCCCTCAAAGGCCAACTGCGCACGCTGGAAACACTGGGCAAGCCGGTGGTCGCCGCCATTAATGGCGCGGCACTGGGGGGCGGTTGGGAAATCTGTCTGGCTTGTCATCACCGCGTGGCGCTGGACGATGCCTCGGTGCAACTCGGCCTGCCGGAAGTGACCCTCGGCCTGTTGCCGGGCGGCGGCGGGGTGGTGCGCATGGTGCGCCTGCTCGGCATCGAAAAAGCGCTGCCGTACTTGCTCGAAGGCAAGAAAATCCGCCCGCAGCAGGCGTTGCAGGCGGGTTTGATCGACGCGCTGGCGTCAGATCGCGACGACTTGCTGGTCAAGGCCCGTGCCTGGATCATTGCCAACCCAGCGGCCGTGCAGCGTTGGGACGTCAAGGGTTATCAAATCCCCGGCGGCACACCGTCCAACCCGAAAGTGGCGCAGATGCTGGCAATCGCACCGTCGATCCTGCGCACGAAAACCCAAGGCACGCTGCCAGCACCGGAGAAGATCCTATGTGCGGCGGTGGAGGGCGCGCAGGTGGATTTTGACACAGCGCATTTGATCGAAACCCGCTATTTCACTGAGCTGACCACCGGGCAGATCGCGAAAAACCTGATTGGCACGTTCTGGTTTCAGCTCAATGAAATCAATGCCGGCGGTTCGCGACCACAGGGTTTCGCGCCACATAAAACGCAAAAGGTCGGCGTATTGGGCGCCGGCATGATGGGCGCGGGGATCGCTTTTGTCAGCGTCTCGGCCGGTATCAACGTGGTGCTCAAAGACATCAACCTCGCTGCGGCCGATAAAGGCAAGGCGCATTCAGCGGCACTGCTGGACAAGAAGGTTGCACGGGGGCAAATGACGGTTGTGCAGCGTGATGAGGTGCTGGCGCGGATCCACACCACTGAGGACGATGCTGATCTGGCCGGGTGCGATCTGGTCATCGAAGCGGTCTTTGAGGACCGCGATTTGAAGGCCCGGGTCTCGGCGGCGGCGCAAAAAGTCGTTGGCGGCGAGGCGGTGATTGCGTCCAACACCTCGACATTGCCGATCACCGGTCTGGCGCGCGCTGTGCCGGATCAAAGCAAGTTCATCGGCCTGCATTTCTTCAGCCCGGTGGAAAAAATGCCGCTGGTGGAAATCATCAAGGGCGCGCAAACCAGCGACGCCACCCTGGCGCGCGGTTTTGATTTCGTCCTGCAAATCAGGAAGACCCCGATCGTGGTCAGCGATAGCCGCGGCTTCTTCACCTCGCGAGTGTTTGGCACGTTCACTAATGAAGGCATCGCCATGCTCGGCGAAGGCGTCAGCGCGCCGATGATCGAGACCGAAGCACGCAAGGCCGGGATGCCGGTAGGCCCGCTGGCCATCTCCGACGAAGTTTCCCTCAGCTTGATGAGCCTCATCCGCACGCAGACGGCCAAAGACCTACAGGCAGAAGGGAAACCGCTGATTGAGCACCCGGCGTTTGCCGTGATTGACTTGCTGCTCAACGAATACAAACGGCCCGGCAAGGCGGCGGGCGCTGGCTTTTATGATTACCCGGTCGGCGCTCAAAAGCATTTGTGGCCCGAGCTGAAAAGCCGTTTAGAGAAGGCCGACGGGCAGATTTCGTCACAGGATGTGCGTGATCGTTTGCTGTTTATTCAAGCTATCGAAACCGTGCGCTGCGTCGAGGAGGGCGTGCTGACCTCGACGGCCGATGCCAACGTCGGCTCGATCTTCGGCATCGGTTTCGCCGCATGGACGGGGGGCGCGCTGCAGTTCATCAACCAATACGGCGTGAAGGACTTTGTTGCCCGGGCGCAGTACCTGGCGGAGCAGTACGGCGAACGTTTCGCACCGCCGGCACTGCTGCTGGATAAAGCCGCCAACGGTGAGATGTTCTAGGGGCCGAGGGCACTGCGGGGCTTGCCTTGCCAGGGTGTTTCAAGGCAGGCTCTGAGGTGTTCATTATTCCCATCACGTGTCAGGTATTTTTTATGTCGCTACGCATCTGCATACTCGAAACCGACATCCTGCGTCCGGAACTGGTCGACCAATATCAGGGTTACGGGCAGATGTTTCAGCGCCTGTTCTCGCAGCAACCAATTGCCGCCGAGTTCACCGTCTACAACGTGATGCAGGGCCACTACCCGAGCGACGACCTGAGCTTCGACGCGTACCTGGTCACCGGCAGCAAGGCCGATTCATTCGGCACGGATCCGTGGATTCAGACCCTCAAGCAATACCTGCTGGCGCGTTACGAGCGTGGCGACAAACTGCTCGGCGTATGCTTCGGTCATCAGTTGCTGGCGCTGCTGCTCGGTGGCAAGAGCGAACGTGCGACGCAAGGCTGGGGCGTCGGTACCCACAACTACAAACTCGCAGCCAAGGCGCCATGGATGAGTCCGGTACGTGAAGAGCTGACGCTGCTGATCAGCCATCAGGACCAAGTCACGGCGCTGCCGGAGAACGCCACGGTGATTGCGTCCAGTGACTTCTGCCCGTTCGCCGCGTATCACATCAACGATCAGGTGCTGTGCTTCCAGGGGCACCCGGAATTCATTCATGACTATTCGCGGGCGCTGCTGGATTTGCGCCAGGAAGCGCTGGGTGCGCAGATTTACAACAACGGCGTCGCCAGCCTGGAACAGGAGCATCATGGCGCTACGGTTGCGGAATGGATGATGCGGTTTGTGGCGCACAAGCCAGAAACAGTTTGAGACCAAAAGCTTCGCGAGCAGGCTCGCTCCTACATTGATCCTCTGTGGGAGCAAGCCTGCTCGCGAATCGCCCGGGCAACGCGGTTCCTGCTACAACCACCCAGACCGCTTGAAACTCGCCCAAAGACTCACACAGCCCACCGCAATAAACCCCAGCACGCCGAAATAGCCGTAATGCCAGGTCAGCTCCGGCATGTTCTCGAAGTTCATCCCGTAAATCCCCGCCACCGCCGTGGGAAACGCCAGAATCGCCGCCCACGCCGCGAACTTGCGCTGCACCACGCTTTGCCGTGACGCCTCGAGCAACACGCCAATCTCGATGGTCTGGCTGGCGATGTCGGCCAGCGTACTCAGGTCCTCCATCTGCCGCGTCACATGGATCTGCACGTCGCGGAAGTAGGGGCGCATGTTCTTGTCGATAAACGGGAAGCTGAGTTTCTGCAGTTCTTCGCCAATCTCTACCATCGGCGCTGCGTACCGGCGCAGGCGCACGACATCGCGGCGCAGGCCATGGAGCTTTTGAATGTCACGCTCATTCAGCGCACTGCACAGCACGTTGCGCTCCAGTTCATCAATCTCGGCATGAATGGCTTCGCCCACGGGCTGATAGTTCTCGATGACGAAATCGAGCAGCGCATAGAGCACGAAATCTTCCCCATGCTCCAACAGCAACGGACGTGCCTCACAACGTTGGCGGACTTGCGCGTATGAGGCAGAGTGGCCGTTGCGTGCGGTAATGATGTAGCCCTTACCGGCGAAAATATGCGTTTCGATGAACTGTAAAACGCCGTTTTCACGAACGGGCGAGTAGGTAACGATAAACAAAGCGTCGCCAAAGGTTTCCAGCTTTGGCCGGCTGTGTTTCTCCAGCGCATCTTCGATGGCCAGTTCATGCAGGTTGAACTGACGTTGCAGGTTGAACAGTTCCTGCGCGTCCGGCTCTTCGAGACCGATCCAGACAAAGTGACCGGGTTTGGCGGCCCAGGCAGCGCCTTCATCAAGCGTGATATTGGTGACTTTCTTTCCCGCGCTGTAGACCGCAGCAGCAACAACTCGACCCATGGTGGTGATTCACTTCTTCTTGGCAGGTGACAGGAATACAAGGCTTCAGCTTAGCCGTGTCGCTGCTTCAGAGTCAGTGAAATCTGTACAGTTCAGTGGGCAAAAGAAAACCCGCACAGGGCGGGTTTGGTTTTCAGGCGGCTTGCAGTTGGCGATCCATCGATTCGATGCATTCGCGCATCTGTTCGCGGCATTGCTCGATAAGCATGGGCATGTCGTCCATGGTCAATCCGACTGTAGGAATCGCCGGCAGCGAACGTATGAGAACGTCGCCGCTGCGCCAGCGATTCAGGCGCATGTGCTTGATGTAGCTGCTGACGCACACCGGAACGATCGGCACACCGGCGGCGATCGCCATCTGGAACGCACCTTTCTTGAATGGCAGCAGCTCCTCGCCGAGGTTACGCGTCCCTTCCGGGAATACCCAAATGGAAGTCTCTTCGTTTTGCAGGGTATGGGTGGTGGTGAGCATCGATTGCCGCGCCTTGTGCGCATTGCCGCGGTCGATCAATACATTGCCCGCCAGCCAGAACAACTGCCCGAACAGCGGCACCCACTTCAGGCTCTTTTTGCCGATGCACACGGTGCGCCGCGGCACCACGTTGCCGAACACAAACAGATCGTAGTTGGATTGATGATTGGCGATGATCACGCAGCTGTCGGGTTTGTCCAGCAAACCACCGACGTCGGATTTCACCCGCAGACGCAAAATGCACATCGCCGGAAGCGCGTAGAGGCGAGCGCAGAGTCGACTGTTGTCAGGATTGAACGGGCGGCACACGCCGAGGATCACTCCTAGCACTCCAGCCAGAACAAAGTGCAGACCCATCAATAACATACGAAACACGAACAGCATTTTCAGGCCCCACCGGGACAAAAGGTGGCGCAGTGTACGGATGTGCACTGTTTTCGGCAATTGCCGCTATAGACTCCGGAGATGGCCGATGTTTAAGCGCATGTTTCTAAGTTGAAGGGCAGACCTGTCCTAGAGCTGTCGCTGCCTTTTAAACCCGGCGGGCAAGAAAAAGCCCGACACGCCGGTCGGGCTTTTCTTCGCGCGGGAAACCTGACTTAACCCAGATACTCCTGATCGAGAATGATCGCATTATCCAGCGTGTCGAGCAGCGCCTTGCGGACTTTCAACTTGGTGTTTTTGTGCGCGGTCATGTTGATCTTCTTCAACTGACGAGCCGCGGCGAGGGCGGCACCTTGCAGCTCCTCGGCCGACACCACCTTGTCGAGGAAGCCGGCATCTATCGCACTGTGCGGATCAAACATCTCACCATTGATCACCGAGCGATGGAAGGCCGAGCGACGCAGACGATCACGCGCCAGCTCGATGCCGGCGTGGTGCATGGTCATGCCGATCTGCACTTCGTTCAAACCGATGCTGAACGGACCCTCGACGCCAATGCGGTAGTCAGCGGACAGCAGGATGAACGCGCCTTTGGCCACGGCGTGACCAGGGCAGGCGACAATCACCGGGAATGGGTGAGACAACAGACGACGCGCCAGGGTCGAACCGGCGGTCACCAGCGATACCGCTTCTTTAGGGCCGGCGGTCATCACTTTCAGATCGTAGCCGCCAGACAGAATGCCGGGCTGACCGGTGATGATCACCACGGCGCGATCCGTCACGGCCTGATCCAGCGCCGCGTTGAAGGCCGCAATGACGTCCGGGGAGATGGCATTGACCTTACCGTTGTTCAGGATCAGGGTCGCGATACCGTCTTCGAGGTGGTAGGAAATCAACTCACTCATGACGCTATTCCTTGTAAGAAAGATGGGCAGACGTTACCCACCGCCGCCAGCCAGGTAAAGCGCCGTGACTGACCCTGCGGTCACCCTTTTTCCGGCTGAGCCGGCGTGGCGCGCCATTGCACTCCTCTATAGCGACACAGTGCTCACCGAAGAATGGCCGGTTTGCCATGGCCCACGGTGGCGACCCTCCGGGTATTCTCTTAAGCGCATGAAAATTCTGAAAAAAAGTTTGCCATCGGAAAAGCTTTCGACTACATTAGCGCGCCTCGACAGACAGAACATGTTTGCAGAGATACGGTGAAGTGTCCGAGTGGCTTAAGGAGCACGCCTGGAAAGTGTGTATACAGGAAACTGTATCGAGAGTTCGAATCTCTCCTTCACCGCCACATTCAGTAAACACAAACCCCCGATTTTCCTAGAGAAAGTCGGGGGTTTGTGGTTTTTGGCGTCTGGAAAAGAGCGCTGCAAGCTCGGATTGAATGGGCTTCTGTTGTTCCTCGACCATGAGTTGCACGCCGGTTGCAAGCGCAGAGTGGAACAAATGCCTTTCCGAGCGCGCGGCGATAGACTCCAAGCACGGCTGTTTCGGCTTCACATTTTTGTAAAAGGACGACTTCCATGATCATTTCCACCACTCACTCCGTTGAAGGACGTGAGATCACCGCCTATCTGGACATTGTCAGCGCCGAATCGGTGCAAGGCGTCAACGTGATCCGTGATCTGTTCGCCGGCATGCGCGACTTTTTTGGTGGCCGGTCGCAAACGCTCGAACGGGCCTTGAAGGAGGCGCGCGTGCAGGCGACCGACGAACTCAAGGAACGCGCGCGCGCGTTGCAGGCGGATGCAGTGGTCGGGGTGGATTTCGAAATCAGCATGCCGGCGGGCAAGGGCGGCATGGTGGTGGTGTTTGTGACCGGTACGGCGGTGAAGTTGCGCTGATCACCGGGCGGTCGTTTGCGCCTGATAGATTTCGATGTTGCCGTGTTTCACCTGTTGATAGGCGGTGTACGGCAGAACCAGCGTATCGGCCAGGCCGGAGACTGCCAGATCAAGCAGCATCAGCGGCGCGGCGGGGCGACCGGCGAAACCTTTCTGCGGTAACTCAGGCGCGTGCAGCGTGCAGAAGTCGTAACCGATACCGCTGTAGATTCGGGAAATCGAATCGCAGTGGGTCTGGCGCTTTTTCAGGTCTTCGCCCGCGATGGAGTCTTCCTGGAAAACGCTGCTGATCGTTCCGCATCCACTGATCGTGAGAGCCATGCAGAGCAAGGCAGCGGTTTTTAGCATCATGTTGGCAATCCTTGGCAGCGAGACGAGGATGCCAGATTAGCTGACTCGGGAATGTCTTCGCCATAAGCGGCGAAGCCCATCCGTTCAAAGGATGGGCTTATTGCCGACGATCAGCCTCGTGGTTTGAGAATGACCGTGCCTCTGGAGTCGTAGGTCAACGGTGTATCGATAGCGACGAGGGTCGGCGTGCCGCCAGATTGAGCCGGTTGCGCGGGTTCGCTCGGATGATAGATGACGCCTGGCTGCAAAATCGGTTTATCCGGGTACTTGATGGTGATTTCACCCGAGGCGATCTTGTCCTTGAGTTTTTCCGCGGCGGCTTTGCCGGCGGCGATCTGCTCATCCGTGAGCTTGACGACTGGCAGGTTGGGGGATCCGTTGATTTGCATGTTCTCTCCTTGAGATTCATTTGTAGGAAAAAGGGCAGCGGCCATTTACTGAAAATCTTTAGCGGAGAAAGACCAGAGGTTGTAAGGGCGCGCTGAATGGCGGCACATCCATTCGTCGGGATCAGTCAGCATGAACAACAAGTCCAGGAATGACCGGCTAGTCTCAAAAGTCTTGGAGGTCGATATTTTTTCAGGCAAAGCGGTTTGCCGGTGTCGGCCCCATTGCGGAGGGGAGAGGCTATGACAGGTCCGTATATCGAAGACGATGGCGCTGAGTTTTCATTCAACAACTGCGTGCGCTGCGGGCAGACGGAGTATCAGTCGGGTTTTGGCGAAGATCCGGTGAGCAATGGAAAAATTCGCTCTACAGCTCCGAAAGGGCCGAAAGCGAAGTTTCTGCCCAAGGTCACGGCAAGGAAAGGAAAGTGATTTCGCCCGGTAACCCCGTCATTGAACGGGGTTTTTTATGGACGCAAGCCTATGGGTGGAAACGCCTGGCAACCGTTGACATTTATATGGGTTTTTTTTCACAAACTTTTCACGTGGGTCAACGTAGGGTGAAGCCATCCGTTAGAAAGCAAGTCTCCAGCCCGTCTCCCCAGCGGGCTTTTTTTTGCCTGGCATAAAACCTTTTCCACAATCGCTGTCCAACCCGGCGCCAAGTGCACGCGGATCTTTTGATTTCGTCTGGACTTTTGTGTGTCGAGAGCATTAAATCCCGGCCCGTTTTGTCATCCCAATTTTTTTGAGGTTTTCGTCATGCGTTTAACACTGCCCGCTGTGGTTCTTGGCCTTCTGGTTGCTCAAGGTGCGATGGCCGCCGGCGATGGCACCGCGGCACTGGGTGGCGGCCTGGGCGGCGCGCTGGGTAACGTCGTCGGCCAGAAAATGGGCGGCAGCACCGGTGCTGCGATTGGTGCCGGTGTAGCGGGCGCTGCGGGTAGCGCGGTCGCTGCACGCAAAGGCAGTCGCACCAAGGCAGCCATCGGTGGTGGCGTCGGTGCGGCCGGCGGTTCGGTGATTGGCCACAGCCTCGGTGGCAAGAATGGCGCGACCATTGGCGCGGGCCTGGGCGGTGCAGCCGGCGGCGCGGTGGGCAGCAATCTGGGCAAAGGCCACAAGGGCCACTGAGACGGATCTTCTGTCAGAAAAAGCCCGACTCGATGTCGGGCTTTTTCATGGGTGAACGTTTCTTCATAAATCATCTCCAATTCACATACGCCCCGCTTGGGCGGACTGTCCCGATTCGGGAACTGAGAGGTTCATATGCGATTGCCATTATCTGCACTGTTTTTCGGCTTGTTCGTGGCGCAGGGCGCGATGGCTGCCGGGGACGGCACTGCTGCCGTAGGCGGTGGTCTCGGTGGTGCGCTGGGTAATGTGGTTGGCGGACAGCTCGGCGGAAGCACGGGCGCGGCGGTCGGCGCAGGTGTCGGCGGCGCGGCGGGCGGTGCCCTTGGCGCGAACAAACGTAATCGCACCGAAGCGGCGATTGGTGGCGGCCTCGGTGCCGCGGGCGGCTCGGTCGTCGGCAACAGCCTCGGTGGCTCTACCGGTTCGACCATTGGTGCAGGCTTGGGTGGTGCTGCGGGTGGTGCGGTCGGAAACAACTTGGGTGACGACGACGGCGGATCCCACTCCGGTGGGCACAAGCACAAGCATAAGCATAAGTACAAAAACAAACACAAGAACTGACATTATTAAATCAACGGAAACCCGGCCTGGTGCCGGGTTTTCGCGTCTGGCCGTTGGAATGAGGAACGATTGGCGGTAGGGCTTTTCGAACGTCATACATCCCACGTGATCGAGAGGTTTGCCATGACTCCTGAAACCGAAGGCAAGGAAGAGAAAGGTCCGAGCGGCGTGCCGTTTATCAACGATCCGGAAAAGATCAACGATCCGGGAAATGAAGACCCGGGTTCGCTGATGGATGACGCGACGGTGCCGTTGATCGAGGAGGATGAAGATGACGAGGATGAGCAGTAAGCCTTTTCCGGTGGCAATGTTTCGCTGAGTTCTGCTGATCGGACAACCCGGATAGAGGGGCATTGCCCGTTGCCCTACGTCCACCGTCCTCGCTATGCTGCTGAACCCATTAATCAGATCCGAGTTGCGGCACTTTGAATGCCGTCCGGGATGTCTTTGATAACGGATCCGATGATGAATGCACCGCTGAAGGCGTTCGGCCCGATCAAGGCCGTGATTTTCGATATGGACGGGTTGTTGCTGGACACGGAGGGCATTTACACCGAGGTCACCTCCATCATCGCCGGGCGTTACGGGCGAACCTTCGACTGGAGCGTCAAGCAGAATATCATTGGTCGCGGTGCCAGCGACCTGGCCAATTACGTGGTGCAAGCGCTTGAGCTACCGATCACCCCGGAAGAATTCCTGACGATCCGCGAGCCGCTGATGCGCGAGCGTTTTCCAAAGGCTCAGGCAATGCCGGGAGCCGAGGCGCTGGTGCGTCACCTCAAGGCGCACGACATTCCGATTGCGGTCGGCACCAGTTCGTCACGCCAGTCGTTTGGCCAGAAAACCACCTTGCACCGCGACTGGTTTGCGCTGTTCGATTTCATCGTCACGGCGGACGATCCGGAAGTCGGCGCGGCCAAACCGGCGCCGGATATCTTCCTCACCGCTGCCCGGCGTCTGGGTGTTGCGCCGAAGGATTGCCTGGTGTTTGAGGATTCGCCGTTCGGCGTCACCGCGGCAAAAGCGGCAGGCATGACCGCAATCGCCATCCCCGACGCGGCGATGGCCGACGAAAAATATGCCCACGCTGACGGTATTCTTCGCTCGCTGAAAGCCTTCACCCCAAGCGCTTTTGGCCTGCCGGCGCTGGAATGGGCTTGACCCTCAACAGAAAAAAACGCCGCCCTTGTAGCACGAAGGGCGGCGTTTTTCTTGCGGTTTAAAAACTAATCAGGCGCCGAAACCACCGTCGATGGTCAGGCTGGCCCCGGTGATATAGCCGGCTTCCGGCCCGGCCAGATACGCCACGAAACTGGCAATTTCATCGGCGGTGCCGTAACGGCCCACGGCCATGAGTGGAATCAGGCTTTCGGCGAAGTCACCGTGTGCCGGGTTCATGTCGGTGTCGACCGGGCCTGGCTGTACGTTGTTGATGGTGATGCCCCGTGGGCCGAGATCGCGAGCCAGGCCCTTGGTCAGACCGACCAGCGCCGATTTGCTCATTGCATATACGCCGCCACCGCCAAAAGGCATGCGGTCGGCGTTGGTGCTGCCGATGTTGATGATCCGCGAACCTTCGCCCATGTGTTTCGCCGCTTCCTGCGAAGCGATGAACACGCTGCGCACGTTGATCGCCAGCGTCTGATCGAAGTCTTCCAGTTTGAACTCTTCCAGCGGTGCGATGGCCAGTACGCCCGCGTTGTTGACCAGAATATCCAGGCGGCCAAACGCTTCGACCGTGGTGCTGACGGCGTGGCGGATGGCGTCGGCATCGGCGCTGTCGGCCTTGATCGCCAAGGCTTTGCCACCATTGCCAGTGATGCTGTTTTGCAGTTCTTCAGCTTTTGCCGCCGAGCTGACGTAGGTGAAGGCTACCGCGGCGCCTTCAGCAGCAAGGCGTTTGACGATGGCCGCGCCGATACCGCGCGAACCGCCTTGAATCAGAGCGACTTTGCCGCTGAAGTTTTGAGTGGTCATCTTCGATCTCCAAATGTTCAAGGCGGGATGCCCTGTTGTTGCAACCGAGTATCGACCTGTTACCGACAACCGTGTAGACCCTGATTGCTATAGTCTGTGTAAACCAAAAGTTTATAGTGGCGCTCATGGAAACCTTCAGCAGTATCGAATGCTTCGTGCGCAGTGCCGAAGTCGGCAGTTTTGCCGAAGCGGCGCGACGCCTGAGCCTGACGCCGGCCGCGGTCGGCAAAAGCGTGGCGAAGCTGGAAGCCCGACTAGGGGTGCGACTGTTTCAGCGCAGTACCCGCAGCCTGACACTGACCGAAGCCGGGCAGCGCTTTTTGACGGAGGTCAGCGCGAGCCTGACTACGATCCAGAACGCCGTGGCTAATCTGGCCAGTGCCGAAGGGCAGCCTGCCGGGTCGTTAAAGGTCAGCATGGGCACGGTGTTCGGACGTTTGTATATCGTGCCGCTGCTCGGTGAGTTTTTGCGGCGCTACCCGGCGATCAACCCGGACTGGCACTTCGATAATCGCCAGGTCGATCTGATCGGGCAGGGCTTCGACGCGGCCATCGGCGGCGGCTTCGAACTGCCGCCGGGTGTGGTGGCGCGCAAGCTGACCGCGGCCCATCGGGTATTGGTGGCGTCAAAGGATTATCTGCGCAGCCATGCGCCGATCAGCCATCCCGATGATCTCGCCCGGCACGACGGGATTCTGATCCGCTCACCGCAAACCGGACGCGTACGCTCCTGGCAACTGACCCACCGCGATCAGCAGCACAACCCATTGACGTTAAAGCTGCGGATGACCATGAGCGATTCCGAAGCCGCCTGCGCGACGGCAGCGCAAGGTTTGGGGATTGCCCTGGTGAGCATGCCGTTTGCCGTTGGGTATCTGGAGGCGGGGACGTTGCAGCGGGTGTTGCCGGACTGGTTTGTCGATGATGGCAACATCTCGATCTATTACGCCGAGCACAAACTCTTGCCGGGCAAGACCCGCGCGTTTGTCGATTTCGTTATCGAGCAGTTTGCCGAGCAGGGCTTGGCGCGGCGGTTTAGTGCTGTTTGAGCAAGGCTTGGGACTTGGTTGCGGCCATCGCGAGCAGGCTCACTCCTACATTTGGAATGCGTTCCCCTGTAGGAGTGAGCCTGCTCGCGATGAACGATGACACGGTCTATCGAGCAAACCGCCCCGGCCAGCCAACAATGTTCTTCGGCCGCGGCGTCGCATAGGTGCGCACCTTGGACGTCGACAAGTTCAAGCGCACCAGCGCTTCGGCAATCGTCACCGCCGCCGTCACGCCATCCACCACCGGCACTCCGGTACGTCGACGAATCTGCTCGTCCAGCCCGGCCATGCCGCCGCAACCCAGGCAAATCACTTCTGCCTTGTCCTGTGTTACCGCCAGTTCGGCCTGGTGAACAATCGCTTCCAGCGCGCGCTGCGGCTCGTGTTCCAGCTCCAGCACGGCCAGGCCGCTGGCCCGCACCGAGGCACAGCGATCCCACAGGCCGGAGAGTTTCAGGCGATCCTCGATCAGCGGCACGGTGCGATCCAGCGTGGTCACTACCGAATAGGCATGGCCGAGGAACATCGCCGTGCTGGCGGCGGCGTCGGTGATGTCCACCACCGGCACGTTGAGCAATTCCTGCAGGCCTTCGCGGCCGTGTTCGCCGTAGCCAGCCTGAATCACGGCATCGAATGGCTGATCGTAGGACATCACGCGATCCATCACGGCGATGGCGGCCAGGTAGCTTTCGAAATTGCCTTCGATCGACTCGGCGCCGAAGCGTGGCGTCAGGCCGACGATTTCCGTACCGGGTGAGGCGACGGCCTGCGCCGAACGGGCGATGGCATCGGTGATGGATTCGGTGGTGTTGACGTTGACCACGAGAATGCGCATGGAAAATCCTTATTGCGGGCAGTTTTGCGGCCCGAAACCGGGCCGCGAGGAAATTAATGGCAGACGTTATCGACCGCGATGGCTTCGCCGCTGACATCCGCGTAGTGCGGCTGACGTTTGGCAATGATCAGATACAGCATGCCGGCGATTCCGGCGCCGATCAGCCAGGAAAACGGCGAAACGCTGTGGAAGCCCGGGACCAATGCCAGGACGATGGCGATCAACGCAGCAGGAATAAACGCCGCCACCGCGCGGAAATTGACGCCGCGACTGTAGTAATAAGCACCGTGTGGCGCTTCGCTGTAGAGCTGTGGCACATGGATCCGGCCTTTGCGGATCAGCCAGTAGTCAACCATGATCACCCCGTACAGCGGGCCGAGCAGAGCGCCCAGGCCGGACAGGAAATACACAATCACCAACGGACTGTTGTAGAGATTCCACGGCAGGATCAACACGGCGATGGTCGCGCTGATCAGCCCGGCGCGGCGGAAGGTCAGGTATTTCGGCGCCAAGTTGCTGAGCACGAACGCCGGGGCGACGAAGTTCGCCATGATGTTCACCGCGACGGTGACGATCAGGAACGCCAGGCAACCGAGTACCAGAAAAAACGTGTTAGGAATCGAAGCGATGATCTCGGTCGGACTTTCGATGATGCGGCCATTGATCTGGAATTGCGCGCCGCACAGCACGACGGTAATCGCTGCAAACAGCAGAATATTCACCGGCAAACCCCAGAAATTTCCCACCTGGATGGTTTTGCGGCAGGGCGACGAGCGGGCGAAGTCGCAGAAGTTGAGGATCAGCGTGCCGTAGATCGCCAGCCATAAAGCGCCGCCGGCAAAGATGTTGCGCCACATCTCACCGCCCGTCAGCGGCTCGCGGATCGACCAGGCAATGGTTGCGTTGGCCTGGAAATACATCCACGCGGCAAGGGCGGCAACCGTCAGCAAAATCACCGGGCCGGCAAAGGCTTCATAACGGCGGACCATTTCCATGCCGTAGGCGAGAATGACCAGTTGCACCAGCCAGATTGCCACGAAGCACACCCAACCCAATGTCGACAGACCGAGGATCGAGTTGTGGTCGTATTCAGCGAAGCCGGGATGCACGGCGGTCAGCAACACACGAAACACCACCGAGGCCAGATAGGTCTGAATGCCGAACCAGGCGATGGCGATAACCGCTCGGATCAGTGCAGGAATCTGCGCGCCGTGGATGCCGAAACTGATGCGGCTGATCACTGGAAACGGCACGCCGGTCTTCTGGCCCATGTACCCGGACAGGTTCATGAAGAAGTACACCAGCGCCGCGCCGATCCCCAACGACAACAGAATCTGCCAGCCGCCCAGGCCCAGCGCATACAGGCCGATGGCGAACGAATAATTGGCAATGTTGTGCACATCGTTGGTCCACAGGGCAAAGATGCTGTATTTGCCCCAGCGTCGACCTTCGGCCTTGGTCGGCGCCAGGTCGCTGTTGTGCAGGCGCGGGCTCAGCGGCTCGTCCACCCCGTCATGGGGCAACGGCTGGTCAAGTGTGGAGGACGGCAGATTCAGCGCGATGTTGTTCGAAAGACTTGTACGCATTCCGGCAGGCTCCTGATGCTCAGGGCCGCGATGACTGTGCATGAGCCGCCAGGCTCGACAAATCTTCGTCGCGGCAATGAAACATCGCAGGTTAGGGGCATCTGCAGCCTGTACGGGATAGGGCGCTTCAGGCGTGCGGATCGAAAGTGTGTGCATGTTTTGCGGTTTTGTATACAAAACATGTATGCACTAAAGCCAGATCTGTGCCAGTTGCGATTCTATGGGCAGCCGTACTCATTTCGAAAAATTATCGAGGCGCGGTAAGTCGCTGAAAAAATGGAAATTAAAATTGACCGAATGGATAGGTTAATTTTTTCAGGGAAAGATTTCGGGGGCAGGCGAGGGCGGGAATCTTTTGAAAGGCGTGTAACTTTTCAGGGCGTGAAAACAGAAAGTGCACACATAAATGGCACCGATGGTGACATTTGTGTGTACACATTTTTCGCGTCGCTCGATATTTCTGTAGGAGTGAGCCTGCTCGCGATAGCGCTGTATCAGCAAGACCCATCTCAGCTGACACAGCGCTATCGCGAGCAGGCTCACTCCTACACAGGGAAATCAGCGCGGCTGAGGACTAGGCCTTGCTCTTGCTGATGATATTGCCCGCATGCAACCCGCACTCTTTCTGCGTCGCTTCTTCCCACCACCAGCGGCCTTCACGCTCATGCTGGTTCGGCAGGACCGGGCGGGTGCAGGGTTCGCAGCCGATGCTGATGAAGCCGCGCTCATGCAGGCTGTTATACGGCAATTCCAGCATGCGGATGTAGCCCCAGATCTCTTCGCTGGTCATCTGCGCCAGTGGGTTGAACTTGTACAGGGTGCGTTCCGGCGTCGAGAACGCGGTGTCGATTTCCAGCACGGCTACAGCGCTACGAGTACCCGGGCTCTGGTCGCGGCGCTGGCCGGTGGCCCAGGCTTTGACGCCGGACAGTTTGCGCCGCAGCGGTTCGATCTTGCGGATGCCGCAGCATTCGCCGTGGCCGTCGCGGTAGAAACTGAACAGGCCTTTTTCCTTCACGAACGGTTCCAGTTTCGCGTGGTCCGGCGAGACGATTTCGATGTCGATCTTGTAGTGCTCACGTACCTGCTCGATAAACCGGTAAGTCTCCGGGTGCAGACGCCCGGTGTCGAGGCTGAACACTTTGACGTTTTTGTTGAGCTTCCAGGCCATGTCCACCAGCACCACATCCTCGGCGCCGCTGAAAGAGATCCACAGGTCATCGCCGAACTCGGCAAACGCCAGTTTGAGGATGTCTTGGGCGGATTTATTGGCATAGGTCGTGGCGAGTTCCACGACGTCGAACGTTGGGCTCATCAGGGCGGCTTCCTACAGGTCGGTGGCGCTGGGCGCTCTATATGGCGCCGATGGTAACAAAAAGCTGCCGCGCCCGGGGCGTCCGGTGCGTTGCGCCCGTCAGGTGCAGGCGCTAGAGTTCGGCCTCGCTCGACTCAAATAATCACTACAAACGGGAGTGTCTTGTGGAAATTGCTTGCCTGGATCTTGAAGGGGTATTGGTACCGGAAATCTGGATCGCCTTCGCCGAAAAAACCGGAATCGAATCCCTCAAGGCCACCACCCGGGACATTCCCGATTACGACGTGCTGATGAAGCAGCGTCTGCGCATTCTCGATGAACACGGCCTGAAACTGTCGGACATCCAGGAAGTGATCGCCACGCTGCAGCCGCTGGACGGTGCCGTGGAATTCGTCAACTGGCTGCGCGAGCGCTTCCAGGTGGTGATTCTCTCGGACACCTTCTATGAGTTCTCGCAGCCGCTGATGCGCCAACTGGGCTTTCCGACCTTGCTCTGCCATCGGTTGATCACTGACGAAACCGGACGGGTGACCAGCTATCAGTTGCGCCAGAAAGATCCCAAGCGCCAGTCGGTGCTGGCGTTCAAGAGCCTGTATTACCGGGTGATTGCAGCGGGCGATTCGTACAACGACACGACGATGCTGGGTGAGGCGGACGCGGGGATTCTGTTTCATGCGCCGGAGAATGTTATTCGCGAGTTTCCACAGTTTCCGGCGGTGCATACGTTTGCCGAGCTGAAGCAAGAGTTCCTCAACGCCTCAAACCGAGAGTTGAGTTTGTAGTCGTCTGGAGGGATGCCTTCGCGAGCAGGCTCGCTCCCACAGGGAAATGCATTCCAAATGTGGGAGCGAGCCTGCTCGCGAAGCTTTTAAAGGTTCTGCAGGGTGTCGAGGAGGATTCGGACTTTGGTAATCGATTCCTGATACTCGGCCTGCCACTGCGAATCGGCAACGATCCCGCCACCGCCCCAGCAGCACACCTGCGCATCCTTGACCAGCAGACTGCGAATCGCGATGGAGCTGTCCATTTCGCCGCGCACGTCCAGGTACAGCAACGAACCGCAGTACAACCCGCGCCGGGTTGGCTCCAGCTCATCAATGATCTGCATGGCGCGAATTTTCGGCGCGCCGGTGATCGAGCCGCCGGGGAAGCTGCCGGCAATCAAATCCAGTGCGTCGCGATCATCCGCCAATTCTCCGGTCACGCTGCTGACCAAGTGGTGCACATTCGGATAGCTTTCCAGACTGAACAATTCCGGCACCCGTACGGAGCCGATGCGGCACGTGCGCCCGAGGTCGTTGCGCAACAGATCGACGATCATCAGGTTCTCCGCACGATCCTTGGGGCTTGCCAGCAGTTCGGCGGCGTTGGCCGCGTCTTCGCCGGGCGTCAGGCCGCGGGGGCGGGTGCCTTTGATCGGGCGGGTTTCCACCTGGCGCTGGCTGACCTTGACGAAGCGTTCCGGCGACAGGCTCAGCACTGCGCCGCCGTCGGGCAGGCTTTGGAAACCAGAAAAGGGTGTCGGACAGGCTTGGCGCAAGGCGCAATAAGCCAGCCATGGGTCGCCCTCGCACGGCGCGCGGAAGCGCTGGGCGAAGTTGACCTGGTAGCAATCACCAGCCTGGATGTATTGCTGAATGCGTTCGAACGCCTGACGGTATTCGTCGGCGGAGAGATCGGCGCTCATCGGTTTGTTCAGCTTGAACGGCGTCAGTGCGTCAGCCCGTGGTTGGGTGAACAGCGCCGTCAATCGCTGCTGTTCACCGGCGGCAACCGACGGATGAAAGACCAATTGGCTGGTTTGTGTCTGGTGATCGCTGATCAACGCCCAGTCGTACAGGCCAAAACGCGCATCGGGCAATTGCAGATCATCCAGCGCCTGGCTGGGCAAGTGTTCCAGATGCCGCCCGAAGTCATAGCTCAGATAACCGATCAGGCCGCCGGCGAACGGTAACTCGTACCCAACCGGCAATTGCGCTTCGCCCAGACGGCTGAGGTTGTCGCGCAGGCGTTGCAGAAAATGCGCGCCGCCTTCGTCCGGCAGCACCGCCAATTGTTCCAGCGGCCAGGCGCTGAGCAGGTCATAACGGCCCCGGTCGGCACTTGGCCGGCCGCTGTCGAGCAGCACGGCGCCAGGGGCGTTGCGAATGGCCGCGAAGTAGTCAGCGGGATTGGCGCGGTAGGGCAGCGGGAATACGGAACAGGTCAACATGGGCGGGGCAGATCGGCCATCGAGGCGGGGGTGGGGATTGTAGTCTTCTGTAGGAATTGCTCCTAGAGGGGATGTCGGTGATTGGCAGATTGGCGGCAGGGGTATTTCTGTGGTGACTGTGAATAAGTCATCGCGAGCAGGCTCACTCCTACAGGGGAACGCTTTCCAAATGTAGGAGTGAGCCTGCTCGCGAAGGCCGCGGCTCGGTTTTGGATCAGCCCTCGACCGCAGGAATATGCCCAAACATCTCCTGTGTAAACGCCACGCGCTCGTCAACCGACTCCTTCACCCCGCGCGCTTTCAGCTCTTCCAGCCGTGCTTCAACCGCATGGGTACGCAAGGTCAGCCCGCAATCGTTGGCAATCTGGATATTCAGCCCCGGCCGCGCATTCAGCTCCAGAATCAGCGGACCTTTCTCCTGATCGAGCACCATGTCGACGCCGATGTAACCCAGTCCGCACAGCTCATAACAGCCGGCCGCGAGTTTCATGAAGCCGTCCCAGTAGGGCAGTTGCACACCATCTACTGCGTTGGTGGTGTCGGGGTGTTTGGTGATGATGTTGTTCAGCCAAGTACCGCGCAGGGTCAGGCCGGTGGCCAGGTCGACACCGACGCCGATGGCGCCCTGGTGCAGGTTGGCCTTGCCGCCGGACTGGCGGGTCGGCAGACGCAGCATCGCCATCACTGGATAACCCATCAGCACGATGATGCGAATGTCGGGCACGCCTTCGTAGCTGATGCTCTTGAAGATCTGGTCCGGCGTCACGCGGTATTCGATCAGTGCGCGGTCGCGGTGGCCGCCCAGCGAGTACAGACCGGTGAGGATGCTGGAAATGTGGTGCTCCAGCTCTTCATGGGCGAGGATCTTGCCCGACACCGTGCGGTAGCGGCCTTCGAAACGGTCGGCGATGACAATGATGCCGTCACCGCCGGCGCCCTGGGCCGGTTTGATCACGAAGTCGCTGCGCCCGCCGATGATCTCGCCGAGCTTGTCGATTTCCTTCTCGGTGGAGATCACCCCGTACAGCTCCGGCACGTGAATGCCGGCGGCAATGGCGCGTTCCTTGGTGATGATCTTGTCGTCGACAATCGGGTACAGACTGCGCTTGTTGTACTTGAGCACGTAGTCGGCGTTACGTCGATTGATGCCCATGATGCCCCGGGCTTCCAGGGCCTTCCAGGTCTTCCAGAAACCGAACATCAGGCGTCAGCCTTCTTCAGGAAAGCCTTGAACCGCACCAGTTCGGTCAGGCGGTAGCCGCGGTAGCGACCCATCGCCAGCATGAAGCCGACCAGAATCAGCAGGATCGCCGGGAACGTGAAGACGAAATACACCAGTTCCGGCACGGTCATGATCAAGTGCGCCAGGGACGCGGCGAACAGCGTGCCGATCGCCACTTTCATCGCATGGCTGGCGCCGCGCTCTTCCCAGGTAATCGACAGGCGTTCGATGGTCATGGTCAGAATCACCATCGGGAACAGTGCCACCGACAAGCCGCGTTCCAGGCCGAGCTTGTGGCTGAACAGGCTGATCGCGGCGATCAACACCACGACAAACGTCAACACCACCGACAGGCGCGGCAGCATTTGCAGCTTCAGATGCTCAAGATAGGAGCGTAACGACAGGCCCAGCGCGGTGATTACGGTGAACAGCAGAATGCCGAAGCCCAGTTGCGTTTCACGGAAGGCCAGGGCGATCAGCACCGGAGTGAACGTGCCGAGGGTCTGCAGGCCGATCAGGTTGCGCAGGATCAGGATCACCAGCACGCCGATCGGGATCATCACCATGATCATGAATGTCTGCTGGGTCTGCAGCGGCAAGCCGTACAGGGAGTATTCGAGGAAGTTGGCGTCGGTATTTTCGTCGGTCAGCTTGGCCAGGCGAATCGCGTTCATCTCGCTGTTGTTGAGGCTGAACGTTACGTTGGCCTTCTTGCCGCCATCGACAGTGATCAGGTTTTCATCGCCAGTCCACCACAGCAGGCGGTCGGTCGGCAGGCCCTGTTCGCCGGTTTCCGGGTTGAAGTACAGCCAGTCAGTGCCATTAAAGCTGCGCAGCCACAGTTCCGGCATTTGCGGCTGATCGGCGACGAGGCGGATGGTGTGGACTTTTTCTACTGGTACGTGAGCGATGGACAGCAGCAGTTCGACGATTTTCGCTTTGTGCGCGGTGGACGGATCGCCGGCCAGCAGCAGTTTCACGTTGTCATCGTTGAGGTTGTTGACCCGCTTGATCGCTTCGCCAATGAAGGTTTCGACGTCGGCCGAATGCTGGCGAATCGGCGCGAGCAGCGCTTCGGCGGCGATTTTTTCCGGGCCTTCGATGACCATGCTGTCGCGGAAGGTCGGGCCTTTGACCTTGGATTTTTCGGCGGTGTAGCGCTTGGTCAGTACCAGGCGGTAGTAGAGCGTCTGGTTGCCTTTGGCGCGACGGGCCGACCAGGTCACCTTGCGGTTGCCGTCGACGCGGTTGACCGCGACGCCGTAGTTATTGGAGATGAAGCTTTCGTTGAGGCTGACGTAGTCGCGGCTCAGCGGCGGCACGAACATCTGGATCTTGACCGGGTCCTTGGTGCTGGCGACGAACTCGACCTTGGCGTCGATGTTCCACAGGTCGTCGGTGGCGTCTTCGGTCACCGGGATGCCGAGCACGAAAATCTGATAGGCCGTAACCGAAACGCCCAGCAGCACCAGCACGGCGATCAGGATTTTCAGGTGGAAGGTTAGAGAACGCATGGAAATTACTCGGCGGTATGAGCGGCGATGGTGCAGGCAGGTTTGCCGGCAGCGTATTTAAGACTGGGGTCGACCAGCGCGTCGAAGCGTTTCAGCGCCTCGGAGCCAATCAAAAGCGGGTATTGGAACGCACTTCGGTCGGTCAGGTTCACTTCGATGCTGCGCATGGCCGAACCCATGCAGATATCCAGCTCGATCACCGGACGGGCGGTGTATTTCTTGCCTTCTTCCGGATCGTAGTCGCCGGCGCGGCGCTTGATCTTGCTGACGCGGGCCAGTGGCCGTTCGATCGGGTGCGAATGCGCGGCATCGATGGCCAGGTAGAAGCGTACCCAGGACTCACCGTTGCGTTTGAAGCGTTTGATGTCGCGGGCGCTCAGCGAGGCGGTTTTCGCCCCGGTGTCGAGTTTGGCCGCGACTTCCAGATTGATGCCATCGAGCGAAGCGTATTCGTTGAGGCCATACACGGTTTTTTCCCCCGCGGCGGCGAGGCCGGGCAGGCAAAACAGTGCGAAAAATGTCGGGAAAGGCTTGAGTCTCATAAATCCTGGTGCGCAGCGTTCCGTGGTCGGTTGGGGCGCCTGGCACAGCGTGCGCAGGTCCCTTCGTGTGCCTTTCAGCTTTTTATGACAAGCCTGTAAATGGCCAGCAAATGCGGGCGGCATTCTAGCACGGTGGTTTTATGGCGCCAGCGCTTGCGCCGACCCATAACCTGCAAGGGATGCCACCCCTGTGGGAGCGAGCCTGCTCGCGAAGGTGCAATATCAGTCAGCATCTGCTTCGAATGACACACCGCC